>JBGPBY010000028.1:0-24825 GCA_041481485.1 Terriglobia bacterium
ATAGTTGAGAATTCCCTCATGCAGAGCCTTCAAGTCGTGAATCCAATCCGCAAGCCCCAGTTCCGATGCCGTGCGGTTGAAGGACTCGACAATCCGGTCGCACTGCTGTTGTTTCTGCTGCACGAAATCTTCAACACTCTGGACCCTGTCCCGCAGGCTGTCGACGTGACGCGACAAGGCAATCGAGTATTCGTAGATCTTTCGGACACTCTCGTCAGAAGGCGTGGCGAGAGCTTCACTCCGGAGAATGCTTTCCCGGCGATTCAGATCCTGAATGGAATCGATAATGGGATCCAGTTTGCCCTGGATCTCGGCAATTTCCGACTGTAATTCCAGGACCTGGCGGCGTTGCGATTCGTTCACCTTTGCGCCGGAATTCAGCCGCTCCAGCTCAATCTCGAGCTGATTCAATTCCGCGGTCTGAATCTGTTCGATCTGTTTCAGGCAGGCGCGAGTCTCAGAGAAATTCAGGGTGAGTTCCTCCACCGAATGACGACTTGCCGCCGCGAACGGATTTGGGCCATGCGGCCGGTTGCACCAATCTGAAACCGATCTCAGAAAGGACTCGTCGAAAGGCAATGGAAGTTCGGTCAGACCCGAAGTCCAATTCGAAGCGGCGCCGAGGAACGTTGTGACGGCCGACTGATGTTCCGCAAGGGCCGCATTCCATTGCTCCCGGGCATCGTCAAGCAGTCCCGACAGCAAGTCTCTGTCGGCGCAGGCACGCCGCAGTTCACTTCTGAACGTGGAAACGTTTTCGCTCAGTGTTTCGATTTTTTCAATGCCCGCACTATGCGTATGTACGGCGTCCGCGATGTTTTCCTTCAAACGTTCCAGATAGGCACTATCCGCGGCATTCAAGTCGCATTCTGCAAAACATCTTCGATGCGCGCTTTCCATTCCTGCTGCAACTGCAGCAGCCGCAGCGGCGTCCGCCGCTGCATTCAGGCGAAGCTGGCGCTGATCCGCTGTATTTCTCAGTTTGAAGTATTCATCGACGCAGCTTTTCCGAAATCGGGAAGCTTCGGCCACATCTGCAGCCGCAGTATCGGCCTGTTTCCTCGCTTCAATCGCCAGCAGGTGGGCCTGCTCGACCGCCTGTGCGTCCCGGGATTTCGTACTGCGTTCGAAAACTTCAATCTCGGACCGCAGCGACTGCTTTTCAGAGTCGAGCCGCAACAGTTCCGATTTCAGCCGGCCCAGTTCCTCGAGCGAACGGTCGCACTCGGACTCGGCAAGCAGAATTTCCCGGATCGCAATTTCGTATTCGTCGTGTGCCGCGAGAACTCGCTCGGCCCGCCGTTTTGCAGCAACCTCGGCATAGGCGCGGTATCCATTCAGGAATTGCTCGACTGCTGCCAAAGCGAATCGGGATGAATTCAACTGGCTGCGATCCGACTCGAGTTCCTGAAACGCTTCGGCAAGATTTGCAATCAGCGCCGGCGACACCGGAGCCAGTGCCTCACTAAGCGCACGAGACAAGTCCTGCTCTTCCAAACGCCGCGTCAGCTGCGGCCGGCGCAACTGGATCAGGAGGCTGATAAGGCTGGAATACCGTTGTTCATCAAGTTGAAACAATGCATCGTTGACTGCACTACGATACTCTGCCGCACTGTCGAAGACGCGGCCTGCGGATCCAATCTTTACAGTTAGCTGATCTTTACCGAATACCTGTTTCGAATCGCCGGCAAGCTCCAGATTCTGTCCTATCCGTTGACTGGTGACGAAGAACCATCGGCGAACTCCTGGCTGTCCATGCGCTGCAGACAGACCACATCCGATCGTCAGATAATGTTCCTTCCCGTTCAATTCGCGGCGCCCAAACTCGATCCACGAATATCCGGTACGTTCCGGATAGCGATCCATAAGAAGGTTCCATTCGATTCTTTTCGAAGGGTCGGCATCCGGTTCAAGCCGCTCCGGCGTCACTTCGCCATCGAGCAGGAAAGGAAGCTGAAGAGCAAGGACGCGCGACTTGCCGGTTCCATTATTTCCGCGCAGCAATAACCGGCCGTTTTCATAATGAAATTCTTCCTGATCGTATCGATACAGGTTGACGAAGCCACTGCGAAGGGGCTGCCATCGCTCGCGCTGCGGATGCGGAAGGGATGTCGACTGAACTCGCATTACCGAATGCCACTCCGGTCGTCATGTACCTCAGCGGCGGGCTCAGCCGCATAACGGCAGATGGCCGGCTGCGGTCGAACTCCGCTGGCCGTGAACTGAATAAGGCGAAGCGCCCGGAGTCGCAGCAGCAAGTCGTGGGTTCGCCGAGACACGGTCCCAGTCTCTGGATTTTCGTTGCTCACTTCGGCGTCGGAAATATGAACGATCCGGCGAAGCTGTGCCTCAACTTCAGGAAAGGGAATTGCCCTCTCGGAGTCGTTTTTGAGGCACCGGACAAACCACTGCGCTAATGGCAGGATGTATTGTCCTTCGCTTCCATAATCCGGCAGCCGGATATCAGTCAAGTCCCCTAAATCGTCCACCATGGCTATCCCCTCATGGCGGACTTCGGCAATAAGTCCGGTTGAGTCGTGAACCTCACGGAGAAGATGATTGCGATGTTTCTCCAGGTAGGCCTTCTCTTCAGTGCTCAATTCATGGAAATACAACACCGGACTGTCCAACAGGGACCGCAACAACCTCGCTCGCAATCCCCGATTTCGGGCTTCGTCCGTTGCGGGTAGCGAATGATCCGCCAGCTGTGAAATACGTAAGGAAACGGAAGGTGAATGGACACGCTTTTCCGTTGCCTTGATTTCGGATGGGCTCTGGGAACTCTGCAACATTACCGAAAGAACATGACGATTGATTTCATATCGCACGTCCGCTGCGTCTGTGCGATTCAGGAATACCTTTTCCTCACCTTCGATTCTGCGCAGTACGCCAATATCGCAGAGCAGCCGAACCACATGCATCAGGTCCCGCCGATGATCGTAGTTGTCACAATCAAAAATGAGGCCGGCTGCCCTCAACTCCCCCCTGTCAGTGGCATATCCCTGAACTTCCCGGGCAATTCCGCGAAGCGCCGCCTGATGATCCATTTGTTCCAGCGCAGCGAGAACCAGACACAGCAGGGCATATCTTCTTCTGGTAAATGCCGTTCCACTACTGCTGTCGGCAGCGGAGTAAGTCGGATCGTTGGGATCTCCGGGAAGCTTGCGCAACCTGGCGACTGCCTTGTCGATTGAAAGCTTCCACGCCGGAAGATCCGCAAACCATTGCTTCAGCCATTCGAAATGACGCCGAACCATCAGGTATTCGCCGGATGTTCCACCATCGGCCGGAAGCAGCGGATTTCGCAGCAGTGCACGCAGAGCGCGCCGCCGTTCGGCAAGAACATCGGGCGTGGGCTGCGGCGCGGCAGCCTGAGAAGTCCCAGTCAAAGCAATACCTCGGAAACCTCTGGAGTGGGAATCCGTTCAATACTGATCCAATGATCCGGGCCGCGGAACATTCCTTCGGAAGTCCGGATGGTGGCCTGCCGATTTTCACCAGTGGGCTCAAGTTTGATCCTCAGGCATCCGTCGGCGAACAGGACCTCGACTGGTTCTGTGGGATCCACTCGCGCCGACATCGCTTCTCCCAGTAGATCGAGAAGGAGATCCAACTCGTTGTTCTGAAGAAAGGGGATTTCCGACAAGCGCGTGCGCCCATTGTCGCAGAACCGGCGCTGCGTACTCAGAAGACGCTCTGCTTCGTCCCGGCTGGAGACGGCGAGCTTTTCCTTTTCTGCGCTGCGATCGATAATTCGGCTCAGCGCGCCGACGGCGGACTGAACGGAATACTTTCGAGATTCGTTCGAAATCTTTAGCGGCGGGGCATCCGCCCAGCTTGAATCCGGAGAAATATTCCGGGACTCGTGATCCTGGAGAGATGCATCGTCGATTGTCAGGTGACGCGCACTATTCAAGCCAAACGCTGCAAGCCACAATCGATGCGCCTCTTCGTCGGATGCGGCTTCAGCGAACCATTGCGCCAGAACAAGGAAGTCTGTCGTGCGGTCGATGCGATGCATCCGATCGTCGCGCGCGTTTCGGATATTGCGCAGAAGACTGGAAATCGAGGCCACCGCACAATCGCGCAGGATCTGTGAACTGGACGGAGAATCGGGTTGCGAAATAAACCAGCGCCGGAACAACTGCCACTGGGATTGCCAGTGGCAATCCGCAGCACCGCCCCCGGGTGTATCCAGAGTTTCTCGAAGGGTGTTCTTGTCAATTGCCTGCAGCAGCCGTTCAAATCCGGCAGCTTCAATTTCAAGAATCATGGTTGATATACGCTCCGACTCCTGCTGAAGCTCATAGATCAGACGCTTGCCGTATTCAATCAGGCGGCGTGCTTCCGATGGCGGCAATCCGGGTCCCTGATCGAGCCTGTCCACGACCTTTTGCGCATTGACCGACAGATCCTCAAAAAGCGCGCGCAGCATCAGAAGGCTTCGCCGAATCCGGGCCGAATCCGGCTCTGCCTGCAGGGATAACTCCCGGATGTCCTGGAGTGCCATTCGGATATCCGCCGGTTCCGTACTCAGGTACGCTGGGGTGGAACTGGTTCCCGGAGACTGGCCGCCGGAATTGCCCGCGTGCGTTGTCACTCTACGCTCCTAATTCGACGAACGAATGACAATCGGGATTTCAGTATCCACGCATCGGGCACCGAGTTCGGTGAGGGTCGGCCGGAATTTCCACTGATTGACCGCCTCTCGAATTCCGCTGTAAAGAAGAGGATCCCCACCCTGAATGTCTGTGATTGCGATATTTCCTTTCACGTCGATTCTGGCTTTGACCCGAACAGTGACGTTGAGATTCTTGATATGGGAGATGACCGCCGGCGGAAACTCAGGATCCACGCGCTTATCGATGCGCGTCATGGCAAGGCGGCTCTCAGTCGGAATACAACTGGTCGGCAAACACCCCTGCATTGTGTCAAGAATATCCCGCCCGAACTCCGGCTCGGGGATCAGCCCGTTCGCACGCGCCCGGAGTTTTTCCATGGTCTCCACGTCTTCCGAGGAACAGGCGCGCTTCCAGGAATCGGCAAGTCCAGATAAGGTCTGCCGATATTCCTGACGGATATCGCTGAGGGTTTTCGAATCGCTGACTGTTACCAGCTCCTGAAAATCGCGGACCGCCGTGGCAAAATCACCGGCGCTGAAATCCCTGCGCCAGGCAATCAGGCTTCGCTCCGCCGTAACTTCGATTTTGGATTGGGTCAGGTCCGCATACTGCCCCGCCATTTCATTTGTGGGATCAAGGCTGAGAGCGGCGCGAAACTTTTTTAAGGCGTCCGTCATCTGGGATTTTCGAAACGCTTCCATACCGTCCTTGTAAATCAGATCGGCAGTTTTCGTGGCAAGAGAACTGATCGCCGGACAATTGCTGCTGTTCGAAGCAATCAGCTTCACCACCGCTTCACTGTTGCCGGATTGCAGCTGATTTTGAGCTTCGTCCACTATGGATCGGCATCTCGCGGCATTCTGTTCGGCCTTTGCCTCG
This sequence comes from Terriglobia bacterium, assembly GCA_041481485.1. Lineage (GTDB taxonomy): Bacteria > Acidobacteriota > Terriglobia > 20CM-2-55-15 > 20CM-2-55-15 > JBGPBY01. The sequence continues at coordinate 5,502 of JBGPBY010000028.1, forward strand.
TCGGCCAGAGCGATGACTTTGGGCGCGAGATTTTGTGTATCCAGACGAAAATTGGGATCGATTTTGTACAGTTCAAGGAAGTAGGACTTCGCCCGATCGTTGTTGTTTAATCCCATGAATCCGAGCGCAAGCTGCATTTTGGCGCTCGCCTTTAATTCCAGCGGGGCGGGCAGCTTTTGCAGCAATTCATCGGCCTGCAGCAGCATTTCGACAGACTTCCCAAAATCCGCCGCCTCGTAAAGAAGTTCAGCCTGAGCAAGCATTTCGCGCGGCTCGTCGGGAGGACCGGGCCAGGCAAATGTGCAAACAGGAACGATCATCAGCAACGCAACAGCAATTTTTGACATGGTTTGCCTCTAGGGAAAGACGATCTGAATTCCGGTTTCATTTCCGGTGACTCGATATTTCTTTGCCTGAAATTGCGGATTCTCGAAGGTCAACACGCCTCCAATCGGAACGGAAATGGAACTCATCGGAGTTTGCCCGAGCTCCTTTCGGTCCGCACCTTCAAGGAAAACCCGAGCCCATGGCCTGGAGTTCACCTGAACGTTTACCTCGAATGCGATGGACGCCTTCGTCGTTTCACTGCCATTAATGATGTGCGTGAGAATTTTTCGGAGATTTCCATGGCGGTATTCCAGCGTATGCACGCCGGCCGAGAGTTCGAGCGAAACCGGCACCGACCCGAGAAGTGAGCCGTTTTCATAGATCTCTACGGAAGTCGGAGAACTCACGGCAAGAAACCCTTTTGCCGCAGCCGGCGGTTGTGCCGGGGGAATGGAATCGGGTTGTGAATCCGTGGAGGAAGCGCGCGCCACAGGGGATACAAGGACCGGAAGGGGACGAGACAAGGCTACGGGCGTGGGAACTGGAGATGTTTGGACTGGAACTGGGATGTTTATGGTGGGTTGGCCCGTTGGGCCCGCGCTGTCACTCACGACCTGCTTGGGTTGATCCGCTGCAATCGGCGCAGGAACCGACGCTTCCACGTAATTCGAACCGGATCTGATTTTGATCACGCTGACGGCAATGATGATGGCGGCGGCGATAGCCGCAGCTGCAATCCAGCGAATTTTTCGCGACCGCCCCTCCGTAACAAATGAATCCGCGTCGGATGCGGCGGCATCGACCGGGGGAAAGGATTCGGGCTGTGGATTTTCAGAAATCCCCGGATCTCCCTCGCTGCCTTGTCTGGATTGAGCCTGACGAAGGAACGTCCTCGCGTTATCGAGATCCTGTTGTATCTCAGTTCGAATCACAGAACGCATTTGCTGTGCTTCTATGTTGTCCGGATCGATCAGCAACAGGGCCCTCGTCAGATCCAGGCAATCCTTCGTGCGCCTCTGCTGGTATGCCTGCCGCGCAAGTTCAGCGAGTTTGGACGGACTGCCGTTTGCCGAATCGCTGACATCAATACGCTCGATCGTATCTGTCGACTGTTTTTGCGACATCGTCGTCACTCCTGTTTTTTTCAGTGAGGAAAAGCTAGCCGTAACAGCTCCCAGATGTGGTCCATCTGTCGGCCGCTACTTCATAAGGATTGGAAATTCACGATTCTCGTGCTGAATGGACCATTTCTGTCCGCACTTTCGACATGATTGTCACCATTCGACACGAGGAGATCTCAATGGCAAATGAAATAGTCCTTCAGTTTGCTGTTCTTTCAGTTCTTGCGGTGACCCTGCTCTACCTGACCAGCGTCCTTATGAAACGCAAGACACGCAGGGCACGGCCTCACGATGTTGTGAAGGTGCAACTGGCCGCAGAGATGGGTGAGAAAGAAGAGCTCAAAGCGGAACCGCAATCTCCTCAAACAATCACCATCGAACTCAAAAGTGAACCGGTACCACTCTCGCGAGAACAAACCGGTAACGGCAGCGACCAGATCGATTCAGGGGCTTCGCTGCCTGAAACGGCGGTGATTCCGGCAGTTGTGCCATCAGCTGTTTCGGCAGCCCGGAGGGCCGTCAGTGCGGATGCAGCAGCGCCGGTGATCCCGGAGATAGTGAGCGATCAAAACCCCAACCAGCGAATCCTTGCAGGAATATCGGAAAACATCCGTCGAAGTCTTATAAAGCCAGTACCGACCTATTCACCGCTTCAGTATCCCGAGAAACCGCGGGATACCGAATACGTGCGGGTTAAGAAAAAAATCATTACACCTCACGGACAGATTCGTTTCTCAATTCTGAAGGACTCCCTTTCGGCAAATATGTTGGCCGTATTCCGGCGCGCCTGCCTCGAGTGGAAGTCTCCGAATGATCTTATTTCATTCCTTCCGCCCTATCTCGAGCCCGAAGCCGAAATTCTGAATGGTCGGCTGTTGCTGATCGGCACTCCCGGACATGACGAAAAACTCGCAATTCCAATTCGCAGCATCGAAGGGGATGCCGGTCTTTACGACTGTTTCGATATCGTCACCGATGCCCGTTCCGCAACAAATACTCCCGCTGTGGTACTGACCCACGATGATGCTTTCAAGGTCGTATCGCGCGGCGTGATCACGCAGCCGGTATTTGTGGAGTCTGTCGAACGGATCCACGCAGCAGGTTGAAAGCTGTAGGCGCGGTCTGTGACCGCGCGCGATCTTGATTCTGCCAGGTTGTGAATTGAAGGACTGTGCACGGCCATAGGCTTGCGCTTCCCCAATGTAGGGGCGGTCTATGACCGCCCGCAATTGAGCGGCCCGCAATCCTCCGAATTGTGGGCGGTCATAGACCGCCCCTACATTGACTACAGCCGGGAAGTTCCTACTGCGCAGCGGGCCGCGGCGGCTGCGACATAATCACCAGGAACAAATTATTCAGCTCCCGCACAATTGCGACGCGGAGGCCGCTCATCAGAATAGGCCCGCCGTCGCCGCCCGTCGTGATGACCTTGCCGCCTGCGGCAACAAGGGGTTTGACGGCGACATCCGTATCGCGCACGCGCAACTGAAAGCGCGTGGAGCCCGGATCCTGAATGCGTGCCTCGACGGTCTTTCGTTCGACGCCTTTGAACTCCAGAAATTCCATTTCCACTGCGGATCCCGGGATCTTCGCGGTACTACGACGAAACTGAGCGCCGCGGGTGTTCCATAGATCTTGTAGTGGCTGGTCGCTGCTGAATGCGGAGTCGATTTCCGGCTTGAACCCCAAGAGGTCACGATAAACCTTCATCGCCGGGTCGGTATCGCTGATGGTAAGGCCAAAACGCGCCCCGATAACGTTGCTGGTTGCCGGCGCCGTGGTATTGGGCAGCGTATTGGGCTGCATGAGCTGAATATAGAATCCGTCCGGATCCTGCACCACTACTGCACGGCCGGCATCGTGATTTCGAAGCGTGACCGGCACAGCGCCAGCCGAAATTACTGAAACGCCTTGTGATTTGAATTGTTCCAGCAATGTGTCGAGGTTTCGCACAAGCAGAATGAGCCGGACCGCGCCGGGATCCTGCAAGCGGCGAAACACTGGCCTTCGGTCGATATCTTTAAACTCGACGATCTCAACTCGCATCGAAGATCCGGGAATCGAAACCTGGGAAAAGCGAATCTGCGCAGTGGGATTTCCCAGGAAGTTCAGCAGTGCGGGATCGCTGGACCAGGCTGGAATCGTCGCGGGAGGCGGGGTTCCGAACAGGCCGTTATAGAAACGAAGAGACCGCTCCAGATCGGCCACGATCGGACTGAAGTTGCCCGAACCAATCACAACATCGCTCGCGGGTGCCGCATTCGGATCGGGCGGCGCCGGCCCGCGCTGGCCAAACAGAATTAGGCTGATCAAAATGACGCAGAGGAACGCGCAGATGATATTTCGCCGCATGGGTTTTCTCCCTGGACGATTGTGGGCAAATCCGTCCGCGCCTACAGTAACGATTTACTTCTTCGTCCGCAAGGTCAGATCGAAGTTCACGGTAGCGTCCGCTTGGTAATTGCGGCGTACGGGTTTTCCGCGACCAGGACGTGGGCACTCATCCACGTTATGGATGTCGGTGTTATGGATTGCGCACTCCCTTTGAATCGCTTATCCTTCACGTCCGGCGTTACACGATCTACTTCGGAACGGGTGACGCTACCGGCGAGCCGACCGCCAGGACGTGGGGCCAGCGGGGTGCTGCTTGTTGGGATCCGGCTACGGCGTCCGGCAGCGGGGCGGGCAGCGTGTTCTGACGTTCGGAATGGATTAACCGTGGCATGCACAGACGTATCATAACCGTCGGGCTGGCGACGGCCCTCGCACTGAGCCTGGTGACCCTCACTATTGCGTGGCGTTCCCCCGGGAACAATCAAGGCTATGCGCCGGTTCAACCGATCGACTTCTCACACAAACTCCACTCAGGCGAGATGCAGATTCCGTGCGTGTACTGTCACCTGGGCGCGGAAACGAGCCGCTATGCCGGCATTCCTTCGCTCAGCACCTGCATGAACTGCCACAGGAGCGTGACCTCTTCGTTTGCGGCACAGAAGCAGTCGAATCCTGCGGAGTCGCCAGAGTTGCGGAAATTGTATGACTCGCTGGCATTCGACAAGGCATTGAAGCCAGTCGCCGGAAAGTTGCCGAAGCCGATTGCCTGGAAAAAGGTCCACCAGTTGCCGGATTTCGTGTACTTCGACCACCGCGCACATATCACCGCTGCCGTAACCTGCAAGACGTGCCACGGACCCGTTGAAACGATGGATCGCATGCGTCAGTTCGAAACACTGTCGATGGGGTGGTGTGTGAGCTGCCACCGCGACGCCAATCAAACAGGCGTCGCGGGCAAACCGGTGCATGCGTCCACCGATTGTGTCACTTGTCACTATTAACAGGAAGATGCCAGAGAACCCAAAACACTATTGGATGAGCGCAGCGAATTCAAGCCCGACCGGGCGCAGCCATCAAGTGATGAACCCCGCGAACGCATCAAGCCCATCAAGCAACACTGAGTCTGTCATTGATGAAGTCAACGGCGATCCCGAGTTCATCACGACACGTCGAAGCTTTCTCAAGGCGGCCGGTTTCACGTTCGCGGCAGCGGTGGCGGCCGGCTGCAGCCGTCCGCCCGAACTCAGGTCGATCCCCTACCTGCAGCAACCGGAAGGGGGACTTGTCGCAGGCCGACCGGTGCTCTATGGTTCCACGTGCGATGCCTGCGAGGCGCGCTGCGGATTGCTTGTCACCACCCGCGACGGACGGCCGGTAAAAATCGAGGGCAATCCCGATCACCCGCTGTCGGGCGGCTCGACATGCGCCGTGGGGCAAGCCTCGATTCTTGGCCTGTACGACGGCGAGAGGTTGCAGTACCCGACACGGCGCGGTCAGCGCAGTACGTGGTCCGATGTCGACAAGGAGATCGCGACAACCCTCGATCGAATCCGGCAGCAGGGAGGCGCCGTACGACTGCTGACGCCAACGATCACCAGCCCGACGACCGCTGCCCTTATCACCGCGTTCCTCGGCAGCTTCAAGAACGCACGACACGTCAGTTACGATCCGATCTCGACGTCGGCTGTGCTGGACGCCCATGCGCTGACGCATGGAGCCCGCCTCCTGCCTCGTTATCGCTTCGATCGTGCGGACGTTATCGTTTCATTCGACGCCGATTTCCTGGGCACGTGGATTTCACCCGTGGAATACACGCGCGGCTATACCAGCCGCCGCCGAATCGACGAGCGTTCGCCGTCGAAGTCTTACCATGTTCAAATCGAGTCGCGATTGTCCCTGACCGGATCGAACGCCGACCAGCGTTTGCGGGTTTCACCGGGCGAGATGGGGCACATTGTGACACACCTTGCCATGGGGCTCTCGCGCGCAGCTGGATTCCAGATCGACAACGCAGATCTCGCGCCTTCTCCGTTGGAGCCGGCGCTCGACGCGATCGCGAAGCGGCTCTGGGCGGCTCGAGGCCGTGCGCTGGTGATCTCGTCGAGCCAGGATGTCCGCGTCCAGGTTCTATGTAACTTCATCAACCGCGAGATTGGAGCATACGGCGCGACGCTCGATCTGGAGAAGCCGTCCTACCAGCGTCAAGGAAGCGATAGCGAGCTCGCTGAACTGCGTGCCGAATTGGCGCGTGGCGACGTCCAGGCGCTTATTGTCGCGGGAGCGAATCCCGTATACGACCTGCCGGATGCCGCGACCCTGGCGAAGGATCTCCAGCGCATGCCGCTGCTCGTGAGCACCGCAGAACGAATCGACGAGACAGCCAGCCTTGCTCACTTCGTTTGTCCCGATCATCACTATCTCGAGAGTTGGAGCGATGCAGAGCCTGTGTCCGGCGTTGTGAGCCTCACGCAGCCGGCGATTCTTCCGTTGCATGACACACGTTCGATACTGGAAAGCCTGTCGGCTTGGACGACCGGAACTCCAAGGCCAGCGCTCGACGTCGTACGCGATCATTGGGAGAACGAGATCTATCCACGAGCGAAAGTCTCCGGCAGTTCCGATCCGTTCGAAAGGTTCTGGTCCCGAACTCTCGAACACGGTGTGGCCGAGATTGCGCCCCGCGAGTCGAAAACGCGGCCCTTCGACCTCAAAGTGGTTCAGCAAGTTCTGCGTCCTGAAGAGTTGGCGCCCAATGCCTTCTCTCTGGTGCTGTATTCGAAGATTGGGATGTTCGACGGACGGCACGGCCATAACGCGTGGCTCCATGAGCTGCCCGATCCCGTGACGAAGGTCACATGGGACAACTACGCATGCTTTTCGCCAGCCGCCGCAGGGCGGCTGGGCATTGCCGATGGTGACGTGGTGCGTGTGGCCGCAGACGGCGCCCCGCCACTGGAGCTTCCTGCATTTATCCAGCCCGGGCAGCACGACGCGACCGTAGCGATCGCGCTCGGATACGGCCGCGCTGGCACCGATCGATTCGCCAAGGTCGGGCCTCCGTGGTTCGAGGCGCGTCCACCGGTGGGCCTGGTTGGCGCCAACGCTTCACCGTTCGTCACAACCATGGACAATAGGCGACGGTATTCGGGCCTCGCGGTAACCGTCGTCAAGACCGGGCGCAGGCATCCACTCGCCTCGACGCAGATCCATCACTCGCTCGAAGGGATGGAGGGGCAGGAACCTCGTCCCATCGTCCAGGAAATGACATTGGCAGAGCTTGCCGCGGCATCAGGACTACCGCAGCAGAGCCGCGAGAGCAATGCCGAGGGCGATCTTTGGCCTTCCGATCATCCGTCGAACGGACACCGATGGGGCATGTCCATCGATCTTAATACCTGCACCGGTTGTTCGGCGTGCGTGATCGCGTGTCAGTCGGAGAACAACGTTCCAGTCGTAGGTCAGGACGAAGTGCGGCGGAAGCGCGAGATGCACTGGATCCGAATTGATCGCTACTACTCTGGCAGCGACGAAGAGCCGGAGGTCGCCCATCAGCCGATGATGTGTCAGCACTGCGAGAATGCGCCGTGCGAAACGGTATGCCCGGTGCTGGCCACGGTGCACAGCGACGAGGGACTGAACGAGCAGATATACAACCGGTGCGTCGGCACACGGTACTGCGCCAACAACTGCCCATACAAGGTGCGGCGGTTTAACTGGTTCGACTACCCTCATGAGGACCGGCTCCAGAATCTTGTCTTCAATCCGAATGTCACTGTTCGCTCGCGCGGTGTGATGGAGAAATGCACGATGTGTGTACAGCGCATCGAGGAGACCAGGATCGAGACCCGGCGTCTGGGGCAACCGATCGCGGACGGCGCAATCAAGACTGCATGCCAGCAAGTCTGTCCCGCAGATGCGATTGTGTTTGGAGATCTGAACGACCCGAAAAGCCGGGTCGCCGCGCTGGCAGAAAGCAATCGTGCCTACCGCGTGCTCGAGGACCTCAATACAAAACCGGCCGTACGATATCTGAAGCTCGTTCGGCATGGCGGAAAAGGCCGTGGCTGACGCAGCTTCAGTCCACGAGCTGCCGGTGGCCCCTCTGATCACCGGTAACAAATCGGCTGGCGATGTCACGCGTGAGGTGTGCAGCGCGCTCGACGCCAAACCGTCCGGCCTGTGGTGGATCGGATTGGGACTTTCGTTCTCGGCGCTGATGCTCGGTGTCGTTGCCGTCGTCTATCAGACGGCCACGGGCATCGGCACCTGGGGCTTGAACACCACTGTTGGGTGGGCGTTCGACATTACGAATTTCGTTTTCTGGATCGGCATCGGCCACGCCGGCACGCTAATCTCGGCGATTCTGTTTCTGCTTCGACAGCGCTGGCGAACCTCGGTCAATCGAGCGGCTGAGGCGATGACATTGTTTGCCGTGATGTGCGCAGGCCTGTTTCCGGTCATTCACATGGGCCGGCCCTGGCTCGCCTTCTGGATGCTGCCCTATCCGAACTCACGCGGTTCGCTCTGGATCAATTTCCGATCGCCTTTGATTTGGGACTTTTTTGCCATCAGCACGTACCTCACGATCTCCGCGACTTTCTGGTACATCGGGTTGCTTCCCGACCTCGCCACCATTCGCGATCGAACACGGAACGAAGTGGCCTCCGGCTTCAACCGGACTCGAGCACGACTCTTCAGCTGGCTGAGTCTTGGGTGGAACGCGTCGTATTCGGTTTGGCATCGCTATGAGGTCGTGTACCTGCTGCTGGCCGGACTCGCCACTCCCCTCGTCCTGTCGGTGCACACCATCGTCAGCATGGATTTTGCGACGGCTGTGGTGCCCGGATGGCACACGACGATTTTTCCTCCCTACTTTGTTGCCGGAGCGATCCTCTCCGGGATGGCCATGGTGCTCACCTTGATGCTGGTGGCCAGGAAGACGATGAGGCTCGAAGATTACATTACGCATCGGCACGTGGACGCCATGTGCAAGCTGATTATTCTCACGAGCGGAATGGTTGGCCTCGCGTACGCGACCGAATTCTTCATTGCGTTCTATTCGGGCAACCGGTACGAACAGTTTGCGTTCATCAATCGCGCGACGGGACCGCTGGCCTGGGGCTATTGGATCATGGTGGGGTGCAACGTGCTCGTGCCCCAACTGTTCTGGTTCCCCCGTGTTCGCCGGGCGCTGCCGGTGGTCTTCATCATCTCGCTGCTGATCAACGTCGGCATGTGGTTCGAGCGGTTCATCATTATTGTAAGCTCGCTTGAGCGCGACTTTCTCCCATCGAGCTGGGCATCGTACAGCCCGACCTCGATTGAAATTGCCACGCTCGTTGGAAGCTTTGGCCTGTTCTTCACATGCTTTCTGCTGTTCTGCCGATTCGTTCCCGTGATTGCGATTTCGGAAATCAAAGCCGTCCTTCATCCCCATCTCTCTCCCCCAGGGAGAGAGTGGCCCGAAGGGCCGCGTGAGGGAATCCGTACTGAGATTTCCCTGATTTTAGTCTTGATTGCTGTATTCGAGAAAGAGGACGACCTTCTCCACGCGGCCGCTGCAGCGCGCAAAGAAGGCCTCCCCATCATCGACGCGTTCACGCCGCACGCCGTTCACGGCCTCGATCGCGCCATGGGACTTCGTCCATCCCGGCTGCCGTGGGTGTGCTTCGTACTTGGCCTGCTGGGCGCAGTTGCGATTCTCGCGTTCCAGTATTGGACGACAGCCATCAGCTGGCCCATCAACGTCGGCGGCAAGCCCTGGAATTCGCTTCCGGCTTTCATTCCCGTCACGTTCGAAGTCATGGTGCTTTGCGCTGGCGTGGGAACAGTCGTGGCCTTCATCTGGTCGTCCGGATTGCGGCCCGGACGGCGCTCCACTCTCTCCGATCTGCGCGTCACCGACGATCGCTTCGCACTCGCCATCGCCAGGCGACCCGCCGAGACAGCTGCAGCCATCGAAAAAATCCTCGCGCCGTTTCACCCGGTGACTTTCGAGGAGCGTACGCCATGAATCGGCGCACGCTGAATCTCGTCCTTGGGGCGTTGCTGGTGGTGACGGTCATCCTTAACATCGTTGCCTTTGGTCCGAAAGCGCGTCTTAACTTCGAATACTTTGCGAACATGACGCGCACCGCAAGGTACAACGCATTCGAGGAAAATCCGAATTTCACCGATGGTATGACACTCAGAGCGCCAGTGCCCGGCACGATTCCCAGAGGATGGCAGCCGGCGAGCGACACCAACCCGTTCGCGGCTACTGATCACACAGCCGTCGAACGTGGCACGCTGATCTTCACCACTTTTTGCCAGCCGTGCCACGGGGCCGACGCTAAAGGCGTGGGGCCTGTCGTCATGCACGGATTTCCACCACCGCCGCCCCTGTCCCGCAGTCAAACTCAGGACAAGACTGACGCACAACTGTTCGATGTGGTGACCAACGGCATACGAACCATGCCTCCGTACGGACCACAACTGTCGATCGAAGATCGATGGAAAGTAATCCTTCACGTGCGGTCGTTTCGAAGATCGCCTCAGCCATGAACGTCGAAGTCCCTCGCATAAAGCTCGCTGGCGTGGAGCGCCTCACGTTGATCGCGCTGGCGATTGTCGGGGTCATCACCGCGGTTGCCGGCACATCGGCAGCCCCGGACCGCCTGTGGGCAAGTTGGCTGCTCGTGAGCTATTTAACCATCGGGGTAGGGCTTGCAGGTTTGTGTTTCGTTGCGATTCATTACACGACTGGCGCGAGCTGGAGTGTGGCCGTTCGCCGCGTGGCCGAAGCTCTGGCGGCAACGCTTCTCTTTGCTATCGTTCTGCTCGCCGTCGTTTTCATCGCGAGGCCGCAACTCTACCCTTGGATGAACACGAGCAGCCTTGGTTCGCCCGCGGACACCGCACTCGCGTTCAAACGGTTCTGGCTATCCCGGACGTTCTTTCTTGAGCGGGCCGCCGTCTACGCGTTTATCTGGACGCTGTTCGCCCTCGCCATTCGGCGATGCTCACGAAGGCAGGACCTTGATGGCAATCCTCGATGGACTCGCATGAACGTCCGACTGTCGGCTGCGTTTCTCGTGGCCTTTGGTGTGACGTTCACACTGGCGAGCGTGGATTGGGTGATGTCGCTCGAGCCGCTGTGGTTCAGCACGATTTTCGGCGTTTACAACTTTGCGGGGCTGTTCCAGAGCGGTCTGGCGGCGCTCATCCTCGTGTCGCTGTGGCTGGAGTGGCGGGGTCCGCTTCGACACGTGCTGAACGAAGAACACCTGCACGATCTCGGAAAGCTCCTGTTCGCGTTCAGTATCTTCTGGGTGTACATCTGGTTCAGCCAATACATGCTGATCTGGTACACGAACATTCCCGAAGAAACGACATATTTTCTTCGGCGGCTGCACGGCTACTGGCAACCGTTGTTCATCGCCAATGTCGCCTTCAACTGGCTAATACCTTTCCTGGTGTTGCTGCGGCGGGACGCAAAGCGCCGGCGCGCAACGCTGGGGCTTGCCGCGGCGGTGGTGCTGGTGGGACGCTGGCTCGACCTCTATCTCATGATCTTTCCGAGCGTCGTTGGCGAAGTCCCGCGCACTGGCGTGTGGGAAATCGGTTTGACGGCCGGCGGAATTGGCTGCTTCGGCCTCGTTCTCGTTTGGATTCTGCGGCGCGCTCCGGCCGTCCCCATCGCCGATCCACAACTCACTGAAAGCCTGCAGTACGAGCAGTAGATACACAAAGAGCGCAAAGGGCTCGTGGCCTTCTTTGCGCTCTTTGTGTGCCTCGCGGTTAGTAATCGCGTCGCGATATTATTTTGCTGGAGGAATCGGATCCGGTACTTCGTTCTTCACGGGCGGAATGGTCTGCAGGAACGCCCAGATGGCCTTCAAATCCTCATCGCTCAACTTCGAGTACATCTGCCACGGCATCGGCGGCAGAATATCGCGGCCGGTTCCGATGTGCTTGCCCGTCTTCATGGCTTTCAGGAATGCGTCTTCAGACCATGCGCTGCTTTTCAAACCTGTATCCGGATCCGGTGTGAGGTTCGCGGCAAACGTAATTCCCCAGGGGCCGCTCCATGCCGTCAAGGTGCCTGTCGTCTGGATGATCCACGGGGTTCCCGCCGGCATCTTCGGCGGCGCTGTGATCTTGATACTTGATGGGTGACCCGAGAGCATGGTGCTCATATCGGGCGCGTTGTCCTTCTTTGTGGTGTGACAATCGTTGCAACCGCCCACCTGAACCAGGACCTTGCCGCGCTCGGCAGGCGTTTGCGCGGGTGTCGCCGCCGCGGGCGGGGTAGGAGTCGACGGACTGCAAGCGGAGATCGCAATCGCGATCGGCAAGCAGGCCGACAGCAGGGCGCGGCGAGGATGTGAAAAATGCATGTGATTCGCCTCCTGATTTGGGAAATGACTCGACTTCGAGCGCGGATTATACAGAACCGCAAAGCACCTGCACAATTGGAAGCGTCGATGAGGTTGCTCAGCAGGTACTGAGTGCGTCCAGTACGGAAATATTAAACGGCAACACACAGGGATTTCAGGTTCGATATCTCATAAAGGCATCCTCGCTTGCGATTGCAGGCGCACTTGCCGGTGGCGGCGCTACGATGCTGGCCCAACAGTCTACAGCCTCGGTTGGTCCGCTGAAGCCCGCGCTGGTTGAAGATCTTGTCGCCGCAAATCGAATCCTCGCCGACTATGGCGCACTGGATGCTTTCGGGCACGTCAGTGTGCTGCACGACAGAAGTCCGGACCGGTTTGCGAACTCGCGTTAAGTGTAGGCAACATAAACAAGGGGGCGGCGTCGATCCTTCGAAAATGCGGGGGAATATCGCATCACAATTATTATGTAGGAACCGGACGATTGAGGGTTTCCTCCCCCCACGGAATCGACATCCCTGGGATTCCGCCTGTTCAGGTGAGGCCCGGCGGCAAATGACCACTTTGCAATTTCCAATGACAAGTTCCTCTTCTGAAACATTTGTCATCGATCATTGAAGAATGGTCATCTGCCATTGTCGGGTACTTCTGTGGGGCTACTGGTTGCCTCGCGCGCCCGCAGCAGGTGCCGCACCACGGCCAGCCGCTGGCACCTGTCCCGCAGCCGGTGCGCCTGCTCCGCCTCTCGGCGCGGCGCCTCCGCCGGCTCCACCGCGTGGGCCGGCGTTCTGCAGCAGGTGGGTGATGGTGTGCACGAAACGCAGCTTGCCTTTCTCCACCCGAAACATGTGAGTGTCGGGAGCGCCGCTGCCACCGGTTGGCCCACCTGCCCCGAAGGTGCACCACACAACCACCGCACCGAGCACCTCATCCACAACGAAACGCCGGTTGGCGATGTTCACGCCGGAAGGCACGCCGGATTCACAGGTGTCCTGCGCCGAGTTCCTTCCCGTGAACATGCCGCCTTCGATTCGCTCGCACGGGTAGCCCCAGGGTACCAGGTCGATCTTCCCCTCGAGGAAGGCATCGAGGTAGGCATTGGCAGCATTCACGAGCGTGCCGCGCGTGTCGCGCCGGTCGGCAGGAACGGGGCTCCAGTCCTGGTCCTGAGAGTACTTCATGAAGTTGTCGACGTTGAATCCCCAGTATCCGGTCGTGCTGGTAATCACCTCGATCTCGGCGATCTTCTCATGGTTCACGCGCATGCGTATTCCAGTCACATAAGGCTCGGCAGCGTTGCTTACGATGATCTCGGTGTAGGTCTGGCACGACTGGTCGTCGTAAAGGCTCAGGGACTTGTCAACGACCAGCTTCTTCGTGAGGAAACCGGTCTTGACATCCGCTGCCTTCATGTCTTCCCAGTAGCCGAGGCCGGTAGCCAGCGGAAGTTCGGAAATATCGCCCTTTGCCTGGGCGGCGAGATACTGCCTCACCGCGAACTGCAATCCACCGCGCTGGCAGGAGACCATCGGGCGCTGCGCGGCTCCCGGAGCTCCGGCGCCGCGCTGTCCCTGGGCAGCCTGTCCTCCGCCCCGCGGGGCCTGGGCCTGGCCGGCAATGCCTTGCGCGATAGCGAGCATCGCGCCGCAGAGAGCGATGCAGGCCATGGTTAGTTTCGAACGTTTCATCATTCCTCCTCGTAATTGTTGCCTGTGAACAGAGCTCATTTTCTCCAGACGTTGCGGGCCAGCGCCCGTACGCGATGTTCGGCTGGTCGGCGACGGAAGGATATGCCGTTCAAGCGCCCGTCGCAAGTGTCAGAACTGCAAATCGAAGACCGTTGCCCAACTGGCGGTTGGATCAGTGAAGGGAACAGCGGGTGGTTGCGCTACGACAAGCAGTACAAGGACTTTGTCTTGCGCGTGGAGTTTCGCTTCCTGACCGATAATGCCGACAGTGGCGTGTTCATTCGTGCGGTGGGCGATTCCATCTTCCTGCGTGGTTGGCCCGGCAGCAGCCTTCAAGTCCAGGCGCGCGACATGACTCGCAACCAGACGACAAATCCGATTTTCATCGGCAACATTTATCGTCATGGCCAGCGTGGCGCGACGGATACGAACTTCGATTCTGCAGCCGCGTTGCAGGCTTCGACCAAGACGGGCGAGTGGCAGACGTTTGAAATCGAAGTGCGTGGGGATCGCGTTTCCGCGAAGCTCAACGGAAGACCGGTGTTGAACGCGGGCAATGTGGCGAACCCGTCCGGCTACATCGGTGTGCAGGGAGAAGCCGGTACCGTGGAATTCCGGTCGGTACAGATCCGCGAAATCAATTAAGCTCAGCTCGCTGCTCAAATCCGATCATCAGAATGATCGGATCGGGTCAGGAGCCTGAAGGTCGGCGCTGGACACGCCTCTTGATGTCCTCGAGCTGTGCAACATCCAACAGGTCTTGTGGTCTGCCAGACTGCTGCTTCATTTCAATAAGGTCATCGATCGAAGCTACCAGAAAGGTCCGCCCCTCAACCACCACTGCCGTAGCGCGTTGCGCCAGGGAATCCAACCGGCTGCTTTCGCTGACTAAGAGATCCACTTCGGTGCTGCCATCGGAAGACCTGAAGTTAAGAGCCAGCATGCCCTTCTCGGACTGCCATCTCCGAACTTGTTCCACGTCACGAATACGTTCCAGAGGCTCGGGAATGCGGGGACGGGCGCCGAGCCCCCACAATAACTCCACAACTGTCACCCAGGACTCTGGAGCCAGACTCGGAACGATATCGAGATCGAAGGTAACCCGCTGACCGCCATGCAAAGCAGCAGCCACGCCTCCAACAATCACGAACTTAACGTGGCTGTCGTGCAGGCGGTTCAGGATATCGAGAAACTTCGTTGTCATGAGGATTTTGCTGCTGGAAGGCTTTGCGCAGAATCGTAACGCTATCGGCCCGGTCACTAAGCAGGCGTAACCGTTCCAAAAACGTAACGCTATCGAGGGGCGCTATAGGTGACCGGTAGGGTCGTACGCCGCTCCAGTCGATTTCTTCGTCATCCAAGGGATGCATGCGGAATAGATGGTAGTCGATTTCTAACGGGATCGGGATGATTTAGATGTCCGTCGCGATCGTCGTGCCTTACCAACGGGTTCTCAGGCGATCTTACGCTCCGACTCCCAATGTCGTTTAAGATGAGACCTTCCGCCTGGCGGCAAATTAAGGCTTCGACAATCTTCTGGCGTTTTTCTCCAGACATGCTCGGCAACACTGCCCGTACTTTAGCGGCAACACCATGCCAGTTTTCGGTTGCCGTTCCCGCATTATCCTGGCTAACTATCCTCGCGAATTGTCTAAGAGAATCGCACTCTGTACGTGAACTATTGTGTTAGGGTGCTCGTAAATTCATGGGACGTTTCAATACTATTCTCCTGGCTTTAGTTTTGTCCGCACAGGCTACATCTGGACCGACTTTCGCACAGTCACTTGGCGTGGTGGTCAGCGGACGTGTCACGGGTCCACCTGCGTCAACAGCTGGCAAGAAGATTTGGATGAATGGCACCGGCTTATTCAGCGCAACAATTCAGCCCGATGGTTCGTTTGAATTTGCAAAGGTACCTCGCGGGCAATACCGAGTGACTTTCGATCCACCTGCCGATTCCTTTGTGAGAATCGTTGACGTCGGCACCGGTGACTTGAAGGGTATCGAAATACCGTACGTCATCTCGTCCTTCAAGGTCACGGGAACGGCTACTGGAGAAACCGCCTTGAGGCAACAAGGCCGGATTGCTGCCGACGAATTTGTTTGGGTCAGCTTCCGAAGTTCATACTTGAGCGGGCGGCAGCCCGGTACGGATGGGTACAAAGGAGTTGAGTACCGACGTGACGGAGTAGACAGACAGCGAATAAATCCTGACGGAACATTCCAGTTTTCTAATGTCCCGCAAGGAACCTACACCCTGCATTTTTTCAAGAATTGCATCTGTTGTCCTCCTGGGAAGTCGGGTGGTTGCGACGACATTAATCTGTGGAAGGCCGATATTACGGACGTCGTCATTACTGATCGTGACGTCACCGGATTGACCTTTCCGCTGAAGTTTTAGTGCTACTCCTCTCCTAATCCTTCTAAATCGGCAAGGTCTTTTCGGCGGCCAGCCGCACGTTTGTTCTTCACCAGTTGGGAAAGACCAATGAAACGAACTGGCACGCTGTCCAAGTCCGCGGTGACACAACCCTCGACGGCCTCGTCCCAGGAAACGCCGCTTATTCCAGTAATCAGATCAACTCGAACCGGAGGCACTCCGAGTTGCACCACCTGATCGGGAATTTCAAAATCCGCGACTCACAGTCCAGCAGAACCGAAACCGAATTCGATCAACGCTGCAAAGTGTAGGCAGCATAAACGAGGGGGCGGCGTCGATCCTTCGAAAATGCGGGGGAATATCGCATCACAATTATTATGTAGGAACGGGACGATTGAGGGTTTCCTCCCCCCACGGAGCGGATAAGGCGGGGAATGGCCGCAATCGCGGTTGTTCTCCCTCCATCGCCGCATGGACCGGATCCGCCATGCCGGCGGCAATGCAGATCCCGGGCCGAACCGCAAACCCATACGTTCAGAGAATTCCGCTACGGCGGATTTCCCGGCTCCGTGAATTCACGGCAAAATCTGTCTGCTTTTCCGCGGCATTCCCACAAGAAGGCCAGATCGAATCCGGCGCGAATATCCCGAAGAAAGCCGCTGCTCCGCGCCTCATCCGTGTCGACCGCTTGCAGACACGGCAACTTTCACCTGAAGGCTGGCGAGTCGTCAAAAGCGATTTGTCCCCCGCTCGCCTTGCCGCGTTTTCCTTCCGAGTGTCTGAATCGCTGGAATTTCCCCTCGCTGCGCTTGACGCAATTGTCGGGCGTGAGGTAGGATTGCCGGTCTTGCGGAACACAAAATGTTCCGTCATCACCCACTGTAAGTCATCCTAAGGAGCAGCCAATCATGGCAATCAAGATTGCTAATACCGTACTCCCAACTACCATGGTCGGATCGTATCCGCGTCCTTCCTGGTATAAGCAGCAGTTACTTGGCCGGGATATTCGCGTCGCCTTCAAAGAGGTTTCGCACGAAGAAACATACGACGACGCTGTGGCGACAGTCGTCCGTGATCAGGAAGAAGCCGGACTCGATATCGTCACCGACGGCAATATGTGGTACGACGACTACGTCGGCGTCATCGGATCGTTCTGCTGGTACATGTATGAGCGTATTGGCGGATTTGAGTCGGCACGCGAACCGCATCCGTCGATGGTGGGCGCCGCGAAAAGTCAGGGCAAAGCGATTCTCGATGACTGGGGTGGCGTGATCAACAGCGGACCCGTGACTCATGGCCCGATCCGGCTTGCCGACCTCTTCGGCATCACGTCGAAGCACGCCAAGAAACCCATTAAGGTTTCCGTGGGCGCCGGCCCGGCCAACCTCGCCTGGCACGTCTATTTCAAACACTACAAGAATGCAAAGGAACTCAGTTTCGCCCTCGCTCCGATTTTCAACAAGGAAATGAAGGATCTGGTGGCTGCCGGCGCGACATATCTTCAGTTTGAAGATCTGGGCGCATGGCTGCCGTTGTTCACCAACGACAAGGATGACTATAAGTGGATAAAAGATGTTGTGGCGCAATGCTGTGACGGCGTGAAAGCGAAAATCGGCTGGCACTTCTGCTTTGGCAACGCATGGGGCAACGACATTCTGAGTGCAACTTTCCCCGAAGGTTACCAGACGGTGCTTCCGCACTTCTTCGACACTCCGGGCATCGACCAGTTTGTTCTCGATTTCGCAAATCGCAATATGGCCGGCATAGAGTTCATGAAAAACCTGCCGAAGGACAAAGACCTGCAGGTGGGCGTGCTCGACATCCGAACGAACATGATCGAAACTCCGAAAACCATCGCGGACCGCATCCGCCAGGTCGTGAAATACGTCCCGGCCGATCGCGTCTATCCCAGCACGGACTGCGGCATGAAACCGCTGGCGCGCATGGTCGCAAAAATGAAACTCAACAATCTGGCCGAAGCCGCCGCCATCGTGCGCAAAGAAGTTGGCGCGTAAGATATCGCGGTAAATAACTTTTCAACTTTGAAGCTGGAGGATCAGTGGCTAAGAAAGTAATTGCAGTAATGGGTGCGACCGGCTCTCAGGGCAGCGGTCTGGTAAAAGCGATCATGGCCGACAAGAATGGAGAATTCACAGCTCGTGCCATCACGAGGGATGTGAACAGCGACAAAGCGAAGGCTTTGGCTGCGCTCGGCGCCGAAGTTGTGGCGGCCGATATCGACAACGAGGAAAGTTTGAAAAAGGCATTCGCCGGAGCCTATGGGGCGTATTGCGTGACGTTTTTCTGGGCGCACTTTTCGCCGGAGAAGGAACAGCAGAATGCACGAAACATGGCCAATGCGGCAAAGGAAGCAGGCGTAAAACACGTGATCTGGTCGACGCTGGAAGACACACGAAAGTGGGTTCCGCTCAGCGACAATCGCATGCCGACGCTGCAGGGCAAGTACAAAGTTCCGCACTTCGACGCGAAAGGCGAAATCAACCACGTGTTTACGGACGCCGGGTTGCCCGTAACATTTCTCAATACGTCGTTCTATTGGGATAACGCATATATGTTCGGCATGGGTCCAGCCAAACAGGCCGACGGGTCGTATGCCATCACATTTCCAATGGGCGACAAACGCTTAACGGGAATCGCGAGCGAAGACATCGGTAAATGCGCCTATGGGGTATTCAAGAATCCTGGAAAGTACATCGGCAAATCCGTCGGCATCGCGGGAGAACATCTGACCGGCGCGCAAATGGCGGAAAAGTACTCGAAGGGACTTGGAATCAACTGCAAGTACAACGAGGTTACTCCAGACGTCTATCGCGGGTTCGGATTCCCGGGTGCGGAAGACATTGGAAACATGTTTCAGTTCTATCGCGATTTCGAGCAGGACTTTGTTGGAGCCCGCAGCCTTGAGGAGTCCCGATCGCTGAATCCCGAGCTGCAGAATTTCGACACCTGGCTGGCTAAGAATAAAGCCAAGCTCGGGATAATCGAAGTCGCGGCCAAATCGTCTCCCGACGGAGCATAAAAGTAAGGCGTGAAGGAATGCGATTCCGACTGTAGGGGCGGTCTATGACCGCCCACAAT
>JBGPBY010000029.1:0-24472 GCA_041481485.1 Terriglobia bacterium
ACAGCTTCGAACATACGTTGCTGTATTTAAGTAATGGGGCACTAAGTGTGGGCAATGTTCGGGACCGCAACCGTAGGGGCGGGCGGTCTATGCCCCCAAAATGACAATTGAACATTGAACAGTGAACAATGAACATTTCCCCGGAGAAATGTTCATTGTTCACTGTTCAATGTTCAATTGTCATTTTGGGGATAGTCGGATGACCTTCAATTCGAGACTGAGCGCTGTTGGCCGCCTAACCAACGGCAATTCTCGCGATTTTCATTAAATTTTTTTTATGAACTGCAGTTTGCTGAAGATTCGGAGAACCCCGGAGGCTATCACAAGTGCCTGCGCTCCGCCAGAGCGGGATACAGCTATAAAACCATTGTTTGGGATGACCATAATCTAAACTTGATCGGGAGACGGTAATTCGATATATCTCTTGCCGCACTATTAAGGTAGAGACCCGGGGATGCGCATGTCTGGCATTCCGGCAAAACGACAAAGTTCGATTCACGATTGCAACGTGTCACTGGATCCGCAGGGATACGGACCGCGGCGCATGAGGTGTTTATGGTGGTTAAACGGAGGGAAGGTTAGCTATGGCCTACAAACTGACGATTAACGGGAAATCGCAGACAGTAGATGTCCCGGCGGAAATGCCCATGCTATGGGTGCTCCGCGACACGCTGAACATGAAGGGGACAAAATTTGGGTGCGGTGCCGGCTTTTGCGGCGCATGCACAATCCACGTGGATGGCGTAGCGGTTCGCGGATGCCAGACACAGGTCGGTTCGGTCGGAACGAAAGCCGTCACGACAATTGAAGGATTGTCGCAGAACGGAGATCATCCATTGCAGAAGGCATGGATGGAAGTGGACGTCCCTCAATGCGGTTACTGCCAGGCAGGACAAATCATGGCCGCCGCCGCTCTTTTGAAGAAAACACCAAAGCCAACCGATACGGAAATCAACTCGGCGATGACCAGCAATATCTGCCGCTGCGGTACATATCTCCGAATCCGTGAAGCCATTCATCTCGCCGCCAACGGCGGAAAGAAGTAAGGGGGCGCCATGAATATCAAACAACTCAATCGTCGCTCATTCCTCAAGATCAGCACCGTGGCCGGTGGCGGAGTCATGATTGGACTCTATTCCGGCACCGCAAAAAAAGTCCTCGGACAAGGTGGCCGGGGAGGACCTGGCGGAGCCGCTGCACCGAATCCGAATGTCTACATCACGATCAAACCCAACAACACGTTTACCATCATCGCCAAGAATCCCGAGACTGGCCAGGGCATGAAGAACGCGTTGCCCATGATGATTGCTGACGAATTCGATGTCGACTGGAAGCAGGTCGAAGTTCAGCAGGCGGATCTTGATGCCATGAAATATGGTTCTCAGATTGAAGGCGGCAGCACGGCGATTCCATCCAACTACAACCCGATGCGGCAAGTGGGCGCCGCCGGAAGGTTATTGATGGTGAAGTCTGCAGCAGCAAATTGGAACGTTCCCGAAAGCGAACTCACCACAGCAGCCGGTGTCGTGACGCATGCCGCTTCGAGGCGAACCGCCACGTACGCTTCGCTGTCTGCGAAGGCGGCAACGCTTCCGCTTCCCGCAGTTCCCGAAATCACAGCTGCTCTGAAAGATCCGAAGAATTTCAAAATCATGGGAAAGCCGGTTCCCGGCATCGACAACCCGGGGATCGTTACCGGCCAGCCTGTATTCAGCATCGATAAGACGTTTCCGAACATGCTGTATGCCGTCTTTGAGAAGTGCCCGGTGTTCAACGGCAAGGTCATGAGCGCTAACGTTGATGACATTAAGAAATTGCCGGGAATCAAGCATGTCTTCGTTGTCGAGGCTGGAACTCCCGCACCCGGCGGACGCGGCGGCCCGGCCAACGCGAGTCAGACAACGCTTTCTTCCGGTGTTGCCATTGTCAGCGATTCATGGTGGATGGCTAACAACGCGCGCAAGAGTTTGAAGGTCGTTTGGGATGAAGGTGCGGTTGCCGTTGAGAGTACGGAAGGCTATAAAAATCAGGGAAAAACAATGGCAGCGACGCAGGCCAATGCTGCGCCGGCTGGTGGAAACCGTGCAGGGGCGGCTCCGCCCGTCAACATTGACACAGTTTTCCAGAGCGCCGCAAAAGTGATCGAACAGGAGTACTACTTCCCGCTTCTGTCGCATGCTCCTCTGGAACCGATGAACTCCACTGCTCATTTTAAAGATGGGAAGCTGGAAATCTGGTCCCCAAGCCAAATCCCTGGAACAGCAAATCCTGCAACTGCGGCCGGCATCACGGGTGGAGATATCACGATGCACCTCGTGCGCGCCGGAGGCGGTTTCGGCCGCCGGCTGACCAGCGAATATGACATCGAAGTTGCGAAGATTGCCAGACTGGTTTCCGAAGAACGTGTGAAGGCAGGGTTGCCCACAGTTCCTGTAAAGCTGATCTGGTCTCGTGAAGACGATCTCGCACACGACGACTATCGTCCTGCGGGGTATCATTTCTTCAAGGCCGGCATCGACGCCTCCGGAAAACTGATTGCATTCCGCGACTGGGTGGCAAGCACGGCCTCCGTGGCGCCGTCCGGAGAGTTTCCGAGCGGATTCGTACCGAACTTCCAGGTGTCGACCGGCAACGTGACTCCGTTTACGATTCCGACAGGCGCCATGCGCGCGCCAAGCACCAATGGCGTATCGTTTGTGATGCAGTCGATCATTGACGAAATTGCCGTCGCCGCAGGGAAGGATCCCCTTGAATATCGGCTGGATCTTTTGAACAATCCAGTTGCACCCGCGGCAGCCGGAGGTCGAGGCGGGGCGCAGGCTCCTGCTGCTGGTCCAACGCCAGGCTTCGGCGATGCAGTTCTTGCGACTGGGGCCAATGCGCCATTCAACGCAGCGCGCGCGCGTGGAGTACTTGAGAAAGTTCGAACCATGTCGAACTGGACTACCCGCAGGGCGAGTTTGCCGAAAGGTACTGGGATGGGTGTGGCGTTCCAGTATGCGCACTCCGGATATGTTGCTTACGTCGTCGAGGTCACTGTGGCGGCCGGCAACAAGGTCAAGATCAATAATGTTTGGGCCGCTGTCGACATTGGCTACCAGGTATTCAATCCCAGCCAGGCAATGAACCTCGTGCAAGGTGGATTTGTGGAAGGCATGAGCCATGCGATGGCATGGGAAATCACCATCGACAAGGGCCGCGTTACGCAAAAGAACTTCGGAGAATATCCGCCAACCCGCATGGCCCAGGTACCTGCGAAGATCGAAGTGGAGTTTCTTAAGACGAACTTCACACCCACGGGTCTGGGCGAACCATCGCTGCCACCGTCAGTTCCGGCGATCACCAACGCGATTTTCGCCGCCTCAGGAACTCGCATCCGGACGGTGCCGATGATGAAACAGGGCTTTAGCTGGGCAACATAAAGGGCGTTGATCCAGGTCAGAGCAAAGGCGCAGGGAAGGTTACATTCTTCCCTGCGCCTTTTTTTGTGCGTAATAATTAGTTATCGTGATTCAGGTTAACCGAATGAAATCTTACTTCACTCTTTTGATCGTTTCTTTGTCCCTGGTCTTTTCATGTTCGAAGCCCAAACAGAGCGCATCCTCAGAACCAGCCGCGAACACGCCGAAAATTTCATTGTCGCGCCAACGAATTCCACAAAATGGCTGGCTTGTGATGAATGGTACTGGCTTTACCCCAAAAGCGAATGTTCAATCCCACCTGCGCCGGCCCGATGGCACGGAATATCCTGAGGTTTCGATCCTGACCGACGTTCGAGGCGGGTTTTCTCACGATATCGACACCCTTCTCATGCTGCGCGGCGGGCATGATGTTTGGGTTGTGGACAGCACAACAGGCGTGAGCTCCAATGTCGGACATTTCGAGGCGACGAATGAGCCGGGTCCGGCAGAACGTCCGATTCCGTGACACTGAATTCAATCCCGGGAATGCGATTGTAGGCGCGGTCTGTGACCGCGCAATATTCATAGGCGGAGAGATCGTGCGCGGTCATAGACCGCGCTACAGACCATTACGGGAAAATGCCCAGCTGCTCGTAAGTCGTCGCCACTCTCTCAATCGCAATCATGAATGCGGCGACGCGCATGCTTTCCTGGGGGGCGCGTGTGAGTTGTGTTTCGCGCATCAGGCGGTAGGCGCGGATCATTAACTCTTCCAATCCGGAGTTCACCAGATCGATTTCTTCGGGGCCGTGGGTAAAGAATTTTTTGTCGGCCTCCGGAATCTCTTTGCCAGTCATGCGTTCGATGGAGTTCATCAGCTTTTGGCTTCGAATTTCGTCGAGATGTTTCTGCAGAGCGCCGAAGCGCATGTGCGACAGATTCTTTCCCCACTCGAAGTAGGAAACCGTCACGCCGCCCGCGTTCAAATACACATCGGGAATAATCATGATGTTTCGCTTGTGCAGCGCATCGCCGGCTGCAGGAGTGGTCGGACCGTTCGCGCCCTCGGCGAGGACTTTGGCGCGAATGCGTTCGCAATTTTCGAGTGTGATCTGATTCTCCATCGCGGCAGGAATCAAAATATCGCACTCGATACCCCAGAACGCATCATTTGCAATTGTCTGGCCGCCTGGGAAATTACGGATCGAGCCGGTTTCGCGGCGAAACGAGTCCAGTTGTGGAATATCCAGTCCCTGCGGATTAGCCACGCAGCCGTCCCATTCCGAGATGGCGACAATGCGGCAGCCGTCCTCCTGAGACAGGTAGTATGCGGAGTGGTAGCCGACGTTTCCGAATCCCTGGATGGCCACGTTCTTGCCTTCAAGTCCGGTAGTCAGGCCCAGCTTCTTCAGATCTTCACCGTATTGAAACGCCTCGCGAATTCCGTACTGGATGCCGTGTCCAGTAGCTTCCTTTCGTCCGGCAATTCCGCCCTGCGAGATCGGCTTCCCAGTGACGCATGCAAGGTTGTCGATTTCCCCGGGCCGGAACGCGTCATATGTGTCGGCAATCCACGCCATCTCCCTTTCGCCCGTGCCGACGTCCGGACCAGGAACATCTTCTCCTGGACCAATGAAACCCTTCTTGATCAACTCCGAGGTGTATCGGCGTGTGATCCGCTCCACCTGCTCGGGCGTGTATTTCTTCGGATTGAATCGCACGCCGCCTTTCGATCCGCCAAAGGGGATATCGACGATCGCGCATTTGTAGGTCATTAGAGCTGCCAGCGCCATGATCTCATCGGCGCTGACCATCTCGTTGAATCGAATTCCGCCCTTCACGGGCTTCACGTGCTGGCTGTGTTCGGCGCGCCATCCTTCGAAGATTTCGTAGTGACCGTCTTCGAAGCGCACCGGAAACTGTACGTAATAGAGATTATTGCAGGCCTTGATCTGACTGAGGAGTCCGGGATGGATCTTGAGGTGTACTGCCGCGCGATCGAACTGCTGGGAAACGATCCTGTTGAAATTCAGATCTTCGGTCATGAAGCTACTTCCTCCGGTACCGCTGCTCGACGTATTCATCCAACATGATCATGAACTCACTTACAATTCCGGGACCTTTCAACGTGGTCGTCAGCCGGCCATCGACATAGACAGGCGCTTTGGGTTCTTCTCCGGTTCCCGGCAATGAAATTCCGATGTTGGCATGCTTGGATTCGCCGGGACCGTTGACCACGCATCCCATAACGGCCACTTTAAGGGATTCGATGCCGGGATGTGTCGTCCGCCATGACCTCATCCGTGCACTCAAATGCGATTGAATATCGCAGGCCATTTCCTGAAACACGGTACTGGTCGTGCGTCCGCATCCGGGACACGCCGTGACCTGCGGTGCAAAACTGCGAATGCCCAGACTTTGCAGAATGTCCTGACAGGTGAGGACTTCCTCCCTCCGGTCTCCGCCCGGCAATGGCGTGAGGCTTACCCGAATGGTGTCACCAATGCCTTCCTGGAGCAGTACTGCAAGCGCTGACGTGCTGGCCACGATGCCGCGGCGTCCCATACCGGCTTCTGTCAGGCCCAAGTGCAGGGCAAATTGAGAGCGGGCCGCCAATCTTCGGTAGACATCGATCAAGTCCTGAACTCCTGAAACTTTGGCACTGAGAATGATTCGATCGGGCGTCATTCCGTAAGACACGGCAAGTTCAGCCGACGCCATCGCGCTGATCACCATCGCGTCCATGACGACTTCGTTGGCGAGTTTCGGACTTGCACTCTTCGCGTTCTCATCCATCAATTGTGTGACCAGCGTCTGATCCAGCGATCCCCAGTTCACGCCGATGCGCACGGCTTTTCCGTTGTCGATTGCGATGCGGATAATCGCCCGGAAGTTGTCGTCATGCTGACGCCCCATGCCGACATTTCCTGGATTGATGCGGTATTTGTCGAGCGCGATGGCGCATTCCGGATAATCGCGAAGCAGTATATGGCCGTTGTAGTGAAAGTCGCCGACGATTGGGACACGAACTCCGTCATCGCGAAGTTGTCTCACGATTGCGGGAACGGCGGCGGCCGCCTCGCGAGTGTTCACGGTGATGCGAACCATTTCAGAACCGGCTTCAGCAAGCGATCGGATTTGCGAGACTGTGGATGCCACATCCCCTGTATCGGTATTCGTCATCGACTGGACCGCAATGGGATGCGGGCCGCCAATCCAAAGCGTTCCCACCCTTACCGGGATCGTCAGCCGTCTCACAATCTCAGACATAGGACATTCATTATATAATCCCATCCCTTTTTGAGTGGGTATATGACCGATCAATTTAACGGCTCCAACGGTGTGTGTGGCTCGATTGAAGTGATCTGCGGCAGTATGTTCAGCGGAAAGAGTGAAGAACTCATCCGGCGGCTGCGCCGGGCTCAAATTGCGAGACAGTGCGTCCAGATTTTCAAGCCAAAACTCGACAACCGATTCAGCCACGACCACATCGTCAGTCACAGCGAAATGAAGATGAAGTCGGAGATGGTTTCCTCGGCATCCGAGATTCTCGCCCTGCTGGACGAGAAAACCCAGGTCGTGGGAATTGACGAAGCGCAGTTTTTTGAGCCGGATCTCGTGACTGTGTGCAACCGGATGGCGGACATCGGAAAACGCGTCATTGTCGCCGGTCTGGATCAGGATTATCGCGCGCGCCCGTTCGATCCCATGCCCCAGCTGCTGGCCGTTGCCGAATACATCACCAAAACCCTTGCCATCTGCATGCAGTGCGGAGCACCAGCAAATCGAACCCAGCGCATCAACTCAGGTACCGAACGCGTCATTGTGGGCGCCGGAGAGGTTTACGAAGCCCGGTGCCGCGGGTGTTTCGAACCGCCCGCCGATTCATAAATGCTGGGCATACCGCTGCACTTTTATCTGGTTCATTTTCCGATCGCGCTGACGATATTGGCTGCAATCTATGACTTGAGGGCCAGCTTTGGTAAACGTCCTGAGCTGCATCAAGCCGGATACGTGCTGATCTTGTGGGCCGCGGCCGGTGCGGCGATGGCGGCGATCACCGGACTGCAGATGCTGGGAAACCGAAATGCGGCAGTATTCGCAACGATTCATGCCGCGCTGGGGCTGGCAACCGGATTGGTGTTGATCGCCGTGGCAATGACCCGTTATTCGGCGCAGGCACGGCGTGCTGAAGTCACCACATCGAATCTACAGGCCTGGCTGATTCTGGAGCTGATTGCCGCGATTGGAGTAATTGCTGCGGCAATTACGGGCCACCGTCTGGTGCTGGGGTTAGTGGGGTTATAAATGAACTTAACAGTTTGTCTGTTGTCCGTTGATTAATGGCCCTGGGCACATTGACCCAATGACACCAGGGCCATTAAACAACGCACAACAGACAAACTGTTAAGTTCATTTATAACCCCACTAACTTTGACTAATCCCGGAATTGCGGTCGTTCAGCAGCGAGCGTCTTGTCTTTTGGCGCGCTGAGATATCCCCGAACCCGGTCTTTGTCGACAACATTGACTACGAGTTCGTAGCGCAGTTTATCGCGTCCCACGAGGAACTGAACCGGTTGATTGACCGCCAGATCCTTCTTTTCGAGTTTGTTGTCATCGACCTGAATCGTCAAGGCGTACTTGTTCTTCTTCGCATCCGTATCCAATAACGCGAGCTGAATATCGGCCACGCGGTCCCACTGGCCCTTCTTGCCCTTCTTGATGTCGAACTCGGTGTAATCGCGCTCACCTTTTCGTTTAAGTTCTGAAAGTTCCGAAGAGTTATGGGCAATCTGGTCGGCCAGAGTGGTTTTGACATCCACGAGGTCGCGCCGGCTGGCGGCGAGATCCTGACGTGTGGTTTCCAGGTTGGCAGCCACCTGCTTGACGTCGCCGGAAACTGTTCCGATTTTTGAATCGGCCACTTTCTGCGCTTCCGCCACCTTCGTCGCGGCTTCCTCCCTGGCCGCGGCGACATCCGTACTGTTTGCTTTGGATTCCAATTCCTTGGCGAGCTGTTCTTTGGCAGCGGTCAGACGATCCTGCTCCTGGCGCAGCTTTTCGGCAACCTGACGGGATTGATTCAATTCTTCGTTGGTGAGACCAATTCTCTTGGTGACGACCTGGATATCTGAAGATACTGAAGCCGCCGTGCCCTGAAGTTTACTCACATCCTGCTTGACCTGTTGAATCTGCTGGATTTGCTCTTCAAGAGTGGCGATGCGGGTTTCCAGACTCGATTTGGTGGTGTACTCACCATACGCAACGGCCCCGATGGCAATAACAATGACCGCTAGCGCAATGGCGACCCCAGTCATTCGTTGTGGAGGAGAAGGAGGAGGCGTTACGTAGCCGCCGCCTTCCTTTGGTTTCAAACTAGACATTTACCGTCCCTTTCTTTTGGCGAATCGGATATTAGAGATTATCAATTATCCACGATCTGGCCGGATTAGACGAGAGCGATGTTGAATGGCGAGTGGTAAGATTTCAAGTCGAAAGGCGGTTGGATGCAGGAACGGGATTTTTACACGGAAAAAAACGAAACCTCACCCCAGACACTTCAGTGTCCCATGTGCAAGACGTCAGCGGAATATCAGATCCGCTGGATTCGCCGAACCAAGAAAGCGTCGCTTCCGCCCCGAGCGGACGCCGATGATAATGCCCGATTTAAGGCTGCTCGTGACTACATGATCCGAGTCGACGATGTCGTCTCCTGTAGCCGATGCCGCAGAAGGATTGAGATCAATTCCAAAAGTGTGGTGTTGATCTAACTACTTGATCTGCCGCCGCTAACGCGGCTGAAAAGCTCTTCGGAATGCGCTCCACTGGCTGACGCCGGTGGCTAGAAGACGTTCCGCCGCTCCGCGGCTGGGGGACATGGGGAAGTAAGCGCCGCCGCTCCAGGGTTCCAAGAAATAAGCTGTGACTGCCAAGTTCGTGCGATCCCAGCCGCGTTAGCGGCGGCAGTCTTATAGCCACCGGCGTGAGCCGGTGGTAAATCAATAGCCAAAAACTTTCAGCGCCGCAGGCGCGGCAGATCTAGAAAATTTACTTCTTTACGAATTCCTTCAATCCAGCGGCCGTGGGCTTCATCGCTTTGTCGCCCTTCTTCCAATTGGCCGGGCAGACTTCGCCGTGTTCCTCACTGAAATCGATGGCGTCGAGCAATCTCAGCACTTCATCGACATTCCGGCCAAGGTTCAGATCGTTGATAGTGGCGTGTTTCAGGACTCCGGCCTTATCGATAATGAACAACCCGCGCAGCGCAATGCCCGGACCTTCCATCAGTACGCCGAAACTGCGGGCGATATCTTTTGTCAGATCCGACACCAGCGGATAATTGATTCCCTTGATTCCACCCTCTTCACGAGGAGTGTTTGCCCAGGCCTGGTGCGTAAAATGCGAATCCACAGACACGCCAATGACTTCGGTATTCCGCTTCTTGAATTCAGCCAGGGTGTCGGTGAACGCCGTGATCTCGGTGGGGCATACGAATGTGAAATCGAGAGGGTAGAAAAACAGGACAACCTTTTTCCCTTTGTACTTGCTGAGCGTGACTTTTTCAAATCCGCCATTTACCAATGCCTCTGCCGTAAAATCCGGTGCAGGTTGAGAAACAAACGCAGCCATTCGGGAGCCTCCATTCATGAAATGTGAATTTTCAGGATACACTAACTTTTCTCAAAGACCATCATGAGGATCGCGATACTTGGATCGAACGGACAACTGGGACAAGACCTCGTCCTCGCATTGAATGCGCACCAGTTGTTTCCTTTGACGAGGCATGATTTCGACGTCACGGATTACTCCCTGGTGCGCTCCAGACTGTCGGAACTCAAGCCAGACCTGGTTTTGAACACGACGGCTTACCACCGGGTCGACGATTGTGAGTCGCAGGCAGAACTCGCTTACAGCGTGAACGCTCTGGCGGTTTTGAATCTGGTCCGCATCGTCAATGACCTCGATGCAACTCTGGTCCACGTCAGCACCGACTACGTCTTTGACGGAAAATGCCGGTCCCCGTACAGCGAGGAAAGCGTTGCTCTGCCGCTCAGCATTTACGGAAATTCAAAACTTTCCGGCGAACTACTGGTCAGGACCACGGCTCGGAAACAATTTGTCATTCGAACCTGCGGTTTGTACGGGAGAGCAGGATCTCGCGGCAAGGGCGGAAACTTTGTGGAAACCATGCTGGCGAAAGCCAGAAACGGCGATGCCATTCGTGTGGTCAGCGATCAAATCGCCACTCCGACACCGACATTGGAGCTGGCCCGGCAAATGGCGCCGTTAATCACGACAGATCAATATGGCCTTTATCATGCCACCTCTGAAGGTGGCTGCTCATGGTATGAGTTTGCCGCGGCAATTTTCGAAATTGCCGGAGTTCAGGCGAATCTGTCGCCAACAACTTCAAGTCAATACAAGACTCCGGCGACGAGGCCGCCGTATTCTGTACTGGAAAATGCCCGGCTGAAAACACTGGGATTGAACCGGATGAAACACTGGCGCGAGGCGCTAGCCGAATACCTTAACGCGAAAACAAACGCGGCCGGATGAGTCGCACGAAACTTCGTGTTCTTCCGTTTGTCATTGCGCTGCTGCCTGTCGACATTCTTCTCTCGGTCATCGTGATTGTGGCGGACATCGTCTCGTTTCCGCTGCGGATACTTCGGCAAAAGATTTCTCCTGCGAAATCGGCGGATATTTCATCGGTCACCATCCAGATTCTGAATTGGGACGGTCTTCATCTGCTGAAGGAGTGTCTTCCGAAGCTACAGGAAGCCGTGCGTCATCATTTCGAGCAAACGGGCAATCAACCAGCCTTGCAGGTCGTGGACAATGGCAGCCGCGACGGAAGCGTAGAATATCTCGAGACTCACTTCCGCGAAGTGCGGGTCATCGCACTCGACCGCAACTACGGTTATGCGATCGGCAACAACAAGGGTCTTTCCCATATTCGATCGGAAATCGTAGTACTGCTTAACAACGACATGTTGGTGGATCCGAAATTTCTCCAGCCGCTGCTGACACCATTTGCAGACCCAAATGTTTTTGCCGTCGCCTCGCAGATTTTCTTCGAGGACAAGACACGGCGCCGTGAGGAGACCGGCAAAACCAGCGGCCGATTTGAGGGAGGTTTTTTCCGCCTCTGGCATGACGAACCCCGAAACGCTTCTCCAGTGCCCAGCCCCGTGTTTTGGGCCGGCGGAGGGGCCTGCGCCGTCGATCTTCGAAAGCTGAGGAAAATCGGAGGGTTCGATTCGTTGTACCATCCGTTTTATGTCGAAGACACCGACATTTCGTGGCAGGCGTGGAAACGCGGCTGGAAATGTTTGTTCGCCCCGCAGAGTCATGTCGTGCACCGGCATCGCGGAACCAGCCGGCCCAAATTCGGCGATCGCTTTGTCGATCGCATGATTCGCCGAAACCAGTTTCTGTTTATCTGGAAAAACGTGACGAATACCGGAATGATTCTTCGTCATTTTGCGGGGCTTCCCCGGATTCACGGAAGCGCAATGATCCAGTTTGGAGTCCAGTCCGAAATTCTGGCGTTTTTGGGGGCGATGTCCCGGCTTCCAATTGCGGTCTGGAGGAGAATGGAGAATCTCCGAAGTTATGCGGTAAGCGATCGACAGGTCTTGAAAATGTTCCCATGAACATTCTCATGCTCACTCCGTATCCTCCGGTCCTCGATATGCACGGCGGCGGAGTTCGCATGTATCACAATATCCGGATTCTTTCCCGCCGGCATCACGTACGCGTCATCACATTCATTCTGAAAGAAGAAGAACGTGATCTTCTGATTCCGGTTCGCCACATTTGCGAATCGGTGATTGCCATTCCAAAAAATCCGGATTTCGGCCGGCATTGGCTTTCGGTTCAGCCCTTTCTTTATCGTGAATTCAGTGCCCCGGAGATGTATCGGGCCGTCGACGACGCCTTTCGCTCAAGGCACGTCGACGTACTTCAGTGCGAATACCTGCATATGGCCCAGTTTCGAAGACCGGGAACGTTTTCTATTTTGACAGCGCATGAGGCCATGTCGAAAAATTCCCGCGACTCCATCTTTGCCGAATCCAGCCCGATTTTGCGTGCCGGTTTGTTTTATAACTGGATGCAGATGTTGCGCTACGAAGTTCTGGAAACTCGAAAATTCGATCGCGTGGTGACCATGACTCGGGACGACGCGGCCTACCTTCGGTCCTATTCCAGAAATTTGAATGTGCGATCAATACCGATCGGTGTCGATCTGGAGCGGTTTTCGCCGTTGCCCGAACAATTCGATCAGCCATTGGAGGTGTTGTTTGTGGGCAACTACCGGCATGTGCCCAATGTCGAAGCGGCGCTTTTCCTGATTCGGAATGTGGCGCCGCGATTTCCGGCCATTCGATTTTTGTTTCCCGGTTCGTATGCACCTCCGGATATAAACTCCGGATCAAATGTGTCATTTCCGGGATTCGTTCCGGAGATTCAAAGTGTGTATCGACGGCCAAACACAATTGTCATGGCTCCGCTTTTTTCGGGAACCGGGCAGCGGGTAAAGTTGCTGGAAGCTTTTGCGATGGGTTGCCCGGTGATCACAACACCGATAGGCGCGATGGGCTTTCCGGTTCGCGACGGCAGGGAAGCATTGATTGCCAGCTCACCGGACGAGTTTGTAAACGCGCTCGGCGACCTTTCCGGTTCGCTGGAGCGCCGCCGGCAGATCGGAGAACACGGCCGCCGCATGGTTTCTGAGAACTTTGACTGGGAACGTATTGCCGAGGATTTGTTGGGGATTGTTGAAGAAGCTGCTGTATCCAATTAAGGTTGTCACGCTAATCTGGCGATTTCTGATCCTGCTGATCTGGGTGGGATATCTGGAAGGCACGCGTGACTCCGTCAGTTGACATTCTGGTACTGCTGCACAACAGCCGCACATGGATTCCGGGTTTTCTCAACAGCCTTCGGCGGATTTCCATTCCGGTGACAATCTACTTTCTCGACAACAATTCGACCGACGGCGGCGCGGACCTGCTGGCAGAGCTCTTGCCATCCCTGCCGTTCCGGACACATCTTTTCCGGTCCCGGCGGAACAACGGATTTGCCGGAGGCATGAATCGGCTGTCTGGCCAAAGCGGCTCGGAGTTCATGTTTGTTCTAAATCCGGACACGGAAATTGACGAGGGATGTCTGGAGAAGCTGGTCAGCCGCATGCTGGCCGACAGTCAAATTGGAATTTGCGAAGCGCGTCAATACCCGAAGGAACATCCCAAATTCTTCGATTCGTCGACCGGCGAGACCAGCTGGTGTTCCGGGGCGGCAGCGCTCATTCGGCGAAAGGCGTTTGAAGAGGCCGGAGAGTTCGATGAGCGCCTGTATTTCATGTACTGCGAGGACGTGGATTTGAGTTGGAAGCTGTGGCTTCGAGGCTGGAAGTGCGTTTATATGCCGGACGCGGCGGTCCGGCATTTTACCCAGGATCTGACCCCGGGAAAGCATCGCACCGCCGAGAATTACTATAGTTTTAGAAACTCGTTGTTCCTCTATCATCGATTTGGAACCCGGCGCGATCGCGCTCTTCTCCGAGAATTCCTAAAAAGACGTTTACTTTCATCGGCTTATTCATGGAGGAGCAAATTCCTGTTCGTAATTGCTTTGGCCGATCACATCCGCTATATTCCGTACCTGTCCACCAGTAGAGAGAGAAATGATCGCGGCCACCCTTGGGTGCGTCTTACCGAGAGTTCTCTTTCTCAATAAATTTTTTGGATTTAGGGATCTTACGTGCATAAGGTCAGTGTAGTCATTCCAACTCTAAATCGTGCCGAGCTGGTGGCGGCAACGATCGATCGCATTGAAAAACAAACTGTAAGCCGCGACATCTACCAGGTCCTCGTCGTCGACAACGGTTCCACCGACAACACTGCAGAAGTTCTCATTCATAGAACTGCAACATACCCGAATTTGAAAGTCTTCACACAGCGCAAGAAAGGCGCTGCGGCGACTCGTAATATTGGAATTCGGGAAGCGGATGGGGAAATCGTTCTATTTATCGATGACGACATTTTTGCCGAGCCCAATTTAATCGAGTCACACCTGGCCTATCATCGGGCTAATCCGCGTGCTTCGATTATTGGCAATGTCACGGCCCCATGGGATAAAGCGACGGAGCCATTCTTAAGGTATCTTCGGGACAAAGGCATTTTGAACCCATACAGCATCGCTTGCGGCGCCATGGATTTCTCCTATTACCACACGGGAAATGTGTCGACGCCGCGAAAGTTCCTGCGCGACGCCGGATTGTTTAACGAAGAATTCCGTGTCTATGGAATGGAAGATATCGAGTTGGGATATCGTCTGGAAAAGGCCGGCTGCCGCATGGTCCCCGGAACCGAAGCCAAAGCGCAGCATCAGTATTCTCCCACGTACCGTCAGTTTCTCGACCGCTGTGAACAGGCGGGATATTCGCTCGGTACGATGATTGAGCTTCATCCGGAACTCCGTCCGAGGTTTGTTGAGAACGGAAAACGTACCCGGATTTTGAAGCGGGTACACTCGCTATATCGAATGTTTTCCTTCGCTTCCGATCCGATATTCCAGGCCTTGACCCGCTGGGAACAACAACGCGGGACGCCACCCGTCTCAACCGTGCTCGAGCAACACTATTATTGGGCGATCCGGTATCATTTTTTCCTGGGGTACCGTCAATTTCTTCAGAGTTCTAGTCAGAAACAGGCATCGAACGCAGAATTTCGAGTGGGGCGCCAGCGCGTTCCCGATTTGCCGTAATCCGAATGACCATTAATGACGCCGGCCAGAGCGGCGAGTCCGTTACTTTTCTCGGGCAGTTTTCCAAGAAACTGGCCACTAACACATTTTTTAATGTGCTGGGACGGTTCTGGAGTTTCTTTGTCACGCTTCTGCTCACGCCCTACATCCTGTCGCACCTTGGCGAACGCAATTACGGAATCTGGGCATCTTTTACCGTGTTTATCGGCTCCGCCAATTTCCTGGATCTTGGACTCGGCTCTTCCTTTGTGAAATTCATTTCTGCCTACTATGCCCATGAGGACTACGAGAGGATCAATAAATCGATCTTTTCGGGACTTACCTTCTATGGGTTGTTCGGGCTCGCTTTGATCGGCGGAGGAATTCTGATCCGACAGCCTGTACTCGCATTTTTTCGCATTGAAGAGGCTGCCGATGCCTATCTGCTGGCGCTGGCGGCATGCGCCATACAGGCCATCGGAGCGATGATTCTTTCGGTGTTTCGCGGGATTCAGAGGATGGATAAGGCGAATTCCATCGAAATGAAGATGCTGGCAGTCAGCAGCCTTGGCACCATCATTTTTCTGAAGGCCGGCTACGGTCTTACCGGATTGACCATGAACGCGCTGATTTGTGCCGGAATTTCGCTGTTTGTCAGTTGGACTGCCGTTCGCCGGGCGGTTCCGAAAATTTCACTCTCGCCGCACTTCGATGGCAGTCTGCTGCGCGAAATGTTTTCCTACGGTGCGAAAATTCAAGTCAGCCAGTTTGGCGCGCTTGTGGGATTTCAATCACCGAAGTTCATCATCCTGCGCTTCCTCGGACCCGTCGCCGTTTCCTTTTTTGATTTGAGCTCGCGTCTGGCTTCTTATATGCGAGCTATTCCTCTGCTGATGATTTCCGCCCTGATTCCGGCAACGTCCGAGCTTGGCGCGCGGAACGATCGTGCGCGAATCCTGAAAGCGTATTTGCTGGCTTCAAAATATGTGGCGATGCTGACGGTGGCATTGGTGGCGTTCATTGTCCTGGAGGCGGAGCCGATTGTGCGGCTCTGGATCCCTGGGTACGGCCACCTTGCGATTTTGGTTCAGTTGGTTCAGATTCTGGCCATCGGCTACGGCGTCAATATTCTCGGCGGCGCCGCAAGCCAGACAGGTGCAGGTATCGGCAGACCGGAATTCGACATGCGGAGCGCCATCATTCTGGCGATTCTGAGCCCCTTATTGTCAATGGCGCTGATTTTCCGCTTTCAGGTTCCCGGAGTGGCCGCCGGCACAACTCTGGCGTTGGTTATTGGCGTGATTTACCTGTTGTGGGCATTTCATCGCAATTATATGGAAACGTCGGTCTGGTCTACCGTGCGCGAGATTTATGCACGTCCGCTGATTGCCGGCATTCTGGCCGATCTTGCCGTCATCGGTTTCCACCGCATTCTGCCAGTGGTGGTGCAATTGGAAGACGCACATCTTGTCTGGATGGGCTACGACCTGCAGCGCCTGCTCATATTCTCCAGAATTCTGCTGGATCTTGCCGCGTTCGCACCCGTCTATATCGTGGTTCTGGTGACTCTACGTCAGGTGACTGCAATGGACTGGAACAATTTTGTCGGGCTCGTCAGTTTCGGATCGGAGTTTTTGCGTCATCCGTTTCGGGAGCGCGTGAAGATCTACCGGTAAGGAATTTCCGACCGCAGGCCGGTTGCATTCCCAGCCGCGTTAGCGGCGGCAGGCCCCTTTAGCCACCGGCGTCAGCCGGTGGAACATCAACCCACGAAGAACAGAGTGCCGTAAGGCACGACAAGTCCAGCAATTTTCTTGATCTGTCGCCGCTACGCAGCTGGAGTGCCTACTGTTTCCTTTCCAGAACGATGAACATCCTTATTCCGGTGAAGTACTTCATCACGGTGTTGGGAATAAGTGTCTCGAGTCCCAATAGAGACTTCGTTACGAATGACGGAACCGGCAAGTCGTAATTGAAGCCACCTGTCGCCGCATAGGCAACGAAATCCAGATGTTCGGAATGCCGAAATCGGAATTGGGGAAATTCCTTTTCAAATTTCTTTCGATGGCGCTGCAGAATCAGCCACGGCAGTGCGGCGTTGGCAAAATTGTGATCGCTTGCGGCTGGGCGAGCTCCCCATACGCTATCGGACAATAAGCACGGCTCATGATGAATGAACCGGTAAATAAAAAAGCTCCACAGGCTGATGTGAGGCTCCAGAAGAAGCAGCCTTCCCTCTGGAGCCAGAGTCCGGATGCATTCTCTGAAAAAACGGATAGGATCGGGCAGATGATGCAAAACGTCAATCGCGACGATGTTCCGAAGGCTTCCGTTTTGAATCGGGATGAGTTGTGCGTCCAGCTGAATGTCGATCCACGGCGTGAGAAACACATCTGAGGAAACGATAGGCCGCCCCAGATTCTCCTTGAGGCGTCCCGAGCCGCCGCCAATTTCAAGAGTCGGATAGCCCGGGGCCATGTGATTTGCCGCAAGGTTGAAGTACCGCGAATAAATTTCCCTCAGGATCGGCTTCCGTTCCCAGGTGGCGCGCTGCCGGATGATTTCGTCGATATATTGACCCGGAACAGCGCGATTGCCGGCTATTTCATCAGTATGCTTCATGAGGGCTTGCTGCAATCCCGCCTGGCTAGAAAGGCTACCGCGGCGGGATACTCCACCGCGTGCAGTGTTACTTCGGAAAACCCGGCTTCAAAAACATGGGTCCACGCGTCCGCTCCGAATTCGGTGTGGACCGCGAAGTCTTCGAGAGGAGTGTCCGGATTGCCGTGATAACTTCTGGGGAGGCCTTCCCGGCTGCGTGATAACCGGCCAACAATGACAGGGACGGTGAAACACAGCGCGCCGTCCGGCTTGAGCACGCGGCAGCATTCCGTCAGGGCGTGTACCGGGTTTCGGATGTGTTCCAGCGTATCCGAGTGGATTACGACATTGAAGGTGTGGTCGTCATATGGAAGCGAATGCATATCCACTTGCGGGTAGGCGCCATAGGAATACTTTTGAAATTTTTTTAAATAAGGCGTCAGTGTTCCTGCCTCATTGATCTCCAGAATCGCAAGTTCCTGCCATTCGCTCGGCAGACGGGCATCGCTCAGGTATTTTGTCGTTCGCAGAAAGCCGCGCAACGCGTTTGCGAGCGCGATGGAACGAAGATTCGCTCCACACTGTACGCACACCTTTCCCTGCTGGTGATTGACGTAGTCGACTTCGGAACGTGAAAGCTGCCATTCCTCGATCAATTTATCCCACAGGACCGACTGTGTTCGAAAATCTTCGCCCCCACAAACCCCACACTGCATCAGCACACCTGCTTCATGGATTGAGATTTCAGCTTCAAAGGAATTCATTTTAGATTATTGGGCCGCTCCAGCCAATTCGGCATGCAGAATAACAAATGCCGTGAAGCGGCAACCGAATAGAATTCGATTGATTCAACATTGAGGAGGAAATTGCTCTCTGTCCCCAATTTATTCCGGACTTTCATTCAAATGTCCTACAATGCACCCAAGTTGGAATGGACTGCCCTGGACTGAAACCGGCCCCAGTAATATTTGTATATTTCTGCGTGGTATTCTGTTCGGCCCCATTCAAAACTTCGAACTGCTTGTAGGAGCGACTTCCGGATAATCAGGTGACAAAGCGAAATCGAAGAATCGACATTCTGGAATGGACCGGAGAGCGATACCTGCCCGAGATCGAGGGAGAGATCGCCGCCGAACACCTGCACCGTTACGCAGTCGCCCGGGACCTGGTTCATGGCAAGGATGTTCTCGATATCGCCTGCGGGGAGGGATACGGTGCGAATCTGCTGAGCGACGTCGCTCGCTCGGTCATTGGCATGGACCTGGATGCCGATGTTATTCATCATGCGGCCAGCCGGTATGTGCGGCCAGGACTGAGTTTCAAAATTGGTTCCTGCAGCGCGATACCGCTGGGAAATAACTCCATCGACGTCATTGTCTGTTTCGAAACCATCGAACATCACAGCCACCATTCCGAAATGTTCGATGAATTCCGGCGGGTTCTCCGGAGCGATGGATTCCTGATTATCTCAAGCCCGGACAAACATGAATACAGCGATGTCCCGCGCTTCGCGAATCCGTTTCACGTCAAGGAGCTTTACCTGAACGAGTTTCACGATCTTCTGCGCTCGAGGTTTCGGAATGTGACGGTGTATGGTCAGCGCGTTTGTTACGGCTCGGTCCTCGCTCCAATGCAGAGTTCAGAATTGATGTCGTGGAATACGTTCAGCGGAGGGCCCGAAAACATTCGCAGGTTTCCCGGAATGGAGAACCCGCTGTATTACATCGCGATTGCCTCGAACGGTCCGTTGGCTCCACTCCCATCCGGGATTTTTACAGATTCCAATCTGAGACCCACTCAATTTCAGCTTTCAAGCCTGAATCAGACCATTGAGGAACGTAATAATCAAATTGCGGCCTATCAGCGCCAGGCGGAAAAAATCACCGATCAGTTGAGAACCGATCATGAACGAATCACGACCGCGAACCTTCAGATTTCCGAGTTAAACCGGAGGTTGTGCTCCAATTTTTCCAGCCTGGAAAGAGGGATGGTCGAGTTGCTCGAAGCTCGCAGAGAGATCGCGGAGTTGCGTGTCATGGTTTCGGACCGGGAAGCGCAACTTGCAAAAGTTTCCGGCGAGCTTCAGCAAATTACGGGTTCGAGATCCTGGCGCTTTACCAGAGTGTTACGGCGATTTAAGTCATTGAACTCACCGCATCCGATCTTTGAACCCGTCATTTCCAATGGGAAACAAGAGAGCACTACCGTCGATCGGTCCAAAACCAAAGTGCCGGCGTCGGACAAGACGGACGAACCTTCGAAAGCGGCAGCTTCGCCCGCGAATGGAACGATCGACGAACAGCTGGATTTTGATAGTGAGTTTTATCTGAATGTTTATCCCGATGTCAGAAACAACTATTCGGGAACTCCGTTCGAACATTTTGTTTTCCACGGAAAAGCGGAGGGACGAATCGGGCGGCTTCCGAAATTCGAATATTGCGGTGATTTTTCCGGCCTTAATCCGGAACGGCCGACAGTGCTGGTTGTCAGCCACGAAGCGTCCGCCACTGGCGCTCCCGTTGTGAGCCTGAACATCATCATCGAACTCAAGAAGCGTTTTAATGTTGTTGCACTCCTCCTGAATGGGGGTTCTCTGTTCGATGACCTGCGTGCCTCGGCGGATATCGTGGCTTGTCCGGTCACGCGAGTCAGCCAAACGGTCGTGGGATATCAGCTGGATGATCTGGTGTCGAAGTGCAGACTGGATTTCGCGATCGTGAACAGTACGGAATCCAGAAGTGTCCTTCCGGAACTTGCCAGACACTTTATTCCATCGATAGCTCTGATTCATGAGTTCGCGTCATATACGCGTCCGCGTCATGCCATTGAGGACACCGTTTTTTGGGCGACCGAGACGATTTTTTCGGCTGATATTGTCCGTAAAAATGCGCTGTCGGCATTTCCGGACCTCCTGCACAAATTTCCGCCGGTCATACCTCAGGGAAAATGCAGTCATGTTCTCTCCAGTGCAGACGATTCGTTTAAACAGAAAGACATCGACCGGATCGAAAAGACTTTTCATCCCACGGGTTGGCGAAAAGACACGCCTGTCGTACTCGGAGTCGGATCTGTGCATTATCGCAAAGGTGTGGACCTGTTTATTGGATGCGCCGCGCGAGTATTGCAGAAGGTCCGCTGCCGCTTTATATGGATTGGAAAAGGATTCGATCCCGAAGGCGACCAGCACTATTCTGTGTATCTCAGTGATCAAATCCAGCGGGCCGGACTGAAGGACGCCTTCGCCTTTATGGAGGAGACGTCGCAGCTGGCATTCGCATATCAGAGTGCGGACGTCCTGCTCGTCAGTTCACGGCTGGACCCTCTTCCGAATGTCAGCATTGATGCTGTTTCTCTTGGGTTGCCCATCGTGTGTTTCGACAGGGCCACCGGGATGGCGGATATACTTCGGAAAAACGGTCTGAAGAAGGAGTGTGTCGCCGCTTATCTGGATGTCGAAAACATGGCGGAGTGTGTAATTCGCTTCCTGGAAGACCCCGATCTGCGCAGAAATACCGGAATTCGATTGAAAAGTATCGCTGAGCGAACCTTTGACATGACCGCCTATGTCGATGAACTTCAGAGAATCGGACTGGACCGGATATCCACGGCAAGTCAGGAAAACCTCGATTCGCTGACGATCTCAGAGAGTCCACGGCTGGAGATCGATTACCTGGTAGGTCCTCGCGGAAAGGGATTCGACAAAAAGCGGGCGATTCGTCATTTTGTGCGATCCTGGGAAAACGGCTTCTTTCTGAGAAAACCTTATCCAGGGTTTCATCCGGGCGTCTACCGGGAACGATGCGGAATAATGGATCTGGGCTGCAATCCTTTTGCGCACTACTTGCGGTTCGGTATGCCGTCCGGGCCATGGGACTATGATGTTCTGATTCCTCCGGCCGACTCCTCTAATAAGAAAGTGCCGGACAATTCGTCAGTAGCGCTGCATTTGCACGTCTTCTATGCGGATCTCCTTCCTGACATTTTTGAAAGACTGAACTGCAACAGAATCCGTCCGGATCTTTTTGTGACGGTTACCTCTGAAACTGATGCAGTCTGTGTACGGGAATTCGCCGGTGGATACGAGGGCAAAGTCATCGACGTTCAGATTGTTTCGAATTGCGGAAGAGACATTGGCCCATTTTTAAACGCTTTTGGAAATTGTTTGTCCACTGCATATGAGTTTGTGGGCCACATTCATACAAAGAAAACAGCGGAACTGAATGATGATTCGATGGGAAGAACATGGTTCCTGTTTCTATTGGAGAATCTGCTGGGTCATAAGCATCCCATGATGGATATAATTCTTGGCAAAATGATTTCTGACCACTCCATTGGAATGGTATTCCCCGATGATCCCAATGTTGTGGACTGGTCGAAGAACCATGACCAGGGGGTGAAACTGGCAGCACGAATTGGAATGCGTTCACCGATTGAGTCAAACTTCAATTTCCCGGTGGGCACGATGTTTTGGTCCAGAAGCTCTGCAATACGACGATTGATTGATCTGGAATTGGACTGGAAGGAGTATCCCCCGGAACCAATTCCGCCGGATGGAACGATTCTTCACGCGCTTGAACGACTGCTCCCATTTCTTGTCGAAGATTCCGGATTTCGCTGCGTGGTAACCAATGTTCCCGGAGTGACGCGTTAAACAACTCCTATGACCGATATTTTTTTGCTCCCTCCTTCGGTGTAAGCGATGAATTCAAATCCACTTTGCCTGGTACTGGGCGGCAAGGGTTTTGTCGGATCTCATCTTGTGGATGCTCTCCTCTCGCAGGGATTTCGAGTCCGGCTGTTTGATCGTCCGGGCACGGTGTTTCTGGCCGATGCATGCAGAGAACACAGAAATCTGGAAATACTCGAAGGCGATTTCACCAGTGAATCGGATATCTCGGACGCCGTTGCCGGATGCGATTGGTGTTTTCATCTGGTTTCCACAACGTCGCCCCGGTCTTCAAATCTGGATCTCGTTTACGATATCGAAACCAATCTCAGCGGCACGGTCAGGCTTTTGCACCAGGCTTTTCACGCGGGAATTCGCAAAGTCGTCTTTCTGTCTTCTGGAGGTGCCGTGTACGGCCCGCCTCTGTGCCTGCCGATTTCGGAATCTCATCCCACCAATCCCATATGTTCGTATGGGATCACGAAACTTGCCGTGGAGAAGTATTTGGGAATGTTCGAAAGGCTCCACGGACTGGAATACATGGTTCTCCGGATCTCGAACCTCTACGGCGAACGGCAGCGTACGAAATCGAGTCAGGGGGCAGTGGCCGTCTTTCTGGGCAAGGCTCTTGCCGGAGAGACGATTGAAATCTGGGGAGATGGTTCTGTCGTTCGCGACTATGTCCATATCGCGGATGTGATCACAGCAATCATGGCCGCGGCCAGATACCAGGGTCCGGAGAGAGTGGTCAATATCGGTTTCGGTGTCGGAATCAGTTTGAACGAAGTGATCACCGAAATCGAATGTGCCATGGGAATGAAAGTTTCCCGAACATACGTGGAAGGCCGGGCGTTCGACGTCCCTTCCAGCGTGCTGGCAATCGATTGTGCGAAGCGAGCTTTGAACTGGGAACCATCCATCACATTTCCAGCCGGAGTTCGGAGAACACTCCATTGGTTAACTCGATACAAGGCACTCTCACGCTCGGTGTAAGATGTCCCATATGTCAGTGCAACAAAACGCTTACAACATGAAAACCGTACGAATCCTGGTTCTGATTCTTGCTTCCGCAACCGGACTGCTGATATTGCTGATCGCCGCGTGTTCGAATGAATACAGCAATGACAAGTCTGCCGGTAAACCTCTTTCTCCAGAGGTGGCAATCGGAGGAGGAATGAAGTACAGCGGCTCAGTCGACACTCTGACTTGCGATACTCTTGGTGGCTGGGTTTGGAACGCTGGGAACCCGACCGAAGAAATCCATGTGGACATGCTTTCGGACGGAAAGTTGATCGAAACTGTTACGGCGAACCAGAAGCGTCCAGACTTGAAGAATCTCGGAGGAACAGAAGACTACGGTTTCTCCATCAAGACACCGGTTTCATTGAAGGACGGTCAACCGCATACAATGAGTGCAAGAGTTTCAGGTGCAAGCGTACCCATTGAAGTCTGGAGCGGACTCAGTGGCAAATTGACCTGCAAGAGTAAATAGAACCCACAGTGCTGCATTTCACAAATATGGTCACATATTCTTGATCCTTACTTGGCATACAACGGACCGACGGACAGACGTGTTCCCAGCCGCGTGAGCGCGGCAGATCCCTTAGCCACCGGCTTACGCCGTGGCTGAAATTTATCGGTTTGCCGGTGTCGCGGCGACGGAATAGGGATAGCTTGGCAGGATGGCATATT
This sequence comes from Terriglobia bacterium, assembly GCA_041481485.1. Classification (GTDB taxonomy): domain Bacteria; phylum Acidobacteriota; class Terriglobia; order 20CM-2-55-15; family 20CM-2-55-15; genus JBGPBY01. The sequence continues at coordinate 24,114 of JBGPBY010000029.1, forward strand.
CCCCTCCTGAAGGAGGGGCGGCCGCGCCGGTAAAATTCGTCGTGCTACCTCAAGTTACCGGCGCGGCCGGGGTGGTCAATCCATTAGCGGAATGTCTCATGCCTGTAGGGCCTGGCTATGAGCAACCGAACTTCAAGTGACGACAATATTCCACCACTAAGAAATCGCCGCAAGGAGCTGCGAAACAACGGCACCGCGGCTGAAGCAGTCTTATGGAAACACCTTCAACGACGGCAACTTCTCGGCAAGAGGTTCCGCAGACCACACAGCATAAATCGCTATATTGTCGATTTTTTCTGCGTGGAGTGCGACATTGCGATCGAATTGGACGGAGCGCCGCACTTTTCGGAGTTGGGGGA
>JBGPBY010000030.1:0-24366 GCA_041481485.1 Terriglobia bacterium
CGGCTCACGCCGGTGGCTAAGGAACTGCCGCCACTCCGTGGCTCTATATGGATGCTATACTCCGCGCACTTAAGTCCCACGCAAGCATGCACTCGACCCGTTGGCTCCACGATCCAGGCTTCGGCGCTTGTTAACGAAGCGTACCTGAGCTGGTGGATGCTTGGCTGATACAGTGGCTTCACCGAACTCAAAAGGTGGTACAGCATGAAAGCGGCACGATGGCGTCAAATCGAGAGCCTGTACAACCAGGCCGTGCAAATGGACGAGACGCAACGAACGGCATTTCTTCGTGGGTCCTGCGGCGGCGATGAGGATCTGCAGCGCGACCTGGAAGAACTGCTTGCGGAGGAGCCGCAGGCGGCAAGCTTTCTGGAATGTGCAGCCATAAAGGAAATCGCTCACGAGTTCGCTGCAACAATGGAGCCGCCCCGGCCATCGTGGATCGGTCGACAGATCGGTAACTATGAATTTCTGTCGCTGGTAGGCGTGGGGGGCATGGGCGAAGTCTATCGAGCGCACGATTCAAAGCTGAAACGTGACGTTGCCATTAAGGTCCTTCCCGACGAGTTTTTAAGCGAACCGGATCGGGTCAGCCGCTTTCAGCGGGAAGCCCAACTCCTCGCCTCCTTGAATCATCCCAACATTGCTGCAATCTACGATCTCGAAGAGGCCGACGGACACCGCTTCCTCATCCTTGAACTGGTCGAAGGCGAAACGCTCGCGAATCGAATCAAGCACGGGCTGGTCCCGGTGGAAGACGCGTTGAAGATTGCTCTCCAGACCGCGGAAGCGCTGGAAGCCGCCCACGAAAAAAATGTCATTCACCGCGACCTCAAACCAGCGAACATCAAGATCACGCCCGAGGGAAAGGTGAAGGTGCTCGACTTCGGCCTGGCAAAGGCGCTTCTGGGCGCCAACGGTTCCGACCTGCCGAACTCCCAAACCGTGAGCATCACCGGAACGCAGCAGGGCGTCATCCTGGGCCCTGCGGCGTACATGTCGCCCGAGCAGGCGCGCGGTCAAGCCGTGGACAGACGTACAGATGTGTGGGCGTTCGGTTGCGTGCTATACGAGATGCTGACAGGACGACCGGCGTTCAACGGCGAAGGGGCATCGGATATTCTGGCATCGGTTTTGAAGTCGGAGCCGGATTGGGACCGTCTGCCCGGAGATACGCCTGCCTCGATCCGCCGGTTGTTGCGGCGATGCCTGCGGAAGGATCGAAACCGCCGGCTGCAAACCCTGGGCGATGCGCGGATTGAAATCGAAGAAACGGGCACGGAGCCTGAACTCGCGGGACCGGCCACCATGCCTGCTGCGCCGCGCCGGCGCCAGGTTCTCAGGTGGATCGCCGCGGGCACAGGAGTTGCCGCGCTAAACGGGCTTGGACTGTGGTATTTCCGCAGGCCACCGGAAGAGCTCGAGTCGCTCGTGTGGGGCGTCGACACGCCCCCGACACCCGATCCAATGTCTTTCGCCCTTTCACCCGACGGGCGGAGACTCGTGTTCGTCGCAGGAGATAACGAACCCCAACTCTGGTTACAGCCGCTCGACAGTATTAATCCAGCGCAACCGCTTGCGGGAACCGAAGGGGCCACCTCTCCCTTCTGGAAACCAGACAGTCAGTCGATCGCTTTTTTCGCCCGCGGAAAACTGAAGCGCATCGATGTTGGTGGCCGTGTCGCCTCTCCGCAGATCCTTGCAAGCATGAATGTCCTATTGAGTCGTGGCGGCGCCTGGAGCCCGGACGGCTTCATCCTGTTTCCACGAGATGCCATCAGCGCGTTGTCGCGCGTGCAGGATTCTCCTGGAGGCAAACTCGAACCGGTCACAACGCTGGAGGCGGGTCACTCGAGACACAGTTTTCCCTGTTTCCTGCCCGGCGGCCGTCAATTCCTGTTCTTCGTTCAGGGACCCGCGGAAGTCCAGGGGATCTACATCGGCTCGGTGATGGACCCTACGAAGATCGAACGAGTCGTTGCCTCCGAGTCCGCCGGCGCCTATTTAGATCCCGGCTGGCTCCTGTTCGTCAGTCAGAAAGCTCTTGTGGCGCGTCGGTTCGACCTGGCGACCAACAAGGCCAGCGGCGCTACGGTGGAATTTGCGGCTCCCGTTGGCCTTGAGGGAGGGGCGGGCGCGTTTTCAGTTTCGGCAACAGGACGGGTGGCCTATCGCGCTCCCGTCGCTGGGGGGCGGCAACTGAGATGGTTTGACCGGGACAAAAACTTATTGGACGCGTTCGACTCGCAGGACAAAAGCGATATGGCAAGCCCTGCGGTTTCCCCAGAAGGCCGCCGAGTGGCGGTGCGTCGCAGAGGGGCCTGGATTCTCGATCTCGCTCTTCAGCCGCTCGCGTCCGGCAACAGTGGTGGCTCTCCCATCTGGTCATCGAACGGCAAGTGGATCGCGTTCTACAACGGTTTGGGGCTCTTCGTGAAGCCGTCCTTGGAGAAGGGAGAACAGACCCTGATCGTGGGTCCGCCAGAGTTCAAGGCTCCATGCGATTGGTACGAGGACTCGCTTCTTTATTTCAAAGTCGACTCTAAGACTGGATTGAGGAGCCTCTGGGTGCAGCAGGTGTCCGAGCAAGATGGCAAGCCAGTAGGGGGACCCAAAGAGTTTCTAAATCACGATTGGGATGAATTCAACGGACGGTTTTCGCCGAGCGGGCTCTTTGTCGCATATCAATCGAACGAATCAAAAACCCTTGAGATCAATGTGGTTCCGTTTTCAGGAAAAGGCAATCGGGTGCAGGTTTCTACAGGAGGCGGGATTTGGCCACGATGGAGCCCCGACGGCACGGAACTTTACTATCTCAGGCTGGATGGAATGCTGGTGTCTGTCTCACTAACCGTGAAGGGCACAGAAATCGAGCGCGGCGCCACGCGTGATGTGCTCCGGCCGCCAATCGTGGGATTCAACGCAGACGTCCATACGGGTTACGATGTGGCTCTCAAAGGAGATCGGCGCGGGCAGTTTTTGATCATCGGCCCCGTCCAAAAGTCCGTCACTTCTCGCATCACACTCGTCCAGCACTGGAAACCACCGACGACGGCCTGAAGCCAGCGCGCATTTCTCACCGGTTGCCTGCTGCAACGGCCGATACGCTCGCCCAGACTGCGTTGCGCTCGGTCGACCACCTCGACGTATTGTCGAGTACGCCTGCGGCGGCCTCGGTCGCGCGCCTTGTCTGGACGGCGTCTCGACCGTTTCGCGACGGCAACCGGTGAGAAATGCGCGCTGGGGACGTTTAGCGAAATGTAGCCGATTTGCTCCGCCACCTTGACGGTTTTACGCCGTCGCATCCTTACGAAGTTCCCGGTGCAGCCACGTTTTGGCGAGTCTCCAATCCCGCAGGACGGTTTCGGGAGAAACTTTCAACACTTCGGCTGTCTCCTCCACAGTCAAGCCGGCAAAAAAGCGCAACTCGACAACACGTACTCTTCGCGGGTCGACTTCTCCAAGCGCGTTCAGAGCATCGTCCAGGGCCATCAGGTTTGTGGAGTGTGCCGCAGCGACGTCCAGAGCCTCATTGAGCCTTACCGGGCGGATGCCAGCGCCACGCTTTTGGTAGTGACGACGACGCCCGAAATCCACCAGAATGCGTCGCATCAATTGAGCTGCCACGCCGAAGAAGTGGGCGCGGTTCTGCCACTGCATCCGCCGGACGTCCACCAGCCTTAAGTAGGCTTCATTGACCAGCGCTGACGCCTGGAGCGTGTGGCCCGGACGCTCTCCTGCCATGTAGTGACGCGCCATCCGATGCAACTCGCGGTAAACCAGGGGAAGGAATTGGTCCAGTGCCTGTTCGTTGCCTTCACCCCACGCCAACAGGAGTTCCGTTAGCTTTGGCGATGCGGGTGTCTTCATCTGCCTCCGTTTGCTGTGATTCAGGATTGCGGTGCCGGGCAGTATAACATTCAGCGAAATCCTGTCCTGTCCCCGCTGAACCGGGCGATATCCAGAAATATTTTTTGTTCGTTGCTGCCTTTCCACGCCGTTCACGCTTTTCCCAGTGAAAGACAATTCCGGGCAACCGAAAGGACGGGCGCTATGACCAACGATAGAAATCACATCTTAAAAACGGCAGCATCGTCGCTACTGGCGTGGGCTTTCCTCCTGACCTTTATTCCCATCACCGTGCCACGCCTGCTCCATGGCCAAGTCCTCTATGTCTCGATCGCGGGCACCATTACAGATCAGGCGCGCACAAGCATTGAGAAGGCCAGAGTCGAAGCACTGAACGTCGATACTGGGGCCTCGCAGGTTGCGGCCACGGATGAACGAGGGAGTTACGTTTTGAGCAACCTTATGGTGGGCACTTACAAAGTGACGATTACGGCCACGTCCTTCGGAACTCAGGTATACGAGAAAGTGAAGGTCGCCGCGAATACGCTCCGCCTGGATGTGCGGCTGCGGGCCTCGGGATCCACGGATACTTCACCCATCGGCGGACCCGGGGAGGTTCTTCGAACCGACCGTTCCGACGTCAGCTTCACTCAGACTTCACGGCTCATTAATGACCTGCCGCTTACAGGGAGCGTCAGTCGCAATTACCAGAGCTTGATGTCGCTGATACCCGGTGCGGTTAGTCAGGGTGAACTGGGAGGCCAGGCTGAGAACCCTCAGCGGTCCACTTCGTTCAATGTCAACGGCGTCTCGCGGTTGCAGAACAATACAAGAATCGATGGCGTTAGCAACATTCATCTTTTTTTACCCAATAACGTTGCGTATGTGCCGCCGGCAGAGAGCATTGAGGAGGTGAGTATCGTCACCAACTCCATGGATGCGGAACATGGTTTCGTGGGCGGAGCTGTTATCCATGTGACGACCAAATCGGGAACGAACAATTTCCACGGCGCACTCTGGGGCTACAACACGAACAGCGCCACTCAAGCAAGGAACTACTTCCAGACCACGCCAGAAATCCCAAAGAAGATCGTGACTCAGTATGGGTATGCTCTGGGCGGCCCAATCCTGAAGAACAAGCTGTTTTTCTTCACCGACCTTGAACGCAGCACCGAGCGCGGGACTTCCCGTTTCAACACCGTCAGTCTGGCGCCGGTCAGCCTCAGGCCCAACGCTGGCGGGAATGTCGTTTTCCCGGCCGCTGCAAATGGTGGCGCAACAATCTACGATCCCGCGTCCAACGCCAATCCGGCGCTGCGAACGCCATTTCCGAATAATACGATTCCGGCAGACCGGATCGATCTGGCGGCTTTGGAACTCATCAAACGTTTGCCTGCGCCAACAGGGAATGGATTCAGCAACAACTTCGTCGCAAACGGCGCGACTCCATTTAACCGCACCCATATCGACACGAAAGTCGACTACATCACAGGCAGTCGGCTCAGGGTGTTCGGGCGCTACAGTATTTCTCCCACCAGTCTTGTGGATCCGCAATTGTTCGGAGAGGCTGGAGGTCCTGCTCTCAATGGCGGATATCCGGGCGAGGCGCGTGGCCGCACCCAGGTTGCTGGCCTGGGCGGTACGTTTTTCTTGAGTTCCACTCTCCTGTTCGATGCGAACGCCGGGTTTACAAGGCAGCATCTCGGCGGCGAGAGTTTCGACACCGTTTCCAACTTTGGGTTGGATGTTCTGAAGATTCCTGGAACCAACGGCACCGATCGCATGCACGCTGGGATTCCTTCTTTTCAGATCAACAACTGGGCGAATCTTGGGAATGACAGCATCATGAGCCCATTCAGTTACCGGGACAACCAGTACGTTCTGACCGCAAATCTCTCCTGGCTAAAGGGAGCGCACTCGTTCCGCTTTGGTTTGGACGACACGAACCAGCAATTGAATCACTTCGACCCCCAGGGAGCAACGCAGACGGTGCGGGGCTCGTTCACGTTCAACGGCAACTCGACGAGTCTGCAGAGCGGACCAGCACCGTCAGACGTCAGGTTCAACAGCTGGGCGGATTTTCTGCTGGGGTTGCCTGCCGTCGCGGGTAAGTTGGACAAAGACATCAATCCGAATGCCGTGTACATGCGGTCGTATGCTCTTTATGCACGCGATCGCTGGCGGATCTCGCGTCATCTCTCCCTCGACCTTGGTGTCCGATGGGAGAGGTATCCGTTTCCGGACAAGGACAACACGGGCGTCAATCGCTTCGATCCGGCAACAGGAAATGTCATTACCGGCGGGCTCGATGATGTGCCGCGGGACACAGGAGCCAAGTCCGGACCTGGCCAATTCCTGCCGCGTATAGGCTTGGCTTATCGCCTTGGCGAGAAGACCGTCGTGCGTAGCGGATATGGACAATCTGCCGATCCGAGATCGTTTAAGGACATTCGAAACGGCATCTATCCGGGCTACTTCAGATCCTGGACCATGCCGCAACAGACCTTCAACGGTGCGACAAACCTTTTCGTTCCTGTTACCACGCTTCGGCAGGGTTTGATCAACCCGAACGGAACTGCCCCTACCGCGTTCACTGCAGGGATTATCAAGTTGCCGTCCGCTCTAAGCACCACGACGTACCCGGCGGAAGCGCAGCGCAAGTACATCCAATCCTGGAACCTCACGCTACAACGCGAGCTGCCATGGAATCTCACTGGACAGATCGGCTACATCGGAACGCGCGCGGTCGGGCAGATGGGGAGTATCAACATTAATGCCGCAGCACCCGGGACGGGTAATGCCGGGCGTGCCCTGGCTGCCTTAGGATTGACAGCAAGCATCTTCTCGATCCAGCCCTATAAAACCGCGACCTACGATGGCTTGCAAGCGGAACTCACTCGCCGGTGGGCGAGCTCGACCTTTGGAGCGGCTTATACGTTTTCGAAAGCGATCAACTATGCAGACGATGGCGCAGGACCAAGGATCCAATACTATCCGGAAGCGCACCGCAATCGAGGTCCCGCGAGTTATGACCGCAGACACAACCTGCAATTGTACGGAGTCTGGGACCTGCCGTTTGGCCGTGGGCAGCGTTGGGCCAGTAGCGGTCTCGCCGGGACGTTGCTGGGAGGGTTCCAGCTGAACGGAGTTGTTGCCGTCACCAGCGGCGCGCCAATTAGCATCATTCAAGGCAGTGCCGGGAATCTGAGTGCTTCGGGGAGCGGCCAGTATCCGGACCAGGTTAAGCCTGAGGTGGCGATCATGGGCGGCATCGGTCCGGGTAATCCGTACTTCGACACCAAGGCTTACGCGCCAGTGAATATTCCTGCCGGGCAAACACAGCGCTTTGGAAACGCCGGGAGAAATAACATTTATGGGCCGGGCTTCTTTAACGCCGATCTTGGATTGTTTCGGACTTTCTCATTGACCGAGCGCCTGAAGCTACAAGTGCGCACCGAGGCCTTGAACGCGCTGAACCATCCCAATTTCGCCAATCCCGGAGGCGATGTCTCCAATGCAGGATCGTTCGGCTTTGTCACCTCAACCGTCGGCCAGGGGCGCGTTCTCCGCTTTGCGGCACGAGTGTCCTTCTAAGGATAGGTTCCGGATGAAAGTTTGCGGTATCGATTTTCAGGAGACAGGACACGAACGATCTTTGTCCCCCAACGGAGAGTTTCGCTGCAGCGCCTCTTTTGGACTTACCCGCGCCGGGCTTCGAAGTCGCGCATGAAACTGACCAGGGCATCCACTCCCGCTTCGGGAAAAGCGTTATAGATGGACGCACGCATGCCGCCGACCACTCGATGGCCCTTCAGTCCATCGAGGCCTGCGGCGGACGCCTCTTTGTCAAAAGCTATCTCCAGCTCTTCAGACGGCAATCGGAATGTGACGTTCATCAGGGAACGGCTGCTCTTCCTGGCGGTTCCGCGATAAAACCCGGTTCGATCGATTTCGAAGTAAAGCTTCGCGGCTTTTCGTTCATTGATAACCTGGATGCCGTGAAGCCCACCCTGAGATCGGAGCCACTTCATGGTGAGCCCGAGAAGGTAAATGCCAAATGTATTTGGAGTGTTGTAGAGCGAATCGTTCTTCGCATGTGTCCGGTAATCGAGCATCGTGTGCAACGCGTCCGTAGAGCGCTGCAACAGGTCTTCACGAATGATCACCACAGTCACGCCGGCCGGTCCGAGATTCTTCTGCGCACCGGCATAAATCAAACCATGGCGCGCAATGTCCATCGGATGGCTGAATATGTCGGACGACGCATCGCTGACCAGAGGAACATCGCCAGTTTCGGGAAGCGATTTCCACTGCGTACCTTCAATGGTGTTGTTGCTCGTCATGTGAACATAAGCGGCGTCCGGTGTGAATTCCAATTCACTCGCTTCAGGAATACGGCAGTAATGGTCTGCCTTCGTGGACCCGGTGACATGCACTTTCCCCACACGCCGGGCTTCCTTTATCGCTTTGTCAGCCCAGGATCCCGTGTCGATATAGTCCGCAGTAGAAGCCGCGCTCAACAGATTCATCGGCACCATCGAGAACTGAAGGCTGGCACCGCCCTGAAGCATCAGGATTTTGTAGTCTGACGGAATATGCGCCAGTTCGCGCATGTCGGCCATCGCGGTGTGGAGCAGACCTTCGAAGGTTTCAGAGCGGTGACTGATCTCCATTACCGACATGCCGACTCCAGGCAGTGCCAGAAGATCCCTCTGAGCCTCTTCTAGAACGGGAACCGGAAGAATCGACGGTCCGGCGGCAAAATTAAAGATACGGGTCACTGCGGTTGTCGTCATTTTCACTCCTGAAATTTCCTGAATCTTAAGAGTACAATGGACACGAAATGAATCGGAGACACATTATCCGGGCGGGTATCTGCGTTGTGCTGATGGCGGCAGCGCTGTCTGCTGCGCTGAGTTCGGCCGGCGCGCAGCTGAGATCGCCGGCGACGCCGGTTTATACGTATCAGGTCGTGCATACCTATCCTCACGACCCAACCGCATTCACACAGGGCTTGATCTATCTGGACGGCGATCTCTACGAAAGCACCGGACTCAATGGCCGATCGAGCATCCGAAGAGTCAAACTGGAAACCGGCAAAGTGATTCAGCAACAGGCCGTGAGCGCAGACTATTTCGCGGAAGGCCTCGTCAACTCGGGCTCAGACCTTCTGCAACTCACCTGGCAAAACCAGGTCGGATTTGTCTACGATCGCAAGTCTTTTGCTCTGAAACGAAAGTTTACGTATGCCGGCCAGGGCTGGGGTCTGACGAAGGATCCGAGCGGAATTATTCTGAGCGACGGAACAGCAAAGCTTCGCATTCTGGACCCGCAGACTCTCATGCAAACCGGCTCGCTCAGTGTTACCGATCAGGGTCGTCCCGTGCTCGAGCTGAATGAACTGGAATACATCAGCGGCGAAATCTGGGCCAATGTATGGCAGACGGATCGAATTGCGCGCATTTCTCCATTTACCGGAAATGTTGGGAGTTGGGTTGATCTGAAAGGACTGTTGACTCCCGCCGAAAAAGCCTCCGCCGATGTGCTGAACGGAATCGCCTACGATTCGGCAATGAACCGCATCTTCGTCACTGGAAAGCTCTGGCCAAAACTCTTCGAGATTAAAGTCGGTCCGCCAAAGTAACGTTGCAGGAATGCAATTCTAATCTCCGGAGCTTTCTTGTGGTTCCCCTCTCCTGCCCGAAATGGCAATTGAACAGTGAACAATGAACATTTCTTATCGCGGCAGATGCAGCGTCATCACGCTGAGGGCGCCGTCGACATTGGGAATCTGATGCGGAACGCCTTCAGGCACCATAAACCAGTCCCCCTTGCTGACCTTTTTTGTCGATCCGCCCTCGATGGAAGTTCCGCTAAGATTCGCTTCGTTCGTGCGCGATTCCCCAACAAGTTTTCCGCCGGTGACCACCGTGCCCGAGCCCTCGATGACATAAAATAGCTCCGCTTCCTTTTCATGAACGGCGGCCGCCTGATTCACGACGCGATGTTCGAGATTCACATTGTAGGGTCCAACCTGAAGCATGCGCTGTCCGAGCGCGTTCCGGTCTGCCGGTGATTTCGAAATCAATCCTGCCACATCCGCAGCGGTGAAGAATGTGGCAGCAGCGGGAGTTGCGGCCGGCCCGCGTTGTTGGGCCCAAATGGTAACGGCTAGCAATGCAACCAAACTGACAGCAGCAATTATGCGCATGGAAATTCCTCCGAAGTTTAGTGTTCAAGTATCCCGGAATCCGTCATCCTACTCCGCAGATTGCCGGATTCACAACAATACCGTGCTAGACTTCCCGCGAGTCATGACGGAGTGGACCGCTGGAGAGCCCGCCTCATCCTTTCACTGTTTAATTCTCACCATGATTGAAAGAGACTGCCGCACAGTTCGTCGTTTGTGCGCCGGTTTGTTCCTGATCGGCGCAGTCACGGCGTGCCAATCCCCACAGTCGAACCCGATCAGCCAACGTGCTTCGAATTCCAGCGTAACTCCGACGGCGTCAGTCTCTACGAACAAAATGGAGACAATGGCGAACACTATTACAAATTCGAAAACAATCAATTCGTGCACATCCAGTCGATTTTCAAAAAGCAATCCCCGGAAAAACAATAAGGTAAAATCTCGCATGGTTTCACGAAACGTCGACTTGCCACCGATACGGTACTGCGCATGAATCGAAGAGAGTTTCTGAGTTCGTCGATTCTTCTGGCAGCGTTCCCGTTATCTGCCGCTCCGAAATACGATCTCGTCGTCAAAGGTGGCAGAGTAATCGATTCGAGTCAGAAAATCGATCGGGTGATGGATGTGGCGGTCCGCCGGGGAAAGATCGAAGCCCTTCAGCCCAACATTGCTGCCGCCGATGCGGCAGAGGTTTTCGACGCGAAAGGTCTGCTCGTCACTCCCGGGCTTGTCGATATTCACTCGCATGTCCGGCCGGGGGAACTGACGCCAGAGCAGGTCCTCTTGCGCGGTGTCACGACCGTTGTCGATGCGGGCTCGCGCGGCGCCGATGGAATTCAGGACATGGTCGACATCTCCAGCAAAGCACCAAACCGGATGCGGGCGCTGATCAATGTTTCGAGGCTCGGAAATCAGACTGACGGAGAACTGCTGCGATTCGAAACGGTGGATGTGGAAGCCGCCCGCGCCGCGATTCGTTCCCATCAGGATGTCATTGTGGGCGTGAAGGCGCGCCTTTCTCAACAGTATGCAGGCGATCACGATCTGGAAGCCGTGCGCAGCGCGCATCAGATCACTCAGGGTTTCGGCATTCCGTTGATGATTCATATTGGCGACACGCGTTCTCCTTTGCCGGAAATCCTCGCACTGATGCGCCCGGGCGATATCGTCACGCACATGTATTCGCCTCCGCCTCACGGAATGCTTGATGACAACGGACGCGTTCTGCCCCAAGTCCGGGGAGCCCGCCAGCGCGGCGTTCTCTTCGATTTTGGCAATGGACGAAATGGACATTTCACCTGGGATGTGGCGGAACGCGCACTCGCTCAGGATTTTTTGCCGGATTCCATTTCGTCCGACCTTAACGGCGCTGGACTCACCGATCAGGTATTTGATTTCCCGAACATCTTGTCGAAATTTCTGCTGCTGGGAATGAAACTCGATCAGGTCATTCTTCGCGGTACCGCCAATTCTGCAAAGGCCATCCCTGCGCTAAAGGGACTCGGAACTCTGAAGCCCGGATCGACAGCGGATATTACGATCCTCGAATTGAAACAGGGCGATTTCGAATTCGTGGACAACGCCAATACAAAACGGACCGGCCATCAGAAACTGTTTCCACATGCGGCGTTCGTCGCCGGCAAGCAATGGCAAGGCTGAGGGATCAACTCAGATCCGTCTGTAGCCATCGTCTGTACGACCACGCAATAGTGCAGACTCCCAAAACTAGAAACATGACTGGGAGTAAAAGAGGAAGGCCTAACTCGTTAAGATGCGGAGCTCCCATCAGAGCAAGCATAACTACTGCGCCCGCCAGATAGGCACCCACGACTTGGGGTCTCCAGATGAACAAAGTCACAACTCCGAATAGCGGAATCTGCGCCGCAAGCGAGTCCATATAGGGCCACAATGACGGGGAAGGATGGGGCATTCCGGCCAGTGACAACCAGGCGACGATGTAAAGCGGAATCGTAATTGTGAACCACATCTTCAACATGTGTATCAATAGTGCGATTCCATACCGGAATACGATCTCTTCGCGGCGCAGTGGCAACATCATGATCCATTGAAAACTCATTCTTCCGTTCGTACGCACCCGTGTGAGCGCGCCGGACAAAGAGCCGGTTGACCCAATAATTGCGACCAAATCCGGGATCGAAGAACCCCTGCCAATCTGTAAAAAAGCGAAATGCAAGACCCAAAATGTTACGACCAGGATTGGCACCAAGGTAATGGGTTTCAGCAGCAAGCCAAAACCCAGCTGGAAGTGACGCACCTGCGATCGGAGGTCGCCGCCGATCGGCCGACGGATGGAATCCAGCTCTTTGTCGGTTTGATTCCAACCCCTGAAAAATCTGCCGCGTTCACGAGACCATGCTCGCCTTTTGCTTTGCGATGGTTCGGACAGGTCGTGAAAATGAGACTCAATCATTACATCGTTCAAACGGCACATCCGGCGCACCAGGACGAAGGTGAGTATCGAATTCAGGATCAACACCAATGCAACCACTGGACCGCTGGACATCACTGACAGCCAAATTGAAGAGCCTGCCTTGATGAAGCTCAGAAAAAAGACCGAGGAAGGGAAGGCCAATGCGATCGCCCAGGGGTGAAAGCAACCGAAGGAAAAGCAGAGTAGGAATAAGCTCCAACCGAACGCCAAAAGTCCGATACGAGAAATCCCCTCCCATTGCGCTGCGACAGCTGTTCCATGCGACGCAAATGTAGCAACCACAACAAGCAGAACCGCAACCATTCCGCACAGTCCGGCAGCAACGGTCAGATGTGGCGCAGCAAATTTAGGAATGAGTTTGGATTGCGCTGAACGGAATTGGATACTGAGATGGTTACCCAGGCATACGCCCGAAATGCAAAGTGGAATTGATGCGAATGCCGCATACGTGTCTGGCAACATACCGGTCGACGCCAGCAACATAAAAACTCCAACCCACACCAGTGACACCGCACACATGGTCCAAAACCAACTTCTTGCCGTGTACGTCTGAATGACAGCACCAAGCTGTTTAGACACGATGTACCTCCACGAAGATGTCTTCGAGATTGAGATCCCGCACTTCGGCAGTTGCGGAGTAGTCGTGTTCAAGCCGGTGGATGCGATCTTCATTGACTCCGCTCATCGTCAGGAGCGCGTGATTGGCGTGCACCTCGTAAGCCAGTACGCCTGGCAGATCCATTCGCCCCGGAAGCCTGCCTTGAGTGGTCAGCCGAATGGATTTCACCGATTCCTTCAAATCGTCCATGGAGCCGGAATACTGAATAACACCGGACTTCAGCATCACAATGTCGCTGGCGACACGTTCCAGATCGGAGGTGAGATGCGTCGAGAGAATCACTGTCCGGCTTTGGTCACTCGCGATTTCGACAACCGCCGCGAGAAACGTACGCCGTGCCTGAGGGTCCAGACTGGCTGCAGGCTCATCGAGAATGAGTAATTCGGGCTCGTGTCCAAGCGCCAGAATCAATGCGAGCTTTTGAAGTTGTCCTTCAGAAAGCTTGCCGACCCGGTCTTCGGACTGAAGTTCCCACTTCTCTACAAGCTCTGCCGTCAATGTATCGTTCCATGACGGATAGAATGCCGCGTAATACGCAATCATCTGCCGCACTCTCATCCAGTCATACAAGCTGATTTTTTGCGGTACGTAACCAATGCGCGCTTTCGCACCCCCACTGAGGTTCCATGCATCTTCACCGAATATCGTCGCTGTGCCGGAATTTGGCTTCATCAGACCGAGGGCACACTTGAGAAGCGTGGATTTGCCGGCGCCGTTTTTTCCCAGCAATCCGACAACGCGCCCTCGCGCAACCGAAAGATCGATACTCTTGAGCACTTCGGTCTTTTCGAACGATTTCGAAACTCCAATCATCTCAAGCACAACATCCGACATCGTCAAACCTCCAGCGATTCACTGTTCTTATCCAGCTCGGCCAGCAGCGGCTTCAACATTTCAAGTACCGCGTCCGAGTCGAACCCCAGCTGGTGCGCCTTTACGACGACATCTTTGAGAAGTGCGCGCAATTCATCGCGCCTTTCCCGGATGCCTCCCTTCACGGTCCTGCCCAGCACACGCATGCCCTGCCCGCGATCGCGCGCAAGAATTCCGTCTCGTTCGAGAAGCGAGTACGCCTTCGAAACTGTCATGGGATTGATCTCGAGTTCCTGAGCAGTATCACGAACGGAAGGGAGCACATCGCCGGGGACAAGACGCCCCGAGGCAATCTGAAACTTCACCTGTTCCATGAGCTGCCGGTAGATGGGAGCACCGGCCGAGGGATAGACGTAAAAGCGAAACTTACCGTCCATGTGTATTAGTACTATAATACACATGGACCACAGTTCAAGTCAATGAACTGTAGGCGCGTTCATACAGAGCGTGAGCGAATTGCAGGTTCGCTCCGGCTGCAGGGGTCTGGAGCGACCTGCGGCCGGAGCGAGTCAGGTTACCGAGTTGCAGGCAGAGTCTTGCTGATGGCAGTGGCAGCGTCGCTGCAAACCGCATGGCCCCAGCCAGAATCGCTCACACCATTCATTTGGAAAGGATGCGATTTAATATCGTAAACGATATTGTCGGGACGACCTGCCTGACCTGAAACTCCTCCCGGAACGAAGTCCAGACTCAGTGCGTGTCGTGTCTTCCATGCGATATTGTGATCCGCACAGGAACTGTCGCCGCTGACTCCAATTGCACCAACCAGAGTTGTGTGTCCATGACCGTCGCTCGCATACAGCGCGAGACCGCCGCCGAATACGTTGACGCCGCCGATCTTTCCGCCCACCATGGGATCGCTAGACTGACCGTAATCGCTAGAATTTCCACCGTACGCCACAGCGACATTGACCGGATTGCTCTCCTGTAAGCCGAATAGTGATCCTCCCGGCTGAACGGCGCTATAGAGGTTGGCCGTCGACAGGGACAAACCCGGCAGGCTGAACGCATTTGCAGTGTTCGCCTTCTGGGCAGAAATAACTCGGCTTCCCGGCCATTGATCACCGCGGACACCGCCGGTAAACGCGACAGCACAGACTTCACCATCACGATTAACAACAGTCGCCCACATGTCCAGATCGAATCCACCATTTGCCGTGTTGCGAGCGTTTGTCAGCTCGGTCTTTAATTGCGCCTGTGTCGGCAAGCCGGCACAATTCGGAGCCGCATACGCCAAACCCGAAATCAAGAGTGTTCCCAAGAGAATCCCGCTTGTTCTGCAAATCATTTTTTTCAACATTGAATCTCCTTAATTCAAGTAAACAACTCAGTCACAATCCATCGTTCAATTTTCGAGTTTCATGTCCAAAATCTCTCGTCCATGAAAATCTCTGTTATTGGAGGTGAAACCTATACTCCATAAGTTCCCCCCTTTCAATTAATTATTGGTAAACGAGAGATGAATTCGAGGGTACAAACCGCGGTCACCGGACGACGAAAAAGTTCGAGTGCTTTGGCCATTCCGCGCGTATCCTAGGGGCGTCGGATTTTGCCATGAGAAAGATCGCCATCACGGCCTTAGCGGTGCTATACGCGGTACTGATCCTCTCAGTATCGGCGAAGCGGTCCAACGACTGGGCAGTCCGCCAGGCGGATGTTCTCGCCAAGTCCACTTATGGATCGGACTCCCCGGTGATGTCCAAAGCCGTGGATGCGGATTCGCGTCTTCGGCAAAAGAAGCGGGTTGAAGGCGAATTCGTTATTGAAGCTCCGCGGGATGCGGTACTCATTCCGATTCAGAGCGGACAATACATACCATTCTCCAGTTTCCGAGTCCATTCATCGGCAAGCGGCCAACATTTCTTATCTCGCGCTCCTCCGTCTTATTCCTGATTCTTTTTCGCGATCCGCCATCGATTGACGCTGTCCTGAGGTTGTCAGGCTGGCGCGGGGCATCGATGGAGTGTTAATTCCTCCAAATCAAGAATTCAGAATAATGATGACTGAAGTCGGCAATTCATTACGAGCGAACCAGAGAGCTCCAGGAAAAGTGTTGGCGGCGGCTGGGATCGTCTTGTTCGCAGTGTCTGCATTCGGTTGCGAAAAGAAACAGGAGGTGGCGAAGCCCATTCCCGAAATTCCCGTTGTAGTCGCAAAAGTCACGCAGCGGGCAATGCCTGTTCAACTCACGGCCGTCGGCAACGTCGAGGCGCTATCGTCCGTTTCGATCCGGTCCCAGGTTGCGGGCCAGCTGATGGAGGTGCACTTCAAGGAAGGCGATTTCGTCCGCCGCGGGCAATTGCTCCTGACGATCGATTCACGTCCATATCTGGCACTTGTCGAACAGGCGAAGAACACCATCATCAGGGACCAGGCTCAGCTTGCCCAGGCCGAAGCGAATCTGGCGAGGGACAGCGCTCAGGAAGAATACGCACGTTCCGAAGCGCAGCGCTACGCCACACTTCTTGATCGCGGTTTGATTTCCAAAGAAGCGCTCGAGCAGTCGAAAGCCCAGGCTGCGGCATCGGCGCAATTGCTGAGCGCCGATCGTGCCGCCATCGCCACGGCAAAGGCCAATCTCGCCCTCGATCAGGGAACTCTGAATGGAGCCAACCTCCAGTTGAGCTATTGCACCATTTATTCACCAATCGACGGGCGAACGGGAGCGGTGATGCAGAAAGCAGGAAATCTGCTTAAGGCGGCCGACATACCCATCGTTGTCATCAACCAGGTCGATCCCATTTACGTCAATTTCACCGTTTCGCAGCAATACTGGCTCGACGTCAAAAAACATTCTTCCGACCGCGAATTTCCCGTCGCGGCAACGACATCGCAGGGGCCCGGCGAAATTCTGCATGGTGCGGTGACCTTTGTCGACAATGCGGTGGATCCCACAACGGGAACCATTCACCTGCGTGCAACATTCGAAAATGCGCAGAACCGGCTCTGGCCTGGTCTGTTCGTCAACGTTGTCATGACGCTGTCGGAACAGGCGAACGCCACCGTAGTCCCCATGCAGGCCATTACGGCAGGACAGAACGGTTCCATGGTTTATGTCTTAAAACCGGACAATACCGTGGAAACCCGGGACGTTGTTTCGACCCGTACCGGCGGCGGATTTGCAGTAATCGAAAAGGGACTCGTTGCTGGCGAGACCGTGGTTATCGACGGACAGACTCGACTGACGAAAGGCGCCAGGGTTCAAATCAAGTCGGGTACCACAGATGCCGCTACAGCCAATGCGGTCCAGGCAAACTGAGTGAGGAGAGGGATTCAGAGGAAAAGCCCATGAGCATTCCTGAAATTTTCATCCGGCGGCCGGTCGCCACGACTTTAGTGATGATCGGCATTTTGTTATTTGGGGTGGCGGGTTACCGCAACCTGCCAGTGAGCGATCTCCCCAACGTGGATTATCCGACCATCAACGTGAAGGCCACGTTGCCCGGCGCCAATTCCGACACGATGGCTTCAGCAGTAGCTCTGCCATTGGAAAAACAGTTCGCCGCAATCGCCGGCCTGGATTCCATGAGTTCGCAAAATGTGCTGGGCAACACCAACATCACACTGCAATTCAATTTGAGCCGGAACATTGACGGCGCCGCGCAGGACGTGCAAAACGCCATCACTCAGGCCGCTCGCCGTTTGCCGGCCGACATGCCGGCGCCGCCGTCGATCAGCAAAGTGAATCCCGCGGATCAACCCGTTCTCAATCTCTCGCTTTCGTCCGACACGCTGCCGCTTTCGAAGGTCGATGAATACGCCGAGAATCTGATTTCAGAAAGTATCTCTACAGTCAACGGCGTGGCGGAAGTTCAGGTCTATGGAACCGCCAAGTACGCCGTCCACGTTCAGCTGGATCCGCACGAGCTGGCATCGCGTCAGATCGGAATCGACGACGTCAATCGCGCATTGAATGATGGCAATGTGAACCTCCCTGCAGGCGTGCTCTACGGGCCGCAGCGCGCGGTGACATTGCAGGCGAGTGGACAACTCTTCAATGCCATCGACTATTCCAATCTGATCGTGACGTATCGCAACGGATCGCCCGTCCGTGCCGGCGATCTCGGACGCGTCGTCGATGGCGTGGAAAACCCCTACATCGCCACGTGGTTCTACAGCAAAGATCAGCCGAAGGGTGCGCGGGCAATCCAGCTGGCAATTTCCAAACAGCCTGGAACCAATGCTGTCGAAGTGGTCGACGGAATCAAGGCCATCCTGCCGAGCATCGAAGCCCAACTGCCGCCGGCGGTTCAAATGAAAGTGCTATTTGACCGGTCACTGACGATTCGCAAATCCGTCGATGACGTCAAGTTCACGCTGGCGCTGGCGCTCATGCTGGTCATCCTGGTGATTTTCCTTTTTCTGCGAAATCTGTCCGCCACCATCATTCCGAGCCTGGCTTTGCCTTTTTCGCTCGTGGGGACATTCGGCGTCATGTATTTGTGCGGCTTCTCCATCGACAATCTTTCGCTGATGGCGTTGACGCTGGCCGTTGGATTTGTCGTCGATGACGCCATTGTCATGCTCGAAAACATTGTCCGTCACATGGAGCAGGGCAAGACGGCGCTTCGAGCCGCGTTAGACGGCGCCAACGAAATTGGATTCACGATTGTCTCCATGACCATTTCGCTTTCAGCTGTCTTTATCCCCGTGCTATTTCTCGGCGGCGTGCTTGGCCGGTTGCTCAATGAATTTGCGGTAACCATCATGTCCGCGATTCTCGTTTCGGGATTCGTTTCGCTGACGCTCACCCCGATGATGTGCAGCCGTTTTCTGAAACACGACCATCATCAAAAACACGGGCCGGTTTTCAATTTCTTCGAACGCCTTCAGGATGGCTTGACGAACGTCTACGATCGCTGTCTACGCGTGGTGTTGCGGCATAAGGCCGTAACCATGCTTGTTTCGCTGCTGCTCATTGTGGGAACCGTTCACCTGTACAACATCATTCCCAAGGGGTTTCTCCCCAGCGAAGACATTGAGCAATTCAACGGAACGACCGAGGCGGTTGAAGGAATTTCGTTTGACGCCATGGTTCAGCATCAGACGCAGGTTGCCGAAATAATTGCAGCCGATCCTGCCATCGATTACGTCATGTCGACCGTGGGTGGAGGGAACAGGAGTCTCAATCAGGGAAATCTGAATGTTCGCCTGAAGGCGCGCGAACAGCGTGCACAGGTGGATCAGGTCATTCAGGGCCTCCGTCCAAAACTCGCTACAATTCCAGGAATTTCGGTTTACATGCGCAATGATCCGCCAATCAATATTGGTGGAATCAAAAGCAAGGCGCTGTTCCAATTCACGCTGCAAAGTCCAGGCACGGACGAGTTATATCGCTCTTCCCGGGAATTCGAGACAACGATGAGGGGATTGTCCGCCATTCAGGATGTCAGCAGCGATTTGCAGATTCGCAACCCACAGATCAATGTAATGATCGATCGCGACAGCGCATCTGCTCTTGGCGTCACCCCGAATCAGATTGAAACGGCTCTGTATTCGGCGTACGGACTGCGCCAGGTTTCCACTATCTTTGCGCCGGACAATCAGTATCGCGTCATCATGGAACTCGAACCGCAATACC
Organism: Terriglobia bacterium; assembly: GCA_041481485.1. GTDB lineage: Bacteria > Acidobacteriota > Terriglobia > 20CM-2-55-15 > 20CM-2-55-15 > JBGPBY01. The sequence goes on from JBGPBY010000030.1 coordinate 19,565, forward strand.
AGCACGACGCCAACTCGCTGGCGATGCTCTATATCCGGTCGAATACCGGACAGCTCGTACCGTTGAGCGGAGTGGCGAGGCTGAGTAACAGCCTCGGCCCATTGTCGGTAAATCATCTCGGACAACTTCCGGCTGTCACCATCTCGTTTAACCTGCGGCAAGGACATTCCATCGGCGATGCGGTGAATCAAATCAACAGCGCGGCTGCCGCTTCCCTGCCGGCGACAGTCCTCACCCGATTTCAGGGCAATGCGCAGGTCTTCCAGTCCTCGCTCACCGGACTCGGCATGCTGGTCATTCTGTCGATTCTGGTGATCTACATCGTATTGGGAATCCTGTACGAGAGCTTTGTACATCCCATCACCATTCTTTCAGGTTTGCCTTCAGCCGGATTCGGCGCTTTGTTATCTCTCTACGCATTCCACATGGCGGCAGCGAAAGGCTGGCTGCCGCCGACGTTTGACATGAGTCTGGATATCTACGGTTTCGTCGGTGTCATCATGCTGATCGGTATCGTGAAGAAGAACGCAATCATGATGATCGACTACGCGCTTGAGGCTCAGCGAAACCAGGGCAAGACTGCTGCAGAAGCCATCTATCAGGGTTGCCTGATTCGATTTCGTCCCATCATGATGACAACGATGGCCGCTTTGATGGGAACGCTTCCCATCGCACTTGGATTCGGCGCCGGAGCGGAAGCCCGGCGCGCTCTCGGCGTATCTGTGGTGGGCGGGTTGTTCTTTTCACAAATCGTGACGCTGTTCCTGACGCCGGTGGTTTACATCTACCTGGAGGATGCCCGGACCTGGTTCGCACGCATGTTCGTGAGAAAACCGCGTGGGGCGGCGGGAGAAGCCGACACGGTGAGCGATGCCGTGCAATAACGACTGTGTGGGCGGTCTATGCCCCTTTGGGATAAATGAAATGCCGCGAAGCGGCCACCGAACAGAGCCACGGAGTGGCGGCATTCCCTTAGCCACCGGCGTGAGCCGGTGGCTGAGATTCCAGCGCGACCCGTTCCCCCTCCTGCCTTGGCGGTGGGGCTTCGAAGGATTTGGACGATTGAATTGGTTTTGGATTCCTTACCACCGGCTCACGCCGGTGGCTAAAGAAACTGTCGCCGCTCTGCGGCTCGGAAAGAAGCCACCCTACCGGCTGTGTTATTCTTAAGGGCTCTCAGTGTGGGCGGGAACTTCAATGCACGACGGCATTTACGACAACATTTGCCAGGTCATCGGCCGGACGCCCGTCGTGCGTCTGCACCGGATTCCGAAAGACGGATGGGCTGAACTTCTGGTCAAACTGGAGTCCTTCAACCCTGGCGGCAGTGTCAAAGATCGGATCGGGCTCAGCATGATCGAAGCGGCCGAACAGGCGGGACGCCTGAGGCCCGGGGGCACGATTGTGGAACCAACCAGCGGCAATACTGGAATCGGACTCGCCATGGTGGGTGCCGCCAAAGGCTATCGTGTGATCCTGACCATGCCGGAAGACATGAGCCAGGAGCGCATCAATCTGCTAAAGGCGTACGGTGCCGAGGTCGTCCTCACGCCCCGCGGCGATTTCATGCAGGGTGCAATCCAGGCCGCCGAGAAGATTCTCGCGGCGCATCCGGATTACTTCATGCCGCAGCAGTTTCGCAATCCCGCCAATCCCGACATCCATCGCCGGACGACGGCAAAGGAAATTCTGGCCGCGCTGGGCGGCCGGCTCGACGGACTCGTTGTGGGAATTGGCACCGGCGGCACCGCCACAGGCACCGGCGAAGTGCTCAAGAAAGAACTTTCGGATCTGAAAGTTTTCGCGGTGGAACCCGCAGAGTCTCCCGTGTTTTCAGGAGGCAAGCCCGGCCCGCACCGGCTTCAGGGCATTGGCGCCGGATTTATTCCGCAGGTTTTCAATCGCACCGTGGTCGATCAAATATTAACCGTCAACTATGAGGAAGCGCGTGCCGCAGCACGACGACTTGCAGAGCTTGAAGGCATTCTCTGCGGTGTCTCGTCCGGCGCGATACTTCATGCGGCCAGCAGAGTGTCTCAGGATCTGGGGCGCGGAAAGCGAGTACTCGCCATTCTGCCGGATACCGGCGAGCGCTATCTGTCGACGGATTTGTTTTCTTGAAATGCGTTCCGGAGGCCTGTGCGTTGCGCTTACTCCTGAATCCATCGACGATGTGTTTTCTCAAAACGTCGACGGTGCGGATCTGATTGAAGTCCGGCTCGATTATCTGAAAAATCCGCAACACGCCAATCCTGTCCGCTGGGACCGGATGCCGGTGCCGGTCATCGCAACCTGCCGGAGCGCCAGATTCGGCGGCAAATTTCAGGGCACGCTCGACGAGGAATGCGCAATCCTCGAGACTGCGGCCCGCAACGGCGCACGCTTTGTCGACATCGACTACCGGTACGCGCGTGCGTTCGGCTCGGCCGAAGTCATCGCCTCATACCACGATTTCGTAGGCACACCACGCAATCTTGAAGCGATACTCGAGCAGGCATGCGCGGCGCCCGGGCACATCGGCAAAATTGCAACGCAGGTGAACAGCTGGTCCGACAATCGTCGCTTACTGGAGTCGCTAACAAAGCGATGGCCCAAACCTGTCATTGTTGCCGGCATGGGCGATCTGGGACAGATTACCCGCATCGCCGGACTTTCCCGTGGCAGCTTTCTCAGCTATGCATCGATAGGCGGACCGCTCCATGCATCCGCCACCGGCCAGGTAAATCTTCGGGAAATGCTGGACGACTACAAATTTCGAAGAGTGCAAAGGTCGACAACTCTCATTGGAATTATGGGTATGCCCGTGGGGCACTCTCAATCCCACATTCTCCACAATCGGGCATTCGAAGCGCGTGGACTCGACTTTGCCTACATGAAGTTTCCGGCAAACGACGTCCAGGATTTTTTCGACAATGCGCGGCAATGCGGCATCGGTGGATTTTCGGTAACAATTCCCCACAAGATCACCGTGATTCCGTTTCTGGAGTGCATTACACCGGAAGCGAAAAGCATCGGCGCGGTGAATACGGTAAGCCTTGGCAGTGAGAGTTCTGCGGGCTGGAGCGGAGACAACACCGACGCTTACGGCGTTCATATGGCGTTAAGTTCCGTGGGATTTGATCCCAATGGAAAGAAAATCGCCATTATGGGCCGAGGCGGTGGCGCAAAGGCGGCAGCGGCAGCGGTGACCGGAGCAAGAGAAGTGAAGGTGTTTTCGCGCGGCGAAATTGCCGAAGCCAATCAAACCGAATCCGATCTTCTCATCAACGCAACACCGGTGGGCATGTATCCGAATATCGACGCATCACCCATCGACGGAGTCATTCGGGCCGGCGCAGTTTTCGACATGGTTTATAACCCGCCAACGACAAAACTGCTTCAAACTGCGGCGAGTCAGGGCAAGACCATCATTCGCGGGACTACGATGTTTGCCGCTTAGGCTGCCCGCCAATTCGAGATCTGGACCGGGCAGCCGGCGCCTTTGGATATTTATCGAGCCGACTGGAGGGCCTCATGAGCCGGCCCGTCACATTTCACATCCCCGCCAGTACCGCAAATCTGGGCGCAGGGTTTGATGCGTTGAGCCTCGCCCTGGCGCGATATCTTCGGATATCGATTCAGCCTGCCGAGGAAATGAAGATCGAGGTGACGGGTGTCGATGCAGCTCTAATCCCGACGACAGAAGATAACCTGATCTGCAAAGTCGCTGCGGCTGCTGCGGTGCGGCGGAAACGGACACTGCCACCTTATCTTTTGAAAATCGACAACGACATTCCATTGTCCCGCGGCATGGGCAGCAGTGCGGCTGCCATCATCGCCGGCATCACGTGTTACGAAGCCCTGGCCGGAGACTGGCTCAGCGAACAGGAAATCTATCGCTGCGCATTTGAGTTCGAGTCGCATCCGGACAATCTCGCGGCAGCGTTGAACGGCAACCTGATTTCTGCGGCCGTGGCGGACGACGGAACGGTGCTGGTTTCGAAACTGACGATCCCGGGAAAAATCGGGACAGTCGTTGTGATTCCAACGTTCGAACTGTCCACCGCGCACGCGCGTGCCGTTCTGCCGGCGGAATATTCCCGCAAGGACACCGTCTACAACATTCAGCGCGCTGCACTCACCGTTGCCGCGTTGACAACCGGGAACTGGTCTCTGATCCGTGAAGCCATGCGCGATCGTATTCATCAACCCTACAGAGCAAAACTCATTCCCGGCCTGGAAGAGATCCTCGCGCTTCAAGTGAAGGGCCTGCTGGGAATCGCGCTCAGCGGTGCAGGTCCCACAGTCTTTGCGTTTGTCGATCCGAAACGCGCCGATGAAATCGGCAGTATTCTGACTTCCACATTCGCAAAGGCCGGAGTTGAGGCCGCCGCGCACCTCATCGACGTGGATACATACGGAAGGGTGATCGATCAGTCATGAAGGCGTTCACTCAAATTCCTCCGGGAACTCAGATTCTGATTGGCCGGGCGGCCCGAAGGCGGCGTTTGCTTGAACGCACACTGTGTTCGGTGTTCGAAGGGTGGTCCTACGAGGAAATTGTTCCACCGATCTTCGATTACTACGACGTCTTCATTAAAGGCATGGGGCGCAGCCTCGAAGATCAGGTGTATCGCTTCATCGATCGCGAAGGCAACGTGCTGGCGCTGCGCCCGGAATTCACGTCGCTGGTTGCGAAGACTGCGGTAACACGGTTGGCATCCGCTCGAAAGCCAATCCGGCTGTACTATTCAGGCGAAGTACTGCGGTTTGAAAAACCGAAAGGCGGGCGGCAGCGGGAATTCGCGCAGATCGGCGTCGAA
>JBGPBY010000031.1:0-24339 GCA_041481485.1 Terriglobia bacterium
GGACACAGGCTCATCCGCCACAATAAACTTTGGCCGCAACGCGAGCGCCCGCGCAATTCCGATCCGCTGCCGCTGCCCACCGCTGAATTCGTGCGGATATCGATTCATGACGGAGGCTTCGAGTCCCACCGTGTTCAACAATTCCGCGACTCTGGCTTCGCGTTGACTGCCGCTGGAGATCCCATGAATTGCGAAAGGTTCTCCGACGATCGCTCGAATCTTCATTCGAGGATTCAGCGACGCATAAGGATCCTGAAAAATGATTTGCATGTCGCGGCGCAAACCACGCAATGCAGCTTTTTTAACTTTTAAAATATTGGTGCCGTCAAAGCGAATATCTCCGGAATCCGGCTCAATCAAACGAAGTATCGCGCGGCCTGTCGTGGTTTTGCCGCAGCCGGACTCGCCGACCAGACCGAACGTTTCACCTTTTTCAATTGTGAAACTGACATCGTCGACTGCCTTTACATGGTTGGAAATTCGAGAGAGTATTCCCCGCCGGACCGGAAAGTATTTGACGAGATTGCGGACTTCCAGCAATGGCTCGCGCTCACGCATGAATGCAACGAGCCTCCTGAGATTTTCCCACCGGAAACAGCGGAATTTCGGAGATTTCACACTCCGGAGTTCGCTTGAAACATCGCGGCGCAAAGGCACAGCCCGATGGCAAATGAAGAAGATTTGGCACCATACCTTCAATCGCGTCGAGACGATGTTTTTGGGAGATGCTGGAGCCAAGTTTTGGAATCGATTGAAGCAACCCCTGGGTGTAAGGGTGTTTCGCGTTGTGGAAGACTTCCATCGCCGGGCCAATCTCGACGATCTTACCCGCGTACATTACCGCGACGTTATCCGCAACCTCCGCGACGACTCCGAGGTCATGCGAGATCAGGATCATGGAAAGGTGGTACTGGCGGCGCAGGTTATCGAGAAGTTCGAGGATCTGGGCCTGGATCGTGACATCCAGCGCCGTTGTCGGCTCATCCGCAATCAGCAGCGCCGGCCGGCAAACCAGAGCCATGGCAATCATGATGCGTTGGCGCATGCCGCCGGAAAGATGATGGGGATAATCGAGAGCGCGTTTTTCGGGATCCGGAATCGCAACGGCCCGCATCGATTCTATCGCCCGGGTCCAAGCCTCGGTACGTGATATGTTCTCATGAGCCAACACGGCTTCGCTGATTTGAAATCCCACTTCCAAAACGGGATTCAGCGCGGTCATCGGCTCCTGAAAGATCATGGCGATCCTGGAGCCCCGAATTTGGCGCATTTCCGCTTCAGGCAGCGCAAGAAGGTCCTTTCCATGAAGCAACACTTGTCCACCGATAACGCGCCCGGGCGGGCTGACCAGCCGGGCGATGGACATCGCCGTCACGCTCTTCCCACAGCCACTTTCACCGACCAGACCCAGAGTTTCGCCTTCCGACACAGCCAACGTCACGCCATCGACGGCTTTCACGACTCCACCGGCTGTGAAGAAGCTCGTTTTCAAATCCCGGATTTCAAGAACGTTGGTCAAATGGCAAGAGCCTCCCGGAATTCTCCGTGAACCTTGCGAAAGACATCGGAAATCTCGCCGACCGTGGCGTAGGCTTCGACCGCAGTCAGAATGTGGGGCATGAGATTCTCTCCACTGCGGCTCACCGATTCGAGGCGCTGTAATGATGCGGAAACAGCTCCTGCATTGCGTGAGTCGCGCACTTTGTTCAGCCGGGCGATCTGCTCCCGTTCGCGGTTTGGATCCAGAATGTGCAGTGGAACCCGGTTCGCTTCCTGATTCCTGAACTCGTTGACGCCGACCACGATGCGATCTTTGGATTCAATGGACCGTTGATACTGAAATGCCGATTCCTGTATCTGGCTCTGCACCCATCCGCTCTCGATGGCGGGCAACATCCCTCCCATACCATCGATCTGTTTCAGGCATTCGATAACTCGATTTTCAATTTCATTCGTCAGCGATTCAATCGCATAGGAACCCCCAACAGGATCGACGGTGTGGGTTACACCGATTTCGCCGGCAATGATCTGCTGAGTCCGCAATGCAAGACGCGCCGCGTCGGCCGTGGGCAAGCCCAGAGCCTCGTCTCGGGAATTTGTATGCAGAGACTGAGCGCCGCCCAATACGGCTGCGAGAGCCTGAATCGCAACGCGAACGACATTGTTATCCGGCTGTTGAGCAGTAAGCGCGGAACCCGCAGTCTGGGCATGGAAACGCAACATCATGGATCGCGGATTTCTGGCCCCGAAGCGCTCCCTTGCAAGTTGTGCCCAAATTCGCCGTGCAGCCCTGAATTTGGAAATTTCTTCCAGAAAATCGTTATGAGTATTGAAGAAGAATGAAAGACGGGGCGCGAAGGAATCGAATTCGAGCCCTCTGCGAAGCGCTGCTTCCACATAGGCGATGGCATTTCCAAACGTGAAAGCAAGTTCCTGCACGGCCGTGGATCCGGCTTCGCGAATGTGGTATCCGCTAATCGAAATCGTGTTCCAGTTCGGAAGCTCCGACTGGCAATACTCGAAGATATCGGTAACCAGACGCAGAGAAAATCCTGGCGGATAGATGTAAGTTCCCCTGGCGATGTATTCCTTCAGGATGTCGTTCTGAACTGTTCCGTTAATTTTATTGGCGGCAACCCCTTGTTTCTTCGCGATTGCAACAACCATGGCAAGAAGGATTGCTGCTGTCGCATTGATCGTCATCGATGTTGAGACCATGTCTAACGAAATATCGCGAAACAAAGTCTCCATATCGTCGAGCGTATCGATGGGAACTCCCACCTTACCGACTTCTCCCAGAGCCAGGGAATGGTCGGAATCAAATCCCATTTGTGTCGGGAGATCGAATGCAATGGAAAGCCCCGTCTGGCCATTCTGAAGGAGATATTTGAATCGCTGATTTGTTTCCGATGGTGACCCGAAACCAGCATATTGGCGCATCGTCCAGAGCTTGCCCCTGTACATGGTCCGCTGTATGCCGCGTGTGTAAGGAAATTCTCCCGGAAGACCCGGCGCCTGCTGAGGGTGATCCGGTCCGTAGCACGGATCGAGTTCGATGTTGGAATCGGTCGTGAAACGGCCTTTGGAATGGGTGGCCATGAAAATTCAGGTTAGCACACCGAGGTGTGTCAGGACTTTCCCAGGAGAATAAAGGGAGCCCAATAGTAGGGATGCGGAAATTCCTCTTTTACTTTCATGATGGCGGTCCGCAGCGCGTGTGATTTTGAAAGTCTCTCGTTCAATCCCATGTAGAAATGACGCATCAATTGCGCCGTGGACCGATCATTGACGGTCCACAGACTGACAACCAATGATGGAATTCCCGCATAGAGAAATCCCCGGGCAAGGCCGAGCAATTCATCGCCTTCCCACACGGCGCTCATCCCTGTTTCGCACGCGCTGAGAGTGGTCAGGTCTGCGCCCAATTGCAGGTTGAAAATATCAAACAGATTCAGCCAGCTGTCTCCCAGTTTGAGCGAAGAGAACATTGGATTGTCAGAACGGAATATTCCGTGAGCTGCGATGTGAATTCTTCCCGCTGCCGGTCCGTATTGCCGAAGCTTGTCCTCACGTGCCTCAGGTCCGAAAAAGATCTTTGCATTTGGCATCAATTCACGCAAGGCGGCCACTTCATCGTTGATGTGTGGTGTGAGTTCATCGGAAACCGCAAGAACCAGATCGTACGGAGGCGAGTTCGGTGATTTTCGTTCGCGGCAAATCTTAAGAACAGAAGCGCTGGCGCCATACGTGATGTCGTGAGTGTCGATCAGATAGCGATTTCCATCGAACAAGGCATGAAATGGGATGTAGTGCAGCACCTGATGCGGGACGATAATCAGGCGGCGTTCTCCCAAAGCCACCTCCTCGATTGGAGCGAGCAGTTGCGTGTAGAGATTCTGCAGATGGAACCGGGCCGCCTGCAACAGCACGGACGCGTGTTTAATGAGATATGGCGCCTGCAGGTGAAATTTGGACAGTTGGAAATTCAAGCCTTTCAGGGAGGTTCTAACTGTTTCAATCGTCGTGAGATTCCGATAAACTTTGAATTCTTTCCGCCCGATCACGAAAGCCTGAAAGCGGTCTCCGATCAGGTAGTATTCGACCAGGAGTTCATCGGGTTCGAGCATCTGCTGAACTTCACCAACCTTTGGCAATTCCATACTTTGAAGTGCAGCCCATCCTGTTTTTTCGGCTCCCGATTCGCGAAGCAATTCCAGCAACTCATGTTCTCTAGCGGCGATGTCGTCTGCAGTTTTCTTATCGGAGGCGATAGTCCGCGCGGTTGCGCCCGATTCGTTGAGCCGATTGTAGAGAATATTGAGTTCCTCGCGAAGACGACGAATATGTTGCAGTCTTGATGAGCCGCTTGCTCCGGAGTCCCAAACCGTTTCAAGGTTACGTTCGAGAAGATCGATCAACGTCCTGGATTTTGATCGTTCGACATAGTCAAAGGCGCCTTGGCAGTCGCTCCGGTTCAGTTGCAGGTTGACGATGTTTTCGTATACCTGATATTTGTCCTTTCCAAAGGACATGCGCAATTCATCGAGACGTATGTTTCCACGCAGCGATTCCAGATCCTCCACTGCCCGCAGGTAAAGACTTTCCGCTTCCTGTGTGGCTCCGGCCAGTTCCTTGAGCCGGCCGAGAGTATTGAATGTCTGGTATGAAACCCATGGGGCGTGAAATCCTTCGAGTTCCTGTAGCGCCAGCTGGGCCTGAGCGATCGCCTCGCCGGGTTCGGCAAGTTCCTGCAGACTTTGAGCACTAAGCAACCTGGCGTTTGCGGCTCGTACGGGGACATGTTGTTTCTCAAACGCTTCAGCGGAGCGTTCGGCGAGCTTTTGAGCTTCGGCAAATCGCTGCTGGCGGCTCATCAGTTGAGCGCGCCACAAGTCCACCGCAGCGCCCCAGGTTTCATTGCCAGCGAGGCTGAAGATCTCACTGGATCGGGAAAATGCCTTTTCAGCGTCAGAGTCGTGAAACAGTTTGAATTCCGCAATGCCGAGAAACATGAGAGCCATGGCGGCTTCATGGCGATTGCCCAGCTGCTCAAAGGTTTCGTGCGCACGGCCCGAAAGGGCCGTTGCATCATCGAAGAGGTTCAATTGCAGATAAATCTCCGCCCGATCGAGGTCGCAATACGCCACTCGCCGAGTATCCCGGTTTGCTTCGTGCGTTCGTCGTATTGCCTCGATCATCCGCAGTGCAGTGGAATAGTTGCCTCGCAGGAAATGCATGCGCGAAATGCCGCGGTCCGCGATATCCGCCCACAGCATGAGTCCGCTTTTCTCGCAGTGTGCTTTTGTCTGTTCAAATGCTTCGACCGCTTCATCAAAGCGATTCATGTCGGTTAGCACGTGTGCCCGTCCCATTCCTGCGGCTGCAGTGGAAACGGGATTGTCGCTGCTGGCTTCAGCAGAAAAATAGTGAATGAGAGATTCATCGTACCGGTTGAGGCGGTAGAAAAGATTTCCGAGTGCTATTTCCAGCGTGGTCAGGTAGCGCTTGTCCTGAGATGCTTCCAGCGCAATTCGTGCTTTTCCTTCCAATTGCAGGGCATCTTCAAAGCGGCTCAAGAAAGACAAATTGTCCATTTCCCCGACCATTGTCCGCCCAGCTTCGGCTTCAAGGCGGGCCTCGGAAAAGAGATCCACTGCCCTTTCGAAAAACGGCTGTGCTTCAAGACAACGCCTCAACGTATATAGGACGTGTGCTCGGGAACGGTTTGCGTAAGCCCATCCTGCGGGCGAATTGATAACGGAAGCGAGATACAGGTTGGTTTCTGCAAGGATTTCTGCGAGGCCGGGATCTTTTGGACACAAATCCCGGACCTTAAGGGAAAGTGCCTGGATCAATTCGAGCGAGGGATGGATCCCATTGTTTTCAATGTACGCCCGTTGCCGGGCCGCATCCCGAATCTGATCCAGAGAGTTGATGTGAAAGTCGGTATCCGTTGAACTCACTGGTTTGGCTCTGTGTGCAACGTCTCTCGGCGTCCACCTTCAGCCCCAAGCCAGAAACTCAGGAATTACCGCGATGGACGCAGAAGAGAGTGATCTGCCCTTCCGGCAGATCCACGGACAGATGATATGTGTCCTTTGGAACTTCGTCGAAAGAAAACTCACCCACCAGATTGGTTGTGGTTTTGAATCGAGTCATACCATGGGATTCCAGCTTGACTGGGGTGTTCTCGAGAAATTTTGTGCTGGTCGCCAGAACCTGCCCCACCAATGTAATCCGTTCGTTGGATTCCATGGACTCGATTTTCACATCGACATCGACATCCCCCGCCCGGTAAAGAAGCTGCCGGGCTGCCGTTCCGGCATGGCGAACCCCAGCCAGCATCGGCTGATCGAGAGTGTCGAATACCAGCGCTGCCACCAGTTTTCGAAGCCTGGCGCCAGTTGAGGGTTGCGCCAACGGTTGAAACAAGCGGTTGCCCCACTGAACCAGTTCAGCCGGTGGTTCGTGGGAGGCGTCGGCTTGAAGTTGAAGGACTAAACTTTGGATTTCCAGTTTCAGCTCGGCGCACTCACCGCATTCTGCCAAGTGGAGTTCGATTGGATTCCTTGCTGCGTCGGAAATATGACCATCCACATAATCAATTAATTCTTCAGCACTTATGTGATCCATTCCACGCTCCTGTATTCCGTTACAAAACATATGAGGAAATCCGGGCCCCAAAAAATACCAGGATCTTTCACTTCTCCCGTATCCCCCTTCGTCTCAATACCATACGAAGCTTGTCGAGACAGCGGGCGCGTGTCGGTCCAATACTGGCGACTGGCATTTGCATGGTTTGAGCAATGCTTTCGTAGCTTGGGTCTTTGGGATCAAAATATAGTAATTCCAATAGCTTGCGACAACGCTCCTGAAGCTGCTCCACCGCTTCTCGAACATTTTGCTCTGCCTGCGTCTGAATACGAACTGTCTCCACGTTCTCCGCAGGGTCTGTCGGCTCCTCAAACTCATCTTCGGTACTGGTTTCCCGCCGTTTTTGAGCGCGTACATGGATGCATTGACGGGTCGTGGTAGTAATCAGCCATCCACTGACCTTACTTTCATCCTTCAGCTCACCGAGATGTTCAATCAGCCGTAGACAAACGCTTTGAAAAACATCGGAACAGTCGGAAGGGGAAAAGCTGAATTTTACCGGGATGGAAAAAATCAGCCTCCGGTAGCGAAGAATCAACGACTCCCATGCCTGCGAATCTCCTTTTAGGCAAAGGGATATAAGCTCTGGGTCCCCCAGGGACTTATACTTGGCAGCGTTCACTTAACGTAGGTTCCTGGATTTCCAGAAAGAATGGATTCCAAAACCCAGAATCAGGGCGGAAAACAGACCCATCGCAACCAGCTGCCAGATGCCGTTTCCTCCTCCACTACTGTGACTCCGGTAGGACTTAAAAACGTGAAACGCCAGCGATAACCCGATTATTACGAGGAAGGTACCGGTTACTTCGAGCCACAATTGGTGTAGTGAGCGGATGACTCCGCCGAAAATCTGTTTCAGTCTTCCCGCCATGAATGCTTTCCCATCTTAACCGAATAACATAATTTGCGAATTGACCAAATTCGAGCGATGTGCGTACGATGAGATGATCACATATTTGCTGGAAACGAGGGCCGCTTGCAGCTCGACGACAATTTGAAACATTTGATCAAGGAACTCGGTGCGGCCATCAACGAAGCCCTTTCAGAGTCTCCCGCGATCAACGAATCCATTCAAAATGTGAAAAGGGCGGGATATGAGGTTTTTCTGGTGCTTGAGGCAACGATCGGATTTAACAAGAAAACGATGGAAGAGCCGTCGACGGAAGCCCCATTAACCCCATATTCCGAAGATGCGCAGCTAAAAGTCACAGGACAGGATCTGAAATTTCTTCGGTCTCTGAAGATCAGCGTCGAAGATCTCGACGGACAGTAGACCGCAACTCGCCGACTTCCCGGATAACTTCTTCCGCGCTTATTCCTTCTATCGGATTGAATCTCAGATAACGATCGGTCTTCCCAAATGGTCTGAAGTGCTCCGGCAGTCCGATGCTGAACAACCCCAGCGTTGGAATCCCAAGAATCGGCCCAAGGTGCATAGGACCGGTATCATTGCTGATCAAGAGTTCAGCGGTGTACACGGTCGCCGCCAGTTGAGAAATCGAGAGATTTGCTGCCGTGTGGATCATTTCGGGATGTTTTGCTTTCTCTTTCAATTGCTGCAAGAGGGGCTCTCCCTGAGGGCCGGCGATCGCGACGACATACATTCCCAGCCGAGCGGAAAGATAATCTGCAACTTCCGCAAAATACGCCGGCGGCCAGATTCTTTTGGGAGTTGGTGCGTCCACATAAATCGCGGCGTAAGGCCTGGCCGGCAGATTCTCCCTGACCCAATTCAGACTTTCCAGCGGGACGACGAGGGGCGACCGGACAGTTTGTCCCCTTACCTCAATTGCTTCGATCATCTCGAGGAACATGTCGCGAACGTGAAGATTCTTGTCTTCCAGGACCGATGGCAAATTAAAACAGAATTCTAAGAACGATTCTCCATTCCGCTTCATTCCAATACGTTTCGGAGCTTTGGACAACCATGTCAAAAGGTTCGTTTCACGAAAACCATGAAAATCGATGACCAGGTCCGGCTTGCGGCGCCGCACGACGCGGATAACGCGAGCCATACTCTTCAATGCATGCCAGCGGGCTCCGTCTCTCATCGCGAGACGGTCCACCGGAATAATTTCATCGATCGCCGGGCACAATTCGGCGAGTGGAGCCAGCCGGCTATCCGTAAGAAACGTGATGCGGCAGTTTGGAATGCAGGATTTCAGAAGGGTTAACGCCGGAAGCAACAACACGACATCGCCGAATCGCGCCAAACGGATGGCGAGAATTTTCACGGAACAATAAGACTGCTGCGTTGTGGTTGTTCGGCAGCCTGATTCGCCATTCCCGCGAGCATGTCGAGATACTGGCGGCTGCGCGGCCGTGAATTTGAATTCACCGTCGCAGTGATAGTGAGGAAGTTCAATATGTCTACGGCCTCAGAGACTCGTAACGACTGTTCCAGTCCCCCCTGCGGTTCCGGTTGCATGAATCCATCGAAAAGTCCTTTCAGGCGGCGATACAGCGAAACCCGAATTCCACTTTCGGGAAGAGACTCGTAGTAAATCCCGGAGGAAAGCGTCTTCATCGTCGCCGCGAGATTTTTCAGTACTTCGATAACATCGGTATCGACAAGCCAGGGGGCCTCCGTTCGCTCGTTATGGATGGACTGGCATATGGAATTCAGGATCGGGGTCTGCCGGTAGATGAATCCCTTGTCCAGTTGCTGAACCGCCGCAGTCAACTGGGGTTCTGGCTCCCGTTGATCGTTCTCGTATGCCCGGCCGGCCAGTAGGAAGTGGCAGGACGTGGGACAATCGATATCAACCTCTCTCCTGGACCCGCAGCAAACGGGACAAATCCGGACATTCTTGGCGGGGCAGAACCGTTTGGCGGGGCGCTCGGAGCACAAAGGACAGCGAGCCATGGCTCGCGAAGTATAACACAGCGTTTGACTTTAAAATGAGGGGTCAGGAATAATGGTTCGTCTATTTATTACGGATTGGGGGTGTGGCGATTTGGCTGATGTTCGCATTCAAGACGGTGAGTCCATTGAGAATGCACTCCGCCGTTTCAAACGCAAGGTTCAGCAGGAAGACATCATCAAGGAAGTGAAAAAGCATTCCTTTTATCTGAAACCCGGCGAAAAGAAACGAATCAAGCAGGCCCTTGCCCGGAAACGGAGCCGCAAGAAAGTCCGCCGCGTTGTCGAAGACTAGCTGGCACAAAGTCCAGTTCAGGGCGCTCTTTGGGCGCCCTCAGTCCAAAGCCATCTACATTCCGACCTGAAGCGCTGTTATAGCGGTCACATCGATGACGTCTTCGACCGAACATCCCCTCGAGAGATCATTTGCAGGTTTTTTCAATCCCTGAAGTATTGGACCAACCGCACGGGCCCCGGCCAGCCGTTCAACCAATTTGTATCCGATATTCCCAGACTGCAGATCGGGAAATATCAGTGTATTGGCCTGACCCGCGACAACACTCCCCGGTGCCTTGGATTTGGAGATTTCAGGTATGAGTGCCGCGTCCACCTGCAGTTCTCCATCGATCACCATTTCGGGAGAACGAGCTCTTGCCGTTGCCACCGACTCCCGTATGCGATCCAGGGACTGATGCTGAGCGCTCCCTTTGGTTGAAAAGGAAAGAAAGGCCACACGAGGTTCCACGTTCAGGAATCTTCGAGTATTTCTGGCAGCATCCAGCGCAATTTCCGTCAATTGAGTGACCGAAGGCGACGGGATTACTGCGCAGTCTGCAAACACAAGGTTCATTCCCGGGAGGATCATCAAAAAGAAACTCGAGACCGAGGAGGATTCTTCATGTAAACCGATGCAATGGATCGCGGCGCGCACCGTGTCCGCGGTTGTCGTGGCGACACCGCCCACGAATCCATCGGCGTCATTTGCCCGGACCATCGCTGCCGCAAAGTAAATGGGATTGCGAAGGCGTTCGCGGGCTTCGATCTCGGTAACACCTTTTGCCCGCCATTCGGCTTGAAGCATAAAGGCATAGCTGTCCGATCGTTCGCTATCGGTTTTGACGAGATCGATTCCCTTTAAATTCACACCTAATGCCCGGGCTTTTTCGGAGATGCGATCCGGTAGTCCTATCAAAACTGGAATCGCCATTTTGCGGTCTGCGATGAGGCGCACCGCGTGGAGGATTCGAGGATCTTCAGCTTCCGGAAAGACAATGCGGCGGGGTTGATTGGCAGCCCGGTCCCGAAGCTGGCTTAGCAGGTCACTCTTCATTGAAACTACTTCAGGGAAACCACTCCAGGGGGCCGCTCGCGTTTCTTTTTGATTTCGATGCCGTGACGTTTGATTTTCTGATTGAGAGTCGACAGTGGAATCTTGAAACCATCCGCTGCGTCCGTCTGACTCCAATTGCAGCGTTCGAGCATTTCGATGATCACCCGTCGCTCAATCATATCCATGATGTCAAACAGCGAACTGTCTTTTGCAAACTCAAACGAAGATAACCCGGCGAACTTGGAAGGGGGAGCGATAACCGATTCCGGCAGCAGATCGTAATCGATTTCCTCAGCATGGGACAACACCACGGCCCGCTCGATGACGTTCTCAAGTTCGCGCACGTTTCCCGGCCAGTGGTAGTCCATGAGCGCCTTCAGCGCAGAAGAACTGATTCCACGGATCGATTTCTTGTTTTCTTCTCGATATTTCCGGACAAAGAATTCCACCAGAAGCGGAATATCTTCCTTTTTTTCCCGCAGAGGCGGCAATTGAATCGTGATGACGTTCAGGCGGTAGTAAAGGTCTTCGCGAAATTTACCTTCGTGAACCGCCTGCGCAAGATCCACGTTGGTTGCCGCAATCACGCGAACATCGACTTTAATCGTTTCGACGCCTCCAACGCGCATGAATTCGCGTTCCTGCAGAACCCGCAACAGTTTGGCCTGGGTTTCCGGACCGACCGTTCCAATCTCGTCGAAGAAAATCGTTCCCTGGTCGGCAATTTCAAACAAACCCTTCTTGGCGGAAATGGCACTGGTGAAGGCGCCGCGCACGTGTCCGAAAAGCGTGCTTTCGAGTAGTTCCACCGGCATGCTTCCGCTGTTTACCGGCACGAATGCCCGATCGGCGCGCGGACTTTTTAGATGAATTGCCTTGGCTATCAGCTCCTTTCCGGTTCCGCTTTCGCCCTGGACCAAAACGGTACTCCGGCTTGGCGCAACCTGTGAAACCAGATCCAGGATTCGGATCATGGCCTTACTCTTGCCGATGATATTGTTGAATTCAAACCGCTCATTGAGAGCCCGCCGAAGCTGCGTGTTCTCACTCATGAGCTGCCGTTGCTTGACCGCGTTGCTGACGATCACGAGGAGCTTTTCGTTATCCCACGGCTTGGTGACGTAGTCGAAGCATCCTTCCTTTATGGCCGTTACCGCAGATTCGATACCTGCCATTGCGGTGATAATCACTACCGGGAGCGAAGGCTCAATACGTTTGATTTCCTTTTGCAGCTCCATTCCGGATTTTCCAGGAAGCATCAAGTCGAGGAGAACCAGATCGACCTGGTGATCCTCCAGCTTTGTCAGTCCTTCCTCGCCGTCCTTTGCCGTGATGGTTTCGAGACCTTCAGAATTCAGGAGCAGTTCAATGCTTTCCCGGATTTCTTCCTCGTCGTCAATGATCAGAACCGTTCCTTTATGCCTGGACATTCACAGCCTTCCTTGCCGACGGAAATTCCAATCGAAACGACGTGCCGCGGCCCAGATCGCTCTCCACCGAAATATTTCCACTGTGTTCCTGAACAATGCCATAACTCACCGAGAGTCCCAATCCAGTGCCCTTTCCACCAGCTTTTGTTGTGAAGAAAGGATCATAAATCTTCTTCACGTTCTCACGGCTGATTCCGCCACCGGTGTCTGAGATGACAATCTCGATTTTTGAATCCGTGAGATTCACTCGAATCTTTAACTCACCGCCGCCTGTCATCGCGTCTTTCGCATTCAGGAAAAGATTCAGAAATACCTGCTGAAGTTTGCCAGGATTGCCAAACATGACCGGACTGTCGGCCGCATGCTGATAATCCACCGCGATTCTCGCCGTTGTAAGCTGATGTTCAAGCAGAGAAAGAGTATCTGCGATCACCTGATGAATATCGACTGCAGAAAATTCGGTCGCGTTCGTACGCGAAAAGCTCAGGAGGCTGTTGACAATCTCCGAAGCCCGAAACGTTTGTTTGGTAATTTTTTCGAGTAATTTGTAGCCGGGATCTTCGGGGCTTATTTGCTTTCTCAGCATTTGGGAATAGCTCGAAATCACGGCCAGGGGAGTATTGACTTCGTGCGCCACTCCGGCTGCCAGCAATCCGATCGATGTCAACTTCTCGTTTTGAATCAACTGATCTTCCAGGCGAACCCGATCCGTAATATTGTCGACGATGATCAGCCTTCCACGGGTCGCTCCGAGTTTGTCGAGCAGTGATGTTGCCGAAAAATTTACAGTCAATCCGTTCCACGGCTGCTTGTAGAGATAGCGCTGATCGGACAGTCTGTGCAAAAACTTAATCGGTATGACTTCTTCCGTCTGTTTGCCGAGTGTCTCGCTACGGCTTAAGCCCGTAAGACTTTCCAGCGCTTGATTCCAGCCGACAATTCGGCCATCCACACTCTCAACAACTACGCCGACGTCGATGGATTCGATAATGTTTTCGCTGAAATCCTTCAGGTCGTGGTATTCCGCCGCGCGTTGTTCCAAAGACTGATAGAGCAGCGCATTCTCGAGCGCAATTCCGACATAATCCGCCATGCTTTCAAGCAGTTCAAGATCCTCACTGGTGAGGTAATCACCCTTCTGCGTCTTTCCCAGTCCGACATAGGCGATGACACGGTCTTTTGCCTGACAGGGAATGAAGTAATTCAAACCGGCAAAATCCTCTCTGAAGAACAAATAGGGTTGGTGAATCCATCCCTTAAGAAAGGAAAGGTCGGAGTCCGCAGGAATCGTGAGGCCGGAAACAAATGCCGGAAGAAAGGATCCATTTTGTTTGGGATCTTCCAGAAATACCGCCGTACGATCGACAGATAATGCCTGGCTGAGACGAGTGACGATCAGTTCCAGCACCTTCTCGGAACGGACTTCCGCTCCCAGCGTTCTGCCAAAGTCGATGAGGGAGTGCCGGATCCCATACCGGTCCCGATAGAAGAATTTGTCCAGCCAAATCTGGAACTGGTCTTTGATTGGAGTGAATAAGAGCGCGGCCATTGTCGTTGCGATTACGCGCACAACGGTTCCCGCCGGCTCAAAGCCGGAACCGAGAAATTCTCCGACCAGTACAATCAGTGTGGCATACAGGCCGATAACGGAAGCCGTCGACAGCGTATACGTAACGCCACGCTTGAAAATAATGTCGAAGTCCATGAGCCGGTAGCTTTCGATCGCATAACCGAAGGAAACCGGAATAAAGATCAGCGGCAGAATTGCCGCATCCACCCAGGCGCCTGGAGTGATCCCGGCGATCCGTGGGATTGTCTGGAGAAGAAAATAAGGTAAGACGGCCAGTGCTGTCCCGCGCGTTACCCACTTCAGTTGCTGGCGGAGTTCGGGCGACTGGACTGTGAAATATTTCCACAACAGCGCCGCAGCGCTGGCTACGAAATAAGCACCGATATGGACATCCACTGCAGTTTCGAGAAAATCTCGGAGCAAAAGCGGAGAGGGAAGCGCTCTGAGGTTTCCATTCACGAAAAGAAACCATGCCAGCAGGAGCACAAATCCGGGCATGTAAAGCAGAACCAACCAGTATAAATTCCGGGTGAGCCAGTTCTTTCGAACTGCGAATTCCAGGCAGAAATGAAGGAACAAAGGCGGCAAAAAGGCAGATGCCGCCAGGTCGAGCCAGAATACCGTCCAGTCCACAGGGTTTAGTTGACCTGTGTAGCTGTAAACAAACAGCACGAATGACAAGAGGCAGACGTAATAGAAATGAATCGCCTGCCGTGCGCGAATCCTCCGCACCAGCACAAAGACTCCAACAAGAAAGTTAAAGAGTCCGATGATCTCCAGGTATAACCGATGGCGCTGGAAACGCTGTGACGGTCCCGTGACAATCAGGGTCGAATCAAAAACCGCATCTCCTCGTTTGATTGTATATTTCGCCTGGTTCCAGGCCCCAACTTCGTACAGAATCTGGATGACTTCACGGTCGCTTCCGACAGTGCGGCCGTTGATCATGAGCAGGGTGTCGCCGACCTGGATACCGGCGCGTTCTGCAGGTTCGTCGGGTGTGAGTTGCTGCGCTTTAATCTTGCCGTTTTCTTCGATCCACGAGCAACCGTCTTCGGGGGCAATCCACTTTCTCTTCTGCTCCGCATTGAGGCCGCCGATTACGAGCAGGGCAATCGTGAGCAGTATTGCGAATGTCAGTTTGAAGGAATGAGTGTTCCGATTTTCAGAAACGGATATTGATGCCGCCTTTTACGAAACGCGGAGAATTCGAAATCTGAGCACTCCGGTTTCCGTATACCTGTTCGAGTACATTGCGTGCATCGAGAATTGCCTGGACTTTGCCTGGAAACGATCCCCACGTCGGCAAGGTCTGGGCGACCGTAATACTGAGAGTCGGGTCGTTATACTCCACATTGGCTTGATAAGGGTCAATCGATGCCGCAGCCAGGGGTGAAACCCAGCGGTACACCGCCATCAGGTGCGTATTTGTAAGATCCACGTCGGTACTGATTCGTGCGGTGACCACATGAAATTGACGCTGAACCATCTGGTCTCGAACCTCATCCAGGGTTGTGGCTCGTCCTCTTAGTCCGATTCCAGAAGCCACGGTGTAGCCGATGCCTGCATCGAAATTTTTGAAATCGTGGTCGATAAACAGGCGCGCGCCCTGCGAGGGATTATTTCTTCCATCCACGATAAGGAAGCTGCTGGTTCGATCTGGCAGGACAACAAAGAGCGTGTGATTTGCCGCTTCTTCCTTAAAGACGCCTCCGGAGATTTTCGTAGATCCCGAAACATACCGGGACGCTGTGATTTCTGCATGCCGGTACGACTGTCTGGCCAGAGGCAGGAAGCTCTGTTGCTCGAAGTAATCTTTGCCTCGAATCGGATCATCGGCCTGACTTGGCGCTTCCGCAGTCGCGGATATTCCAATGGTGGTCTGGGAATTGGGAACAAACGAAAGTCCCATCGCCGGGCGGAAATAATGTTCGCGGGAATTACCTGCGGTCCGTCCGGTTTCAGCGGTGTAGTTGAAAATCACATGATTCACCAGCTGAAGTTTCTCGTTGTATTTGATCTGGATTTCCTTGAGATCTTCGCCGGGAAAGCTTCCGTTTAACACCGAACCTTCACGCATGTTCAAGCTGATCGCGGACTGGTGATTTTCGCGAGGAGAAAATTCGTAAGTGGCGGCGAATCCGCGCGGCTGGTCGGGAGATTCGTTGTACTGACCGTCAACCGTCACTCGGGAATGATTCTGAAGCGGCATGGTCACGGAAAAGCGGGAGCCTCTGGAATCCGTTGTGCCGCCGCCGGAAGTTTCCGTCGATCTGGAATAAAGCTGAAGGTATCCGGAATAGTCCGGCCGTGAGATAGCGTCTCCGGGAGTCTGATTGAACACTCTTAAGACAGGCTGTGCGCCGCGTGCGCTGCGAAGAACCCAGATCATGTCCTGCGCGTCTTTCCCGTCTCGGTTATTGTTCAGAAAGACATCCATTGCCGTCTGCAGATTCAGCGTCAGCGTTTCGGACTTTCCGCCGGATAATCGAATTCCGGATTTCGTGGCGGGGAGGAAGCGGGACATCGTGACTTTTACGGAGTATTCGCCGACGAGAAGGTTGGAAATCACGAAGTTTCCGTAGTTGTCCGTGAATGCCATTCGTTCTCCCACGGCCGACGTCGCCGCGGTCGCAATAACGAGAGCGCCGACGACGGGGATGTTACTGGTATCGCGAACGTTGCCCTGAATGGCGCCGAGCGTTTCGGCTGCCATGCCGGTGACGGGGAAAACCAACGACGCGAGAATTCCAAAAGCAACAGCGATTTTCATGGCTACCCTCTTCCGTACTGCTTGCCGGAGCGCGTTATCGTGCAGCGCCGCCGGATATTGTGAACTTGCCCGCTGTGACGAACGACGTATCTGTGGCCATTTTGTCGATCACACGGAGTTCAACATCATATTGACCCGGATTCATATCCGAGAGAGGCACTGAATTCACATAGTTCATATGGCTTCCGGCCCCGGCCAGTTCCGTGGAGTCGGTCTCAATCTTTTTGACGACCTGTTTGTTTTGAGAAATGGTCAGTTCAAATTTTGCCGAAGCCTTGTTCCTGGAGTCAACGGTCAGACCATAGATTTCCTGCCAGACGTTCAGGTTCTGATCGCGTCTGAAGACGCCGGTGACGTTTGGAAAAACCTTCTTGTCGCCGAGAGCGAACTGCTCATTGCCAATTGCGTTTTTCGGAAGGTCGACCATCGCCGCCGCCAGAATCATTGAACTCGCCTGCAACGTTTGTTCCGGGATTCGTGGAACGGTGAGAAGGATCGTATCGAATCCTATATTCTGACTCTTCTTGTCTTCAACACTGACGACGACCTTGTATTTGCCCGGACCAAGATATTGTATCGTTTGATACATCTGGGGAACCTCAAGCCTGTTTATGAAATCCTTCTCTGGTACCACGACCTTCAGATCATTGGAAAATCCTTGATACCTGCGTCCATCGGCGCGCGAAATGGACCCAGTAATGTGCACTGACGCAACACGGGCATCGTCGATTTTCTCGAATGAAAAATCCTTGGTCAGAACCTGAATTGTGATGGGAACCTTCACCGTGGAGCTATCGGACGTGACTCGAATATAGCTTTCGGCATGCCGGAAAGGCACCTGCGATTTGGAAAGCCGGGCCTGGGCGGGGATCACGATGTCGTGATATTTCACATCGGGAGGCCGGTAGGCGTTGTTGAATTTCTCGAGCTGATCGAACTCATTGCTGCCGTTTACGTTGGGAATGTCGGCGGACATGGCGCCCATCAACGTATTGCCCTTTTTCATCCGGTCCGCCTTATCCAATCCATTTGCCAATTCATAATCAGTCAATCCGGCGCCTGGAACGTTTCTCAATGCGTCTTTTGCGCCCGGATCGTACTCGAGTTTGAACTCTCCGCTCATGGACTGATCGACAAATTCATAAATCACATTTTCGCCCTTGCCGATACCGCCGTCCAGGTGACGGTATCGCCAGGTCTCGAATGGGAAGGTGTTCGTAAACCCGCCGCCCTCCTCGGGGGGACGATAATAAGCACCGCCGCTGGGATGGCTTTCAATTTCATCTGGAGGACCGTTGAGGATGTACATCTTCCCCCGATCCGTCCTTGAACCGGCAATTCCTGAAGTGAAATGGTCATTGGCATATTCAACGCGTTCGTAAAAATCATCGCGGAATTCGTTTTCAGGGGAATCCGGCGTGGGATCTCGGCGTATCCAGAAATTCTCGATAAAGTTTTCTCGTTCTTCGTCCCGCTTGAGTCCCTTGAATGCCTTGCGCTCCTCTTCCGACATGATGATGGATACTTCACCGTCCACCCAGCCCTTTAGGACGTTCCCATCCTTTTCCTTGTTCTTTTGCTTGTCCTTCTCCTTGGCCGACGTATCCGGCGATGGAGCGACCTTGTTTTTCTGTGCAGTCACAGTGATTGCAGAAGTCAGGAAAATTAGTGAGAGGGTCAGGTAAACACCTCTAAGCCTCATAGACACACCTCGGTGAAGGGTAAACTATCGTTATTGGTCGCAAAAGTATCATAGCATCAGGGGATTAACTGTCAAGACGCTTGGCCCTTCCCGTCGTTTGCCCTACAATTTCAAAACGATGCTGGACATTGCCTATTTACGCGAAAATCTGGAAACCGCACGAACGCGCTTAGCGCATCGGGGGTATGCGCTGGACGTAGAGACGTTTCAGCGGCTGGATGGTGAGCGGAAACGCCTGATACAGGAGGTGGAATCTCTTCGGCAAAAGCTGAAAGCCGGCTCGGCGGAAATCGGCAAGTTAAAGCGCGAAAATGGCGATATTTCTGTGAAACAGGCAGAAATGACTGCAATTTCCGATCGAATCAAGGATAGCGAAGCCCCACTAAAAGCTGCCGAAGACCGGCTTTCGGAACTGGTTGCCGTCATGCCGAACCTGCCAGATTCTTCAGTGCCGTTGGGAATGACCGAGGAAGAAAACGTTGAAATCCGTCGAATTGGCAATCCGCCGAAATTCGAATTTACCCCCAGAGCCCACTGGGATCTGGGACCGGCGCTCGGTATTCTCGACATGGAGCGCGGCAGCAAAGTCACGGGATCTCGCTTTTATTATCTCGCCGGCCGCGGAGCCCGCCTCGAACGTGCCCTGATACAGTTCATGCTCGATATTCAGACCCGGGAAAACGGGTATACAGAAATTGCTCCGCCTCTGATGGTCAACCGGGCTTCGCTCTATGGGACCAGTCAGCTTCCCAAGTTCGAAGAAGATCTGTTCTGGGTTAAGGGAAACGACTACGGCCTGATCCCAACAGCCGAAGTTCCGCTTACGAATATATATCGCGACGAAATCCTGGAAGGCGAACGCCTGCCGATAAAGTATGTTGCCTACACGCCCTGCTTTCGGAGTGAGGCAGGATCTTACGGACGGGATGTCCGAGGCATCTTTCGTGTGCATCAATTTAACAAGGTAGAGATCGTGAAATTTTCCAATGCGGACGATTCAAACTCCGATCTGGAATCCCTCACCAACGACGCGGAAAAAATACTGCAGCGTCTCGGTCTGCCTTATCGAGTGGTGCTCCACTGCGCAGGCGACATGGGTTTCGGCGCAAGCAAGGGCTACGATATTGAAGTCTGGCTGCCAGGCCAGAACACTTATCGTGAGATTTCCTCATGCAGCAACTTTGGCGATTTCCAAGCTCGCCGCGCAAATATACGATACCGTCCACCAGGCGGCGGAAAACCGCGATTTGCTCACACGCTGAATGGTTCAGGCCTGGCAGTTGGACGTACCTGGATTGCCTTGCTTGAAAACTTTCAACAGGCCGACGGTTCCATCCGAATTCCCGAAGCCTTGCAGCCTTATTTTGACGGCGAAACCATAATCCAGGCGCAGGCGGTTTTTTAAAGGGAGAAAGGCATGACTCGATGCAGGGAGTGCGGATCCAATCTGCCTGAAGATGCCCGAAGCTGTATGCAGTGCGGCACCGCCGTTCATGCGGCCAGAAGCCCGCAACCGGGCCTGAGGTTCGCGCAGCCCGCTGTTGTCGGCGGCGTGCTGCTGGGTCTGCTTTCGACTATTCCGATCGTGCAGGCCGGGAATCTTTTTTTCGGTGCATGGATAGTGGGCGGAGGTGCAGTAGCCGCGCACCTGCTGATGAAGCAAAGAACTGATGGCGCTATCGGCTATGGTGACGGCGCTTTCGGCGGTGTGCTGAGCGGTTTTGTCGGAGCCATCGTCGCGACTCTGATGTTGATACCCAACAAGTGGATCCTCCCTGACGCTTTCGACGAACTGCACCGGAATTTCGAACAACAGTTCAACAATGTTCCAGACACGGACGGCCCCATGAAGGAACTTTTGCTGAGAGCCATGTCGCGGGAAGTTTCTTTGACCACAGAGCTGGTCTACCTGTTTATTTTTGCGATCTTCTTTTCCCTGATTGCCATGTTCGGCGGAATTCTGATGGTCTGGATCTCGAAGCGGCGCAAAATGCGGCGAGCTTAGAAGCGGGAAATTCTTCGGTCTGCGGAGTTCCCTGCTGAAGGGGCGGTCGTAGAACGCCCCTTCAGCGGGGAATCGCATTCATTCATAGCTTCATCCACCGGCAGTCAGCTAATCGAAGTCTCCGCCATAGCCGCCGTCTCCGTGCCCGCCCATTGGAGGCATCGGTTTCGCCTTTTCAATAACTTCAGAAACGCAGGCTTCGGTCGTCAACAGCAGTCCCGAAATCGAGCTGGCGTTTTGAAGCGCAACCCGTACGACCTTCGTGGGGTCGATCACTCCCGCCTTCACAAGGTCTTCAATTTTCTCCTCGTCGGCATTAAAACCCATTCCAGGCTCCGATTCCGATCGGACTTTGTCGACAATCACGGCTCCTTCGACTCCGGCATTAGCCGCGATCATGCGCAACGGCTCCTCAAGGCTTCGCCGAATAATGGCGGCACCCGACCGGACATCGCCTTCGAGGGTTTTCATCAGTTTATCCACTGCCTTCTGGGCTCGAAGCAGTGCTGTCCCGCCGCCCGGCACAATGCCCTCCTCGACGGCAGCCTTCGTGGCATGCAAAGCGTCCTCGACGCGCGCTTTCAGCTCCTTCATTTCGATTTCAGTGGCGGCGCCCACGCGAATGACCGCCACGCCGCCCGCAATCTTGGCGAGACGTTCCTGAAGCTTTTCGCGGTCGTAATCCGAAGTGTTTTCCTCGATTTGTGTGCGCAGTTGCTTGATCCGGCCTTCGATGGAATTGCGTTTTCCTGCACCTTGGACAATTGTTGTGTTGTCCTTGTCGATGGTCACTTTCTTCGCCCGGCCCAGATCTTCCGGACGCACATTCTCCAGCTTGATGCCGAGATCCTCCGAAATGTAGCGGCCGCCAGTGAGGATCGCAATATCTTCCATGATCGCTTTCCGCCGATCCCCAAATCCCGGAGATTTCACCGCAGCAACTTTGAGTGATCCGCGCAGTTTGTTGACGACGAGAGTCGCCAGTGCCTCTCCTTCGATATCCTCGGCAATAATCAGGAGCGGACGGCCCTCGCGCGCAATCTGCTCCAGCAACGGAATGAGATCGCGCATCACCGACAGTTTCTTTTCGAAGAGAAGAATGGCGGGGTTTTCGAGAACCGCTTCCATGCGTTCCGGGTTGGTCACAAAATAAGGCGACAGATAGCCACGATCGAATTGCATTCCTTCGACGAATTCCAGATCGGTCAACATGGATTTGGCTTCTTCAACCGTGACCACGCCATCTTTGCCAACCTTTTCCATCGCTTCGGAAATCAGTGACCCGATTCTTTTGTCGCTGTTTGCCGAAACCGTGGCAATTTGCTCCTGTTCCTTCTTTGTCTTGATCGGTTTCGACATCTTCTGCAGCTCAGAAACGACGGTGGCCACCGCTGCGTCAATGCCCTGCTTCAGCTCCATGGGATTGGCGCCGGCCTCCACATTTTTTACGCCCTCGCGAAAAATGGCCTGGGCCAGAACTGTTGCCGTGGTTGTTCCGTCACCGGCCAGATCGCTGGTTTTGCTGGCGACTTCCCGAACCATTTGGGCGCCCATGTTTTCCCAGCGGTCCTTGAGCTCGATTTCCTTGGCGACCGTAACTCCGTCCTTGGTTACCAGCGGAGATCCAAATTTACGTTGCAGCACCACGTTCCGGCCCTTGGGTCCCAGCGTCACCTTTACCGTATTAGCGAGCGCATTGACGCCCCGCAGCATGGCGGAGCGGGCGTGTTCGCGATAAACAAGATCTTTGGCAGCCATAGTTCGAAATCCTCCTGAAGTTATAAGAGCGTTAGCACTCTGCTTGGTCGAGTGCCAAATGATAGCGGATTGAAGTCGTCTTGTGAAGGTCCGGCTAGAGAGGGCGTCCGGGATTGATGATCGTCCGCCACATATAGGAAGACGGACTGTCGTCCCAGCCGATGCCTTCCACCGGCTGTCTGAAATTCCGTCCGATGATGTCGATGAAGGGATCGATATGCAGAATGATGCTGCTATCGAAGCTGTATTCATCGTTCAACGTGACCAGGCGCGCCTTCATATACCACGGGTGTTTCGTGGCATAGTCTGCGTCTCTCTGGATATAGGGCTCGGGGACGAAATCCTTTCCGAAGATGTCGAAATACATTGCGGGATATTCATATCCCACTGCAGGATCCGGAATGAAACGCAGCGCCTGATGGTAACGGATTGCCCATGCAACTTCGGGTTTAACATACGACTCATACATGGCAGCCGCCACATAACCATGATCGGCCATTTGAATCGCCATTCCCGTGTCATGCAGCAGACAGGCGAAAACGGTCTCTTCCGGCAGTCCTTGCTTCATGGCACGCGCCGCACTTTGAAAAACGTGCTGCGCCTGCTCCTGAAAACGCAGATTGAAGAAATCCACCAGCGTCGGTCTTGGCGGCATCGGAGCCAGACTTTTCTGCATACCTGGTTCGATTATAGCTCCGGCTCACTCCGATTTCCTGATCTGCCGTGCCTCCGGCACTCAATTCGGGTCAGGGTCGGAAGCCACCGGCTTGCGCCGGTGGCTATGGGGAGTGCCGCCGCTCCGCGGCTGCAAGAATTGTTGTGGTTGCAGCCACTTTTCTGAGCCGCAGAGCGGCGGCAGATCTGGAGATCTTCGGATCTTACGCTGTCTCAATTCACGGTGGCGCTGATTTGCGCTGACTCCGTAAATACTGCTGTCTCGTTGGACGTCAACTTCTGGTTGGTGCTTTTGCCCCCTTCGATGCTGATCACTGTGCATTCCTGCGATCTGCAGGTCAAAGTAAATTCCAGCGTATTGGAACGCAACACCTGATTCACTTCAATTCCCGGATAACCTTCAGACCGGACGTTGTCGGAAGCGACAATGCCATTCGAGAAGATAAGAAACTGACAGCTTGCCGATGTTCCACATTCCTGCTTCCCGGTGAATCTGCTCTCTTAAATCGAATAGGTTCCCTCAGTGCTTCCCGTTAGTGTGAAGGTGAAGGGGAGCGTCAAAGATCCACTTGATCGATTTATCAAATCGGACAGATTCGGGAGAGGAGGGCGCGCGGGATTTGGAGTGAGTTGGCGAGTCTGTGCCAGCGCTCGCAGATACGCCAGCAAATCGTCTTCGTTGTCGGGGCGGTCTATGACCGTCCACAATCTATGGGTTTGCATTCCACAAAATTGCGGGCGGTCATGGACCGCCCTTACATTCGGAACCGCTAAGTGCGTTTCCAGCTGGTCAGCGTATTGCCGCTGCCTGGAAGAGATTCAAAGCCGGCTGGCGTCTTGCCGCCTGGCGCGGACATGCAGATCGTCAGCACATCGTCCTGAATCGTATAAATCCCGTTCTGTGTTTTCCCTTTAGAGGGGCCGGCGGTGAGAACATATCTGACCTTCTTTGGCGACTGAGACGTTTCGAGAACAAACTCGCACTGGAGCATGGTTTGCGGTCCCGCCTTGACGATAGTCACGTTTCCCTTTGTTGTCCGTCGCACCCATTTGGTTTCGGTTTGCGGCATGGTGTTACCGTCGAAAGTTCCTGAAATCATCTGCCAGTCTCCTTCGAACTCTGTGACGGGTTCAGCCTGTATCTGTGAAGAGGCGAGGGTTGGTTTCGCAGATTTCCTGTTGGAAGCAGCAGGCTTCACGCCGCGGTGAAGCGTTTCTACGGCAAACCCGCTGCCGGGTGGTGATACGAAATCTTCAGGCCGCACATTGCCGCGCGTGGCGATACACATTTTCCAGATATCGCCCTTGAGTTCGTAGATACAGAGATTCGTATTCCCCTTTTCAGGTCCAGCATCGAACCTGATGGTGAGGTGGCTGGGACTCTGAGATGGATCGAGTTCGATCGTGCCTTCGTAATCTGCTCCCATTCCCTGGGACACAAACCGGTTCTTTTTGACGACAGCGCGGGCGCCATTCAGAAGGGACTCCGGCATCGTTTGTCCCTCGACGACTAGTTCGGCGACGGACCACGTTCCCTGGAGCAACTCGAGATCGTCTTTCATTTAGCGCGGAGAAATAA
>JBGPBY010000032.1:0-24256 GCA_041481485.1 Terriglobia bacterium
AGATTGACGTGATCGAAACTCTGCCTTTTGAAATGCACCCTTCCTTCAAAAAGAATCCGAGTGTCCAGATCGTCGACACAAACCCACTCGGTTTGAGTTTCATATTGCGATTCAATCATCTCCAGCCGCCATTCAACAATGTAAAGGTCCGGCAAGCGGCCATGGCAGCGATGAACCAACCCGCTTTCCTTCAAACTCAGGTTGTCGATCCCGAGCTGTATCACACGTGCTTCTCGATTTATCCATGCGGCACTCCCTATACCAGCAGCAATGGCATGGAATTTATAGCCAGACCGGACATGAACCGGGCGCGCCAGTTGCTTAAGGAATCCGGATATGATGGCACCCCGGTGGTCCTTCTTCAACAGACCGATCAGGCCACACTCAGCAGGCTGCCCGGAGTGGCAAGGCAACTCCTCATGCAGGCGGGTTTCAAAGTCGATGTGCAAGCCATGGACTTTAAGGCCCTGGTTGCTCGCCGAGCCCAAAAAGCCGGATGGAGTATATTTCTCACGTTTAACTCATCGGTGCAGTCGATGAACCCTGCCTCGAATAACTGGCTCAACGCAGCGGGATATCCCGGAGCTCAGGTTGGCTGGCCGTCCGATCCAAAATTGGAAAGTCTGCTCGACGCATTCGCGATCGCACAAACTGACGCGGAGCGCAGACGGATTGCTGAAGAGATTCAAGTGCGCGCGATGGCTATCGGCGCTTTCGTTCCACTGGGGAATTATGTGGTGAAAGTAGCCGCACGCAAAACGGTGACTGGCTTCGTCACTGGATTCTTCACCGTGTACTGGAACGTGGAGAAAAAATCATGAAATCGATGATTCGGTTCTTCGTTCAACGTCTGTTAAGCGCCATCACTGTGCTGATGATTGTCATCGTCATCGTGTTCATGCTGATCCGCCTGACTGGAGATCCGGCCGCAATTGTTGCAGGCGACAGCGCGACCACTGAGCAGATCCAGAAGATACGGGAAGGCATGGGCCTTGAGCGGCCTCTGCCGACACAGTTCGGCATTTGGTTCGGCGCATTGCTGCACGGGGATCTCGGCGAATCGTTCTCTTCCCATGAATCCGTCGCACGCCTTATCGGAGATTGCCTCGAACCCACGCTGGCGCTGGCACTGTGCACCATTTTCTTTGCTGTCATTGTGGCTGTTCCTCTTGGCACCATCGCCGGCTGGCGCCATGGAGGCTGGCTGGACCGCACGCTCATGAGCTTTTCCACGCTAGGCTTCTCCGTTCCAGTATTCGTGTTGGGATATATCTTGATCTGGCTGGTTTCGCTAAAACTCGGATGGTTGCCGGTATTCGGGTATGAGCGCTTGTCCGACGGTTTTGTTCCGTTCATTCGACATTTGATTCTGCCGAGCTTCACGCTGTCGCTGATCTACATCGCGTTAATCGCGCGAGTGACTCGCGCCGCAGTTTCCGAAGCTCTCATTGAAGATTTCGTTCGCACGGCCAGAGCCAAAGGTCTGTCCGAATGGCGCGTGTTGATTCAGCACGCGCTTGCAAACTCCGCCGTGCCGATCGTTACCGTCATCGGGATTGGCCTGACTCTTTTATTAGGCGGTGTGGTGGTCACCGAACGCATTTACGCCATTCATGGACTGGGAGACCTGACCGTCAGCGCCGTGCTCGACAGGGACTTCCGTGTCGTTCAGGCGGTGATTTTGTTGTTCTCCGTAACCTGCGTCCTTATGAATTTGCTTGTCGACTTAACTTACCTGATCTTCGACCCTCGCATCCGGTACTAATCCATGCATGACATTTCCGATTCTGTAGTGACGACGATCCTATTTCCTTCGTCAGCCACAGCCGTACCAGGCGCGTGGCGGCGGTTGAAAAGAAACTGGTCCGTACGCCTTGGCGGCGGGGTTCTGATCTTTTTCGCGCTGATATCTTTGTTCGCACCGTGGCTTGGCGTTGTGGATCCATCGTGGCTGGACTCGGGAAATATCAACCGGGTTCCGGGCTACTCGGGAAGTTTCGCCCTCCCATCCGGCGAGAACATCGCTCGCACTTTCTGGATGGGCACCGACGGCTCAGGGCGAGACATATACAGCCGCGTGCTTTACGGGGGACGAATTTCGCTTGTGCTTGGTATCTCGGTCGCGGCGCTGAGCATTGTGATCGGGTTGACTGTCGGACTCGCTGCGGGTTATGTGCGATGGATTGATGGAATCGTGATGCGGGTAATGGACGGGCTGATGGCCATTCCCGGAATTCTTCTGGCGTTGTTCCTGGTGGCATTGTGGCGGGCATCGCTCGAAACCGTGATCGCCGCCATCACACTGACGGAGATTCCTCGCGTGGCGCGCCTTGTTCGTTCGCTGGTGCTGTCCATTCGAGAAGAGCCTTATGTCGAAGCAGCAATTTCAGTGGGTACGTCCACGAGCAAACTGATCTGGCGTCACATCCTGCCCAATGCTGTCGCTCCTTTGATAGTCCAGGCCACGTATGTCTGTGCCGTCGCGATGATAATGGAGTCTGCACTGAGTTTCCTTGGAGTCGGGTTGCCGCTGGATCGGCCGACGTGGGGCAACATCATGGCCGAGGGCCGCGCATCGTTCAATTTGTTCCCGCACAACGTTTTCATCCCAGGCGCATTTCTCGCGCTCACGGTCCTCTCCGTAAACATGCTCGGCGATGGATTGCGGGACACGCTGGACCCGCGCTTCGGCAGGAGAGGTGAATAGCCATGACACACCCTGTGCTGCAGGTGGATGCGCTTTCCGTCAGTCTGCCTCGAGGTGCGGATCGAACAAAGGCGGTGTCCGACGTCAGTTTTGCTGTAAGAAGCGGCCAACTCATGTGTCTCGTCGGTGAATCCGGATCTGGAAAGTCGATGATCGCGCACACGGTGATGGGCCTGCTTCCGCGCAATGTCCGAGCCACTTCAGGCCGGGTTCTACTGACCGGTGAAGATATCCTGGAGGGCACACCGCGTCGTCTGCGTGAACTGCGTGGCCAGCAGATGTCGATGATCTTCCAGGAGCCAATGACCGCGCTCAGTCCCGTGATGCGCTGCGGCAGGCAGATCGATGAACTTCTTGTTCAGCACTGCAACTTGTCCAGCGGCGATCGCCGTAAAAGAGTTCTGAAAATGCTGGAGCATGTGCGGCTGCCGGATGCCGAGCGCATCTACTCCTCCTATCCGCATCAGCTCTCCGGCGGGCAACGCCAGCGCATCATGATCGCGATGGCGTTGATTCTTAAACCTGCGCTGCTGATCGCGGATGAACCAACCACGGCACTGGACGTCACGACACAAGCCGACATCCTTCGTCTGATTCGGGACTTGCAGCGCGAGAACAACACGGCTGTTTTATTCATCACGCATGACTTTGGCGTGGTCGCTGAGATTGCCGACACGGTGGTTGTTATTAAGGACGGAGAAGTTGTTGAATCCGGACTCCCATCGAATGTCCTCTCGCAGCCTTGCCATGCATACACGCGCATGCTGCTGGCTGCAGTTCCAGGCTTCAAACCGCGCAAACTGCAGTTGGGCTCCGATGCCAGAGTGAAGCTTCATGCGAAAGGCCTGACCCGAATCTTCGACAGTGGAGGCTGGCTGCGGCAGTCGCGAAGAGTGATTGCCGCCGACGCGGTGGACCTGGAAGTTTACAAAGGGGAGACTCTGGGAATCGTCGGGGAATCCGGGTCCGGAAAGTCGACCGTCGCGCGCTTGCTCTCGCGCCTGATTACACCATCTGGCGGAGAAATCGAACTCGACAGTCTGAACGTGACTCGATTACGCGGCGCGGCAGCCCTGGAGTTCCGGCGGAAGGTTCAGGTCGTGTTCCAGGATCCTTACCGGTCGCTCAATCCACGGCGCACGGTAGGGGCTGCCATTTCGGAAGGTCCGATCAATTTTGGCGCAAGCCAGGCCAAGGCCAGAGAGCGTTCCGCAGAATTGATGAAACTCGTCCAGTTGTCCCCCAATTCCCTCAATCGATACCCTCACGAATTTTCCGGCGGTCAACGTCAACGCATCTGCATCGCGCGAGCGCTGGCTGTGGGACCGGAAGTAATCATTGCCGACGAAGCGGTGTCGGCGTTAGACGTGTCGGTCCAGGAGCAGATTCTGGCGCTGTTTGAAGAAATACAGCAGCGGCTGCATCTGACATTGATTTTCATAACGCATGACCTCCGGGTTGCCGCGCAGATTTGCAATCGTGTTGTCGTGATGCAGCAGGGGCGCGTCGTCGAACAGGGACCGGCAACGCAGATCTTCCAGAATCCACGACACGAATACACGCGCGCACTGCTGGCTTCCGCTCCAGGCCGGGACTTCGAATTCGGTATGAAGGAATCGCATTCTATTTTTGAGCCGCGTTAGCGGCGGCATACCATTGGCCACCGGCGTGAGCCGGTGGTCTCGATATCAGGAAATCAACAAAGCGCCGGAGGCGCGGCAGATCAAGGGTTTTCTATATCTGTGGCCGCTCCGCGGCTGGAATGGATTTATCGATCGGTCCCACCGGCTTACGCCGGTGGCTAAGGGGATGCCGCCACTCCGTGGCTCTATTCGGTAGCCGCTTCGCGGCATTCATAACTTTTGCCAAAAAACCAAAGCCTGACAATCCATTGATCGAAGCGTGACCGGTGCGAATCCCCGTTCGGGCGTACAATGCCGGTTCATTCAAAGAACCAGCACAATCTTTACTGACGCCTCTTAGGTATCTTTTAGGTCATTGGAAGCGCTTCGGGCGATCCGTACTATGGTCGTCGAACACGATGACGAAACAGACTCTGCCTACCGGAGGTTCCAGATGAAAAAAACGACGATCGGATGGCTCACATTGCTTGTGGTGTTTGTTTCAACGGGCTCGCTACTGGCTCATCATTCGCTGGGAAATTACGACACCACGAAAGCCGTCCGCGTGAAGGGGATGATTGTCCAGTTCAACCTGATCAATCCTCATAGCATCCTATTCCTGGAGGAAAAAGTCCCGGATGGGTATCCGCGCCGGTGGGCCATCGAAGGCCCCTCGGTGGTTCAACTCAACCGCAGCGGCTTCGCAAAGGACACTCTGAAAGTCGGCGACGTCGTCGAAGTCTGCGGGTACTTACCGAAGGAAAACATCACCTGGCAAATTGCCAGTCCGGAAAATGCGACCAGCATGTCTGGGCGACTGTTCAATGCCGAGTCCCTGGTGATGCCTGACGGAAAACGGCGGAGCTGGGGCGATTACGGCGTACATAAATGCTTTGAGGCCGGATACACCGATCAGCACTCGAAGTGACTACCCAGCTCAAGTTTAGGTAGAGTTTCGTAATGGGCCCACGGTAGGCGTGAGCGACTGTAGGGGCGGTCTATGACCGTCCACAATTGAGAGGCCTGCAATCCTCCGAAGTGTGGGCGGTCATAGACCGCCCCTACAGTCGGAATCGCTTCTCCGACGAGACACGATCGCCCGTGGAGAATACCTGAATACTTTTCAGCTACGACGCGCTTCGTTGATAACGACGAAATCGCATCAGCCCAATGAGGAGTCCCAGTCCTGTTGCGAGCGTTTCCAGGCCGGCCGGCTCGGGAACCGCGCTTCCTTCCAGCGAAAAAGCCGCGTTGAAGGTTGGGGCATTCGCACCACCCACAATATCCATTCCCGCTCTGGACCAGTCCGGATCGAGGAACTGGTCCCGTGTCCATACCTGAAGATCGGTAACCCCGGCTGGAAACGGAGTAGTACCCGCGCCGGAAATCGGCCGCGACGCAGAAAGCCAGTAAAACTGGCCGCCATTGACGGCAACTTGCGGCACGAAAAAGTAATGATTGTTCGGCAGGTTGAAAGGGGTTGTGAAGGTCAAAGTAAACATCACTTCCTGTCCGGTTAACGGTCCATTGCCGCCGGTGGTCTGGTTCGGCAATGCATGAACCCCTCCGGGCTGGATGCTGTTGGCCACAGTAAATGTCGCACTTAAGACGGAGGTCGTAAAGATCAATTCGGCGCTCTGGCTTTCACGCTCATCGAACGCAACGTCCGATGGTGAATTGACGCGAGTGACGACATTGGGAACTCGCGCCGTATTCGAATCCAGGGGGAAAATTCGATAGATTTCAGCATTGATGGCCGACACCGATGCTGTCGCGCCTGTGTTCGGAACGATGAGTCCAATGAAACTTGCCGACGTAATCAAGCTTTGAGATGCAAGAAAGAAGTCGTCCGCAGTTTCGATCTCGAACACCGCTTGATCGGGACGCGAAGCAATTCCAATCAATCCATTGGGAGTCAGATTGTTGTAAAGCGTATCGGCAAAGGCAGGAACCGCAAGCATCAAGGCTAACGCTGAGGTAAATCCAAGTCGAGTGACTGCTCTCATAATTCCTCCATGAATATTGAAACAAGTCAGAAAGTGAGCGGAGCGTATCACGACCGGAACATCCGCAGATTAATTGCAGAATAGAAACGGAAATCGCGAAAACAGAAATAGCTCGCAGCAAGGGACTGCGATCGAGTTTCCTGATTTGGTCCATCCATCTATAATGCGTGCCCTAGGGGGTCTCCCCATGCGAATCGTTTTCACGGTCGTTAGCCTGGCTGTTGCACTTTGCCTCGTATCGTCCATGTTGGGACAGAAGCTGCCCGTCGGGCCAGTTCCTGCCGAATGCAACCGCGCCTGTCTCGAAGGACTCATCAACCAGTATCTCGATGCCGTTCTGGCACATGATCCGAAGGGGCTGCCTCTCTCGGCCGATGTGAAATACACCGAACAGGAACAGATCATGGCCGTCGGCGACGGCTTCTGGAAGACGGTAACCGGCCGCGGCGCCTACAACCACTGCTTCGCGGATCCCGTTGCCGGCCAGGCGGGCTGGATGGGGACGATGCGCGAGAAAGGCGGAGTGCTGCTCATGACTGTGCGGCTGCGCGTGCAACTGGGGCGGATCACCGAAATCGAAACATCGTATTTCCGGTCGGGTGGCGGTGGACCGAACAATATCGCCGCCATGGACAAGCTGGAAAAGCCCGAAGCGTTGTGGCTGCAGCCGATTCCGCCCGCACAGCGCGCGTCGCGGCAGCAGCTCGTCGCAATTGCCAACGCCTACTTCGAGGGAGTTCAGAAAAACGACGGTAAGGGCTTCTATCCGTTTACCGATGACTGCGACCGCATCGAGAACGGTTCCCATACGACGAACACCCCAGGCGCACGGC
Organism: Terriglobia bacterium; assembly: GCA_041481485.1. Taxonomy (GTDB): domain Bacteria; phylum Acidobacteriota; class Terriglobia; order 20CM-2-55-15; family 20CM-2-55-15; genus JBGPBY01. The sequence continues at coordinate 7,169 of JBGPBY010000032.1, forward strand.
CCACTACTCCGAACTTTGACTACTCGAGATCCAGCTGCAAGAAACAACTCGAGAGCGGCTATCTGGGCATCGTCAACAACGTCCACCACCGGCGATTCCCGCTCATCGATGAAGAGCGCGGTGTGGTGTGGAGCAACTGCATGTTCGACATGGACGGTACCGTTTCTCAGATCAAACTGACCAACGGTGAGATTGCCGATACGAGCAGCTTCGCCGGCCGCGCATCGAGCATTCATGTCACCGAGGCGTTTCGGATCGAAAACAACTTGATCCGCCGCGTCGAAATGATCGGTACGGGCGTCCCGTATCACTTCAATTCATCGTGGGGGCCTGTGCTTAGCGGGAAATAGCAAGCCCCCCAAATGACAATTGAACATTGAACAGTGAACATTGAACATTTCCCCGAAGAAATGTTCAATGTTCACTGTTCAATGTTCAATTGTCATTTGGGGGGTCTCTGCCGGTCCGCCAAGTAGTACCGAAATCAAAATCCTTCGATTTCCATGATCGACTTCCCGGAGTCGAGGCACTTCCAGGTATTGATCTTTCGAAGTCCTGCCGGACCTGAATCGCCAGTCGTAGTCAGTTGGCGGAGCGGTTTCCCATGAACTGCGCAAATTCGGATGCCATTAGTGTCGCGTTTGATCTGGCATTCGGACGATTCTGTGATTTTGATATCCGATGGCTTTTGCTTATCGATGAGTCCCATAGTTCAGCGCCTATTTCAGTTTTCGAACCAGCCATATCAGGATAACGGCACCTACGAACGAAACGAAGATGGAGCCGATCAGGTTCCACGCGCCAAGGCCAAGCAGTCCAAACACAAAGCGGCCGATCACGCCCCCAACCATGCCAAGAAGGATATCTATCGGCACGCCGTAGCCACGGCCCTTCATCACTTTCCCTGCGAGCCACCCCGCGATCAAGCCGATGACGACTGCCCAGAGCAATCCGTTCAACATCCCCGATTCTCCTTATCCGTTAAAGGGTTTGCCGCAAACCGGTCTTCTTACAAAGTACGCCCCTGCGAGGATTTTTGCTTCGCATTGTTAAATGACGTCTTGCTACTGACGGACATGCCAATCATACTCATATACGAACACAGATTCAGGGAGGCAATAATTGGCAGAAATTCGGATGTTCGATGGTGAATCCATCGAGAGTGCACTTCGGCGTTTCAAGCGGCAGGTTCAGCAAGAGGGCATTATTAAGGATGTAAAGAAGCACTCATTTTTTCTGAAGCCCGGAGAGCGGAAACGTCTCAAAAGTAAGTTAGCCCAAAAGGCCAAACGCAAGAAAGTGCAGCGAAAGCCTTTTGATGCCGATTCAAAAGCCCCACCGCGAAGCCGTTAAGCGCGGCGTCCAGTACTGTCGTCTATTTCACAAATCAACGGGAATTCAATGTCCGTTCAATCTGGAATTCAAGTGGTTGGACTCGGCATCTTCCTGAAACGGCTGCCGCGTACCGGGGCAACGTGCCGGTGCTGTGCAATGTCTGCCGCCGTCAGGCCGAATCGGGCAGGCGGGGTTTCGGCATCTGTTTGAAGCCTGACTCTCAGGGTTTCATAACAAATGCCCGACGCCTCCTGTATCGCGATCCGCTGAGGTCCCTCGAGAAACGACAGCGGCACTTCGACGGCAATGGTTTTGGCATCGACGCCGAGGCCATACGAAAAATCGAGGCAGCGGCCACCTTCCGGTAAGCTTTTGTATCCGATATAGCGAATTGATAGAAGATCTTTCATAAAGTTTTAGTACATCGAAGAGTCGCCGGCAGGCATCGCCATTGCATTTCCCTTTTCGGCGATATCCACGACCAGAGCTTCGGTCGTCAGCATCAGTGACGCGATGGATGCGGCGTTCTGAAGCGCCGAACGGGTAACTTTGGCTGGATCCAGGATACCGGCTGAAATCATGTCGGTGTATTCCTCGGTTTGGGCGTTGAATCCATAATTGGTTTTGGTCGATTCGCGTACCTTAGCGACCACGATGGAGCCCTCATGGCCTGCGTTGGCCGCAATCAGCCGGAGCGGTTCTTCAAGAGCGCGCTTGACGATGTTGACGCCGATCTGTTCTTCGTCTGCGAGTTTGAGTTTGTCCAGCACAGGAATCGCTCGAAGAAATGCAACTCCACCTCCGGGAACGATGCCCTCTTCCACCGCTGCGCGGGTTGCATGCATTGCATCCTCAACACGTGCTTTCTTTTCCTTCATCTCGGTCTCGGTTGCCGCGCCGACCTGGATCACCGCAACGCCACCCACAAGCTTCGCCAACCGTTCCTGCAGCTTCTCACGATCGTAATCGGAAGTTGTCTCCTCCATTTGAGCCCGAAGCTGCTTGACGCGGCCCTCAATGGCCGATCGCCTTCCGCCGCCTTCAATGATTGTGGTGTTGTCTTTGTCGATAACCACCTTCTTTGCGGTGCCGAGATCTGTAATTTGAATTTTCTCCAGCCGGATACCGAGATCCTCTGTAATCGCCTTTCCACCGGTAAGAATCGCGATGTCGTCCAGCATCGCCTTGCGCCGATCGCCGAAGCCGGGCGCTTTCACCGCCGCTGTACGCAATGTGCCGCGCAGCTTGTTCACCACAAGGGTCGCCAATGCCTCCCCTTCAATGTCCTGGGCAATGATCAGTAGCGGATGGCCCGCTCTGGCGACCTGTTCCAGAAGCGGCAAAAGATCATTCATCGTGCTGACCTTTTTCTCGCAGATCAGGATGACGCAGTTTTCGAGCACGGTCTGCATGCGCTCCGGATCGGTGACAAAGTAAGGCGACAGATATCCGCGATCGAATTGCATGCCTTCAACCACAGTCAATGTGGTTTCAATCGTCTTGCCTTCCTCGACCGTAATGACTCCATCCTTGCCGACTCTTTTCATGGCATCGGCAATGATGTTGCCAATCGTGGAGTCGCCGTTTGCGGAAATGGAAGCGACCTGAGCGATCATTTCGCCGTTCACCGGCCTGGAAAGCCGTTTAATTTCTCCTGCCGCGGCCTCGACGGCGCGCTCAATACCCCGCTTCACCGCCATCGGGTTTGCGCCGGCGGCAACTGTCTTGACGCCCTCACGAAAAATGGCTTGAGCCAGAACAGTGGCGGTCGTGGTTCCGTCCCCAGCCACGTCGCTGGTCCTGGATGCGACTTCTTTCACCATTTGGGCGCCCATGTTCTCCATGGGTTCCTTCAATTCGATCTCTTTCGCAACGGTGACTCCGTCCTTCGTAATCAGGGGAGAGCCGAATGCCTTTGCGAGGACGACATTCCGTCCTTTAGGGCCCAATGTAATTTTGACGGCGTCGGCAAGGGCGTTGATGCCCCTCAGCATTGCCTGTCTGGAGTTTTCGCCGTGAACGATCTGCTTCGCCATGTATGGGACTGCCTTTCTATTTCCTGCCGGCGGATTGGTCGGCGCCCGCGAGAATGCCGCCGATGACCAACACGCGGTCATGCAATGGGCGGAGGTTATGCCTTCGGGGTCTGTTTCGCCTTGGGAGTGAGGTGAGCCGAGGCGTACTTAACTAAATTAGGTGAAGTATGCTTTAAAATCAAGCTTTATCTGATATAGTAAGTGACTACTAATAGTTAATTTGCCGGCCAGTCAGGAGTAAAAGCGTGGACGTGTCCCAGCTCATAGAAGAGAAATTGACGGAGTTTGGCCTGGAGCAGCGTCATCTGGCGGACGCCGCCAACGTCACCGAGTCCTATATTTCGCAGCTCCTGAATCGGAAAAAAGCTCCGCCCGGCCCGGAGCGGACCGATATTTATGGCAAACTTGGGAAACTTCTGAAGTTGCCGGTAGGCACACTGGAGAATCTCGCCGACGTCCAGCGCAAGCAGGAACTCAAGAAAAAGATCCAGCTGCCGCCGCTGCCTTTGTTCAAGGATGTTCGGGAGTTATTGCTGCAAAAGTGCAAACGTGCGAGACAAAGCAAGATTCGTGCGATTTTCGAGAAGGAACCCTTTGGCGAACTCGAACGCCTCATCACCCAGAAACTGCTGGATGTCGTCAAGGGGCTGATCCGTGAGGAGCTGAAACGCGAGAACTGGCTCCGTCTGGCTGCACGCAAAAGCGGACGAAGTTACAAACAGATGCGGGTCGCCGTTCTTGAATTTCTGGATGCCGACGTTTTCAATGTCACGCCAGAGAGCTGCCTCGCGTTCCTGAATCCATTGATCGCGTCCTGGGACATCGACCTGGCTTCCTTCAGCTTCGAAGTCGTGCTGAATCGCAAAATCGTGCCGACCGGCTCGAAGAGATTTGAGTTTGTGGAGACGGGGAGTGGTGGCAAACCCGATGGAGCGCCGGGGTTGCGCGAGTTCCTAAAGGATCGCTCGTTGAGCGGAGACATGACACAGACGGAGATCGAGTTTCTCCGTCGTCTGCCCTTCAGGAACGGGGAGAGGCCTACGGCTCTCTATTACTATCGCGAATTGCAGAATCTCAGGGACCCGCTGCATTTCCGTGATGTCAGGAGACGCAATTGAAACGAGTCGTGATCGCGGCGTTTGTCGTCCAGGCGGTCATTGGTTATTTGATACTTCATTACTCCCATTGATCCATCAGTTTTTGAGCAATATTTAAGGAAAACATAAAATGAATGCGTCATGGTCCAAAGTCGACAACCGCTGGTATCTCGCGGTGAACTGTCAGTCGTGCAGCGAGCCCATTTTGTTTGCAGTCGACTACAGCAATAGAGAACTGCCTCCCGAACCGGCGGGCAAACTGTTTCTAACCTGCGCCTCTTCGCAATGCCTGCACCGGGCCGACTACACCTCCGCCAAAGTATTGCGCTTTCAAAGGCAAATGGCTGCGTCAGTTAAATAAAGGAGTGAAAGTGAAAACAGTTAAGGAGAAAGTTAAGGTTCCCGATTTTCGTGTGTGGTGCGATGAATGTTGTATTCGTATTGCACCATACGAAGAAAAGCTCACTGTGCATGGCAAAACTTATCATGAAACCTGTTATGTAAAGCCGGTATCTCCGGAATCCGTCCCCGCAAACCGGAAGGATTAGCCTGTAACCTACCGCACCATCGTTTTCGCATCGGGGATGAGTTGGAGCGCATCTGCATAGGTCAGCTTTACGCCGGCCTTTACCTTGTCGCGGAGATCGACCATCGGCGACACCGTCTGGAGCCATCCTCCTCTCCACCAGCGAAGGTTTACGGCTTGCGGCGACCCGACAAAGCGGATGAACAGGCTTGAAGAATCCATCGGTAAGGCTGCAACATTCTCGTAGAAACGCTGGGTTGTCGCGTCGCTCCCACCGCCCTGCGGCGCCAGGTAATACTCCACGTTCGAAAGATAAAACGCGGAGACGATCGCATTGTGCTGGGCGACGTACTCCGCAACCTTTCGAATGGCCTTGGGTCCCGCGAAATCACCCACCAGGGGGATGATCATGTTCTTCATATGCAGGTTGCGGACGACCTGATAGTTCTCCTCTGTGGCCAGAAAGCTCCATGCCTTCTTGTCGGCATCCGTATCGGTCATGGCCTGAATGTAATTGGGTGCCGGCGCCATATTCGGAGGGAACGAGCTTTCGAACTTGTAGTCGATCGCCGGTCCCGCGCGGAAGAACGCGTCATAGACGAATTCGACCTTTTGGATATCGTCCGCGGTGAGGGCAAAGCCGTGCTTTGAAATGTTGCTCTTTATGGCGGCAAGGTTCGCCGTGTAGTAGGCCTTGTCGCCCTTCAGTCCCTCGAAGGCGAGGAACAGTCCGTTGGCTCTCGCACTCGCGGGAACACTATCCGTGGTCTTGATGGAGAACAAGCGCGAGACGAAGTCCGCGCGGGTGGGCGACAGTTCGAAGATCGCCTTGTACATCAGGTGAAGGATGGCGTTCTGCCTGCGGATATCGAAGATGAACGCCATCTTCGGTTTCACTCCGGCGATGTACGTGAAGTTCTGCTCCGGCGCAACGCCAAGATACACGCCGCCGGGCTTGGTGATCTTCGTCAACGTCGGCATGATGTCCTGGATGGTCTCTTCGTTGGTCATGAAGTTCTGGTACGGGTAGTCGCCAGTGGGCTCAGAGAATTCCGTGAAGAGCCGCCAGAATTCGGCGTCGGAGAGTTGTGTGGGAAGGCTTGCCGCCTGCGGCGTCGCAAGGATCGAAATGCCACACAGGAGAATCACGGCCAGGGTCGCTCTGCCACAACGCATCGGGAACCTCCACGGGAGTCCTGGGAAAAATTGCGAAAATTATAGCAGCACTCCGGTGAAGTTAGAACTGCAGGGGAATGGTTACTCCGGTGACGTCCGAGTCCGTAACGGTAACGGCGACGCCCCCTTGCGCTGCAAAAGAATCACATTGGAAGTTTTTGGAACAGGCCTTAATTCCTTCCCAGCCGCGTAAGCGGCGGCAGTTCCTTAGCCCCCGGCGTGAGCCGGGGGTTTATAATCGCTATACCACGCAGAGTGCCGTGACTCTGCAGCCGAACCGCAATGGCGCTGGCAATGGCATAGCTGGCGCGCGCGTCGGGATGCTGATCCCACGGCAAGCGCCATGCCGGATTGATCTCCACGAGCGTGTACGGCAAGCCGGCCTGGTCGAGGATACGGCGGCGCAGAGTTCGTTCCAATTCTTCCTCCTGGCCAAACTGCGGCACGACGATCAGTGGTATTGCACCGCTTGCGTGCGCCAGTTCCAGCGTGGCGCGAAGCGCGTCGCGGGTAACTGCTATTCCGCGCTCGACGGTTGCATCGCTGCGATACGGGACGAGCAGTGTGGCAAGCGACTTCAGCCGCGTGTGCTGGACGGCCGGCAGCCAGACGAGACCTGGCCCAAGATGCGGCCGGTCGTCGTCGAGGTTTCGGCCGAAAAGTGCTGTCATGAACAATGAGACGACCGCCACCGGATGACGAAAACGCGGCAATTCCTCCTGGAGTCTGAGATACGTCTGATCGGTGCTAAAACCGTGAACGGCCAGGTTTGCGCTTTGAATGTCCATGATCGCACCAACCTTGGCCGGTACGCTTTCGTCCCAGTCCAGTCCTTCGCCGAACATCATGGACTCGCCGGCGAACAGGATCGTGGGGCGGTCGTGATCGACCGGTTCATCGAGAGAGTGGACGCGATATCCTGCGGCATCGACCGCATACTCCACGGTGCGCCCCCCGATTGTCTTGTGTCCGATGCGCGCCGGAAGCAGCGTCCAGCCAAGCCGCAGATCGGGCTGGCGTCGCGGCTCATCTTCGCGAGCCAGCCATTCCGTTGGACCGAGTCCCATGTGATCGAGCGCCAGTCCGCCGGCCACCACGGCGAGTACTGCCGCGATCACGGCGCGCAAAGCGAGTTGCGCGGTTCGCGGCGTGACCCACCTGGCGGCGGGGCGCGCTATGAATACGAGTAACGTCCCAATGGTTCCCAGGAATAGTCGAACGATCGTCTCAATTTGTATGTAGCGATAACGCGGCAGAAGAAAAGACGGCAGAAAATGCCGGTCGAGCCATGGCTGATTTGCGGCGAACGCTGTGACGAGGAGTGCCACGCCACTCAATGCCAGGCCGGCAGCGGCAACTCGCGCGAGTTTCACCGGCGTTTGCCTACGGTGAAAAAGAGCCCGCCTTCATGTCCGAGCAGGCGAATCCAGCCCAGTTGCGCCAGCCAGCCTTCTGCCCGCCAATTGTCGACCGCGCGCGCGAATAGCCCTTTCGGTTCCTCGTCCAACACCGCAGTCGGATAGGCCCGGAGATATTCGGCATCGTTTTCCTCGAACCAGCCCTGCACCTCTCGAAGCGTGTGACGATGCTCTTCGGGATGTTGGTATTGGTCGCGCAGCCACGCCTCTCGTCGTGCCGGTTCACTGCGCCGATCTCGCAGCACCGGATCGAACGGAATAAACCGGAAGCCCGAAAGCCGGGCCACAATGCGTCGCAGCCGCAGCGGCACGCGGGCAAACTTATTGTAGACACCGAGCACGATGATTCCACCGGGGCGGGCGAGCCGCACGAGGTGGGCGAACGTGGCGCGTGGTTCCGGCGTGTGATGCACCACGCCCGAAGAATAGACCACGTCGAAAGAGCCTTTCGCCAAGGCGGGGCTCTGGAGATCGGTCTCCACGAACAAAACGCGGTCAATGCCGAAGCGCCTTGCAGCGGCAGCGCCAAGTCGAAGCGATGGGCGCGACAAATCTGCGGCGACCACCAGGCGATCCCCGCGAGCCAGATACAGGCTCATCTGACCGGTTCCGCAACCGGCGTCGACGATTCGCGCATTGCCGGGGATTGCCTCGTCGAGGAGTCGCGCAAACATGCTTTGTTCGGCCCGTGCGCGAAGCGCGTGCAGACTATCGCGTGGGGGATACCCAGGGAAGGGAGTGTGTTCGTAGAACTTCCGGACGGCGTCGACGCGCGCACCGCTGGGTAGACGAAGGTTGGGAATTCCCTCTGGCGCTTCAAACACCTCGCCACAGCCGCTGCACATCAGATTTGGATCGAGCCGATTTGCGCACACCGGGCAGGCGAGCAGATCCCGGAAACGGTCCATCCTCAAAAGATCGCGTAGATGAATGGTGCCAACGCTTCGACTGTGGTCGCCAGTATCAGCACCAAACCAAATACACAGAGAAAGACCGCCAGCGGGAGGAGCCACCGGCTGCCGGAATCTCTGCGCCACATCCCCCGCGCGAGATCCGCGATCGATCCAGCCATGCTCGCGAACATTAACAATCGCCGCCGGGTCCAGCTGGGTTTTCTGATCATACCGCCGCTTCCTCCTTCGCGGATTTCACGGTTGAAGGTCCACGCTTCGTGACGACCACCGGTGCCGCGACCAGCATGTCGATGCCGCAGCGCCGAAACGTCGAATATCCTTCGAGCGCCGAACACACGATGGGTTCTCCAGCAACATTGAAGGACGTGTTGAGCAGCACTGGAATCCCGCTCCGGCGGCCATAAGCATCGAGCAGCGCGGACAGGCGAGGAGCCATTTCGCGCTCAAGCACCTGAACGCGAGCTGTACCATCTACATGAGTGATCGCAGCCAGTCTCGATCGCCACTCGGGCCGCACGGCAAACACTCCCGACATGAAACGGCCGAGCCGGGAGCCACCGGGCGGCAACTCGAAATACCGATCGGCCGACTCGGCAAGTGTGACCGGCGCGAAGGGCCGGAATTCTTCGCGGTACTTGATATCGCGATTGAGGCGGTCGCGCATTTCACTGGAATGCGGCGCTGCAAGAATGCTGCGATGGCCGAGCGATCGAGGTCCGAACTCGCACGCCCCCTCCATCCAGCCAATGACACGTCCGGCGTGGAGTTCATCCGCCGTTCTCTCGATCAACTGGGAGTCGGCGATCTCTTCGACGTCCAGGCCATCCTCTCGCGCCGCTCGCATCAGATCCCTGGAGTCCAAAGGCGGGCCCCAGAATGGATGATCGGGTACGTCCCGGTCTGGCTGGCCAAAGTACACGCGATCGGCATAGAGAGCCGCGCCCAGTGCGCAGCCGGCATCACCAGGCGCCGGCGGCACAAACACACGCTCGAATCCGGACTCGGCAAGAATTCTGGCGTTCGCGACACCGTTGAGTGCAACGCCTCCGCCGAGACAGAGATCCCGTAAGCCCGTCTCCCGTTGGAGTGCGCGCGTCATGTCGACCAGCGTGTCTTCGAGCACTCGTTGGATGCTGGCTGCGCAATCGGCAAAACGCTGACCCTCCGCCGTGTCGAGGTCGATCGGTTCGTAGGGGAGGCGCGGTGGGCCGAACAGTTCTACGAAACGGGACGAATACGACCGTGTCGTCGAGGAATGGTATTCGAAGTAGTCCAGGTCCAGAGCGAATGCGCCGTCCGGCGTCCGGCGGATCAGCCGGCGCACCCGATCCACTTGCGTCGGCCGGCCGTGGGCGGCGAGCCCCATGACTTTATATTCGCCTTCGTTTACGGCGAAGCCGAGAAATGCCGTAAAGGTCGAATACAACATGCCGAGCGAATGCGGAAACCGGATTTCACGCAGGAGTGTGATCGCCGTGCCTCCATCGGCGCGCTCACCGTGGCCCACCGTAAGAGTCGCCCATTCGCCAACGCCGTCTGCAGTCAGGATCGCTGCCCGCCTTGTGGGCGCAGTCAGAAAAGCCGCCGCCGCATGCGACTGGTGGTGCCTCGTAAACAAGACCTTGCGCCGAGGTATGCCGAGATGCGACGAGATGATGCCGCGCGTCCATACCTTTTCCCCGAGCGAGTTCTTCATGGCGTGAGGAAAGGACCTCCAGGATCTCGGGAACGCGCGCAGTGCTGAAGTGAGGATGCGTTCGAACTTGAGCATACTGCGCTCGTAGAAGACGACGGCATCGAGATTGTCAGGACTGAGTCCGGCGTGATCGAGGCACCATTCAATCGCGCCGGCCGGGAAGGCGGCGTCATTTTTACGGCGCGACAAGCGTTCTTCCTGAACCGCACAGACAGGCACACCATCACAGACAAGCGCGGCCGCCGAATCGTGATAGTGCGCGGAGATGCCCAGAATCTTCATCTCAATATTGACCGGTGAACGATTCATTGTGCTCGAGTGGATGCTCGGTCCAGCCAGTCGGCTCACGCCGCTCGGCACGCTTGGCAAGCCAAACGAACGGTGGAAGCAGGATGAAGTAAACCACGGTGAGCATGATTGTCCCGAAGAGGCCGGCAATCGCGGCCGCCACACGCAAATACTGCTTCCAAAGGCGGCTGGCGCGCGCGCGCCACAACCGTCGCCGGTAGGATCCGGGAGAAATACGGGTGAGCTGAGTATAGGTATAGTTCATGTGAAACACCTCGTCCCGCAGAATCTCTTCGAACACGGCGCGCGTCAACGTGTCGGCGGCGACAACCTCCCGATAGATTGAGAAGCGGCCAGCGGCTGCTTTTTCTGACAAATGCAGAAACGCGAGCAACGACTCATCGGGTTCGTCGCCAATGTGCAGGTCGTCGATGCCATGACCATCAGACGGAAGCCAGCTCGCCGGCGCGGGCAGTGCAGTACGTTTGGTCCGTGTCCGGAGAAGAGCTGCGCCGCGTTGACGGAGCAGGTCTCCATGATGGAGTTCGTCAATCGCGTGCGCCAGGTAGAGCCGGCGCAACAGCGGATCCGCAGTGACTTCCGCCGCGCGAAGAATGTCGCGTCCGCCATCGATCTCAACTTCGGCGAAGGAGAGCAGCTTACGCACGCGCCGGTCAAGATCGCCCCAGATCCACCGGTGAACGACGCTGAGCAGCCGATTCACGCGTCTTGATCGTCCAACTCTCATATTCGAATTCTGTGTGCGGCGCGGAAAGCGCGTGAGATTAGAAGCGCTCCGATTTTATGCAAAACATTCAGGGTGGTCAATGTGCCGACCGGGAAAGCTCAGTTGATTAATGAGTAATGCTCTTGGTAATTCGGGGTTATAGAAGCGTGAGGCAATGAGACGCGATCGATCCAGAAAATCCCTCTCCCAACGGGAGAGGGTGGCCGAAGGCCGGGTGAGGGGTACCGCAAGTAAGAATTGTTACATGTGGTACCCCTCACCGGCCGCTGCGCGGCCCCCTCTGCCGTTGGGAGAGGGATTTCTTTGAATCGCATACCTTCACAACTTCACAGATCGCGCCTACAGCGGGGCCGTCGCAGAATTCTTTGACATCCTGCGCGGGGATGGATCATGGTTAGTTTATTCAGTCCGGAGGTAAACGATGCTGCATAAGACCAGTTATATGCGCGGTTTTCATGTCCATGCGACCGACGGAGCAATCGGTCACGTTGAAGAGTTTCTCGTAGACGAATCCTGGCACGTGCGGTATCTCGTTATCGACACCAGCAATTGGGTCGGCGGGAAATCGGTCATTGTCCCGTCCAGTGTGGTCGAAAAAGTCGACTCACCGAATAAGAAGATCGCGATAAATTTGACGCGTGCGGAAGTTTCGGGCAGTCCTTTGGTTCAAAAAGCAGACATCGAATTGATTGAAACTCTAGGGTGGATGATTTTCTAGCCTGCCGCTACCGGCATTCTGCGGTTTTTGACTTCGGGAACCGGCGGGCGGATGATGTCGAAATGCGAAAACCCATATTCTTTCTTCTATCGATTGGCTTGCTTGCGGGCGGCGGTATTCGGGCGGCACAGGAAACCGATACGTACCGGCCAACCGCAACAATCAAAGACATCATGAACGCAATGGTGGATCCAAGCGCCGACTACATTTGGGACTCGGTGTCGACTCAGATTAGCGCAGCTGGAATAGTGGAGCGTGCGCCAAGGTTTGCCCAGCCCGCCCCGTCGCTGAGTCTGGCGATGGTAAACTCTCGCAACTTTTCTGAAATCCTTGTACAGGTGCAGGCATGAATGACCGCGATACGGTGCTTTGGCCCTACTCCAGGCGGGCTGCTGTTCTTGCAGTTCCGCTGATCCTCTTCCTGCTTCTCGTTGCGGTCGAGTTGATGCGCGCTTCAATGGGTTGGCCGCGTGCAGAGAACGAACGCCTGGTCTTTATCGGCATATTCTTTTTCAGCGTTCTTCCACTTTTCCTGATCCTGGTCGAAATCCTTGTCCAGCACGGCGCGGTACTTGAATTCAAGGGACTCAAAGTTAACCTGGCGCAAATTCCCCCCGCAGCACCCACAATCGAATTTGTTGCAACAAATATTGGAGTTCGGACAGGCGCAGTAAACGACAGCAGCAGTGCTCAGATCCTCGATACATTGAGAGATGCCATGAACCGCGAGGTAGTCATTCTCGATTTAGAGGATGGTCATGCCTGGTGGGAAACACGACTGTTGGTCCTAATGGCGGGTGCGATTCGACTTGGGCGGCCGAAGGCCGTTGTCTTCCTGGGCACCATCGGGGAAAGACAGAAGCAGTTTTTCGGCTGGGCATACAGCGAGATGATCTTCAGGTGCCTTCTTCGCTCCGACGAAAGGTTTCAGCGAATTTATTTTCGATCTCAGGCCGCGGCGCGTCAGTGGAGGCTCATTGAGCCATTTCCAGACGGACAAATGAATCCTGGTCCGCCTGCGGCAATTGCCGGGCCTGTCAGCCTGGCTCAAAACAGGTTTTTTATGGCCTTCAGCAGTGGATTGCCAAACGAATATGCCGCTGAACAATTATTGGCATCAGAGCTTGGTGAAAAAATTGAAAATCAGGGTCCGCCGCATTCCATCAATTTGAACCGATTGCAGGAGTTGTTTCTGCCAGTACTTCACTCGCAGAGCATCGATCAGGACGCCTCAAAGCAAGACCAGCTACGCCAACTCACAGCGGACGATAGTGAATATATTGCTGTCACCAGCGGCCGTCATTATGTACAACTCGTTCGACGACTATCTGTACTGACAGTTTTGGTTACGAATTCCGTTTCATCGAAAGCTTAAAGGTCTTGGGACTCGAGCCGATCTCGTTGATGCCATCGCCGGTGGAGGCGAGCGCGGACAGGTCGCTTCAGTCGCTGAGTTCAAGGGCTGTGCCAACCTTTCTCGTGTCGACCTGCAGCAATTCGTAAGAGAGTACTGGTCATCCTCAGCGCTCCTGCAACTGCGATGGAGTTCCTATCTTAAGATCTGCGAGGAAATCCGCTGGACAGCGACGTCGACAACCGCGGAACGGCCGCCGCGCACGATTTGCAGCGCGCGCTGCAATGTGTCTCTGAGTTCTTTCCGGATGGACACGTGAAACGGTTCGGCATTGCCGGCGGCTGCCGCAATATCGGCAAGGCGAGCGCCTGCACCCACCGTGACCCAGTACGTATCGTTCTGCATGGCGGTGCCTTCCGGATGGACTGCCAGCGTGGAATGCTTCGGAGCGTTCCAGCCGCCATTGTTATAGATGATCGTCAGAAATGGTGTCTGATAGGTTTTTGCCACCCAGTACGCACTGCTCGGAACGCCAAACAAATAGCAGCCATCGCCGACCAGTGCAATGACCTCCGCATCCGGACGCGCGAGCTTCGCACCGATGGATGCGTTGATACACCAGCCGAGACCCGCGCCGCCGCTGTTGTAATAGCTGGCTGGATTACTAAGCTTCAGAATAGTCGGTATGAGTTCGGTACAAGTGGGTGCTTCAAACAGCACCACGGAACGGTCGGTTATCAATTCGCTCACCGCTTCGGTGAGTTCTTCCGCTGTAATGGATCCTTCTTCGGCGACGCCGGCAATGGGTTGCGCTCGCCGGCGCACGGATGCGATCCAGTCGACGCGCAATTGGCGTCCCGGCGGATTCGTCTGAACTATTTCCGACAGCTGTCCCAAGGCTGCACAGGAATCGGCCTGATGGATTCGTTGTGCAGGGAAATGCCAGTAACCAAGGCCAGTCTTGAGCGGATCGATGTCGATGTGGAACAACCGGGCTTCCGCATGCGGCTGAACCCTGGTCTTAATCCATGGGACATCCACATCCAGCATCAGGATTAAATCCGCTTCGTCGACAAGACTGTTTCGCCGATAGCCCAAATGATGCTCGTGCCGGCCAGGGAAATTCATATAAGCGGGACTTACTTCACAAACACCGATGCCGATGCGATCCGAGATTTCAACCAGAAGTTCAACCGCTCGCGGCTGACGTCCCAGATAGCTGGTGATGACGATCGGCCGCTTCGACGCGATGAGCGCCTGGTAGAGTTCCGCGACGCTCTCCTTGCCCAATCCTCCCAGTTGCGATGCGGGCCAGTCTTCAAGATCTTCCGCTGCCGCAGGTGTTGTTCCTTCCCAGAATTCACGAGCGCCAGTGATATACACCGGCCCCTCGGGAGGCGTCGTCGAGATCTGAATAGCCCGTGCCATCACGGACTCCATGCTTTCAGGCGCCCGCAGCTCGTAACACCATTTCATGTAGGGCGCCACGATTTCGTGTTGGCGCGTCATATCCTGAATGTAATGGATGAACTCGTTGCGTGTGCCCACACGATCGCCGCCGTCGGTAACGGGAGACAATCCCGCAATTACAATCGCCGGTACGCGTCCGCGGGCTGCGTTGTGAACGCTGCCGCCAAGATTCTGGGTGCCCACGTCGACGTGAACCAGAACCAGCTGCGGCTGACGCGTGACCATTGCATATCCATGAGCAGCGCTCAACGCCGTCATTTCGTGGGGACACACCACAATTCCGGGCATTGGCTCGCCCCGTTGCTGCATTTCGGCGAATGCTTCAATGAAAGCGGGGTGATCGCTGCCCAGATTCGTAAACATGTACCGGATTCCCGCACGGGCGGAGAACGCAAGTAGTGTGCGGGCGGCAGAACGCAAATCCTGATCTTTGCTCATAGTAGAAGGGGCACTGTCTCACAGTTGAGAGTGGGCGTTCAAGATTGTGTGAAGGATTCCGTATGAAACACATCATCTTGACGGATAATGCGTCGGACCGAGAAGAGCAGGAAAGGGAGCGAAAGTGATCACAGATCTGAAAAAGGTTGCAGTCGACAAATTGATTGATGAGCGTCCGTTGACCGCTGTGCAGGTGAGCGTGATCGTGCTGTGTTCCTTTGTCATCTTTCTCGATGGCTATGACATCCAGACGCTGGCGGTGTCCATCAACTGGCTGGGCCCGGAATGGCATTTGACACGCGGCGACTTTACGTTGCCGCAAACCGCCGCTCTTCTTGGCTACGCCGTCAGTGCCGCTTTGGTCGCCGGTCTCGGAGACCGATGGGGGCGCCGGCCGATTTTGCTGCTTGCGACTGCACTGATGGGAGTGGCTTCCCTGGGCACCGCATTGTCCGCGAATACCGACCAACTTGCGTTCTGGCGCTTTCTGACCGGGATGGGATTTGGCGCCAGCGTTCCCAATGCAACCGCGATCACTTCCGAATTCGTGCCGCTCCGCCGGCGAGCCGGGCTGATCACCTTGATGTACGCCAATATTGCACTGGGCGCGGTGGTTGCGGGGTTTGCCGCGCCATCCATTCATACTGCATTTGGGTGGAAAGCCGTGTTTATCGCCGGCGGTGTCGCACCAATCATCGTCTGCCTGGCGCTGTTTCTCCGTCTGCCCGAATCCGTGCGGTTCCTGATTGAAAAAAGACCAGGCGATGCGCGCATCGCGGCAATTCTTTCTCGGCTCGCGCCGGACGTGGATTCCCGAAATATCACGCTCACGAAACGCAGTGGTGTGGAACGGCAATCCGTACTCGCTCTGCTTGCGCCCGCCTATCGGGCGCGGACGCTCCTGCTGTGGCTTGGTATTGCGCTCAATCTGTTCTCGCTCTTTTTCCTGATCAGTTGGTTGCCGTCTCTGCTCAATTCTTCCGGGTGGTCTCCGGGAGCGGCGTCCCGTGGCGGTGTGATGCTGCAGATCGGTGGCATTATCAGCGGCCTCATCATGGCGTGGTATGTCGACCGCGGTAAAACCGTTCGAGCGATGGTGACCGCTTACCTCATTACAGCTGCAAGCCTGGGATTGTTCCTGGTTCTTCCCTCCACCAGCTGGTCCTGGTGGCTGCTTCTGCTGACTATCGGAGCGGGAACATCGGGCACACAATTCGCGTTCAATGCGCTGTCGGCGGCATTCTACCCACCCCTGATTCGGTCCACCGGTGTCGGCTGGGCGGTCGGTATCGGCAGAGTTGGCGCGATACTGGGTCCCGTCTTCGGTGGCTATATCGTGAAGGTACAGCTGGGCACGCCTCAGGTTCTCGGATTACTCGTTATTCCCGTTCTGCTCTGCGCTGCCAGTGTGATGTTCTTACCGCTGGTATGGCGTCAAACCGAGAAGCCGGCTTGAGTTACATTCGTCTTCGCCGTTTAGATCGATGCCCGTTCCGGCTCAACTGGCAATCGATCGAATATATCCCTCAATCCGCTTTCGGCCGTCGTCCATGCGTTGACGAACTTTCGACAGAGTCTCTTCAACACGTTCACCGCCGAATCTGGTCGCATTCCTGCCGGAAGAGATGACCGACGCTACCGCTTCAGATGTTTCGTCAATCATTTCCGACATGGTCGATCGGACATCGTCTCGAATTTCCTCGATGCGATGCATCGTTCGATTTGCCGAGTTTCGAATCCGGGCGCGAGTGTGTTTGCCGGCCCTTGGTGCATAGAGCATGACCACAGCCGCACCGATGCCGGCTCCCGCTGCGAAAAAGCCAATTCTCTTGAGTACGTTGGACATGATGGTTTCCTCCTTACTGAGTCTCTGC
>JBGPBY010000033.1:0-24043 GCA_041481485.1 Terriglobia bacterium
ATATCGTTACTTGCGGTACCCCTCACCGGCCGCTGCGCGGCCCCCTCTCCCGTTGCGGGAGAGGGATTTCTTGGTCGACACCCTGTACAGCCACCACGCCTACAGTCGCCAGCCGCCACTTCTTGACATCGTTTGAAGGGCCGGTGTACCGTCCGACAAATCCGTAACGGACGCATGACCAGTCACGAGGAGAAATGAATGTCGCGATTAATTCGAAACGTGTCTCTGTGGTTATTGATTCCCGCGTTGATGTTGGTGCTGCCGCTGGCCGCGCAGAAAGGCGCGAAGCAAGGACAGTGGCAATCCTATTCCGCGGAGAATGGAAGCACCGGTTACTCCGCCGTTGATCTCATCAACCGGGATAACGTCAAGAATCTCCAGGTCGCATGGAGCTGGAAGTTCGATAACTTCGGGGCGACCAACACGGAAGTCACTCCCCTGATGGTCAACGGTATTCTTTATTTCCCATTGAGTCCGCGGCGCACGATTGTTGCGGCAGATGCAGGCACGGGCGAAACCCTTTGGACATGGAGGCCGCCCCAGGACGATCGCGAAGCGCGAGCCGCCCGCACGTACGCGCGCGGTATCGGCTACTGGAAGGATGGCGACGAGGAACGCATCATCACGATCACGCCGGGATTCCGTCTGGTCGCGCTGGATCTGAAGACCGGTACTCCGGTTCCGACGTTCGGACAAAAGGGGACCGTGGATCTTTTTGAATCGCTCGATCTCGATTTTTCCGGCGATCTCATTGGAAGGATCGGCAACAGTTCTCCGCCGGTGGTTTCCAACGGCGTCATCATGGTCGGTCCCGCGTTAACGCCGAACACACCTTCGTACAAAAACGTGAAGGGCGATGTGATGGGTTTCGATGCCCGTACGGGGAAGAAGCTCTGGGCCTTCCACACCATTCCACGAAAAGGCGAATTCGGATACGACACATGGCTGAACGGCTCGGCCGATTACTCCGGCAATGCGGGCGTCTGGGGGCCATTCTCTACCGATGAGGAACTGGGCTATGCGTATCTCAACGTCGAAGACGCGACCAATGACTTTTATGGAGGCCACCGGCCCGGCGCGAATCTCTTTTCCAATTCGCTGGTGTGCATCGAAATCAAGACGGGCAAGAGAATATGGCATCAGCAACTGGTGCATCACGACATTTGGGACTACGACATGCCAGCAGCGCCGATCCTGCTCGATATCAATGTCGACGGGCGGCCGATCAAGGCGGTGGTGCAAACCGGGAAGCAGGCGTTTGCATATGTATTCGACCGAACCAACGGTCAACCGGTTTGGCCGATACCCGAAACGCCGGTGAAGCAGACGGATGTTCCCGGAGAGTGGACTTCGCCCACGCAGCCCATTCCTTCGAAGCCTCCTGCCTTTGGCCAGCAATCCTTGAAAGAAAGCGATCTGATCGACTTCACACCGGCATTGCACCAACAGGCGCTTGCCGCACTGAAGGCTTCCAACTTGCGATACGGCGATATATTCATGCCGGGCTCCCTGGCGAATGCATCTGATGGCACCCGCGGGACCGTTATGTTTTTCGGCGGCACAAACTGGTGGGGAGGCAGGGCGGATCCGGAAACAGGGTTTGTGTATATCAGTTCATCGCCGTCAGCCTATGTCATTGCGCTGCGTCCAAACACACCCGCGGCGAATGCTCCGCCGCCGAATCCCGCGCTTCCTCCATTTGATTATGCGACCGGTGGCGGTGCGGCGTTTCCAACGCTTCAGGGTTTGAGCATCCTTAAGCCGCCTTATGGCCGAATCACGGCATATGACATGAACAAAGGAACCATCGCGTGGCAGATCGCGAATGGAGACACGCCGCCGAACGTCAAAAATAATCCCTTACTTCAGGGGCTGAATATTCCGAAGACCGGTAGTCCGCGACTGGTCGGAATCATGGTAACGAAGACGTTGCTCTTTGCCGGCGACGGAACGAATCCGTTGCTTCACGCCTACGATAAAAAGACCGGTGAAGACATCGCGCAAATCCCAATGCCCGGAATGCAGACGGGCGTGCCGATGACCTACGTGCATCAGGGACGTCAATTCATTCTTGTACCGTCGGCCTCGACCGCAGCTACCGGAACGACGGCACAATTGGTGGCGTTTGCGTTGCCCGCTCCCGCCGGCGCTGGAGGCGGAGGTCGAGGCGGCCGTGGCGGTGGAGGAGCTGCCGCACCCGCTCCGGAGCCTGGCGCCGCTCCTGCGCCTGCCGCCGGTGCTCGAGGGCAGCGGGGGCAACGGGGACAGCAGTAGTCTGAAGTGTAGTAACGTTGATTCATGATCAATGGTCAACGGTGTGGATAAACTGAAGCGTGTGGTCATTGTTGGTGGAGTCGCAGGGGGCGCCACATGTGCGACTCGTCTGCGCCGTCTCGACGAACATGCCGAGATTCTGATTCTCGACCGTGGGCCATATGTATCCTTTGCCAATTGCGGCCTTCCCTACTACGTGGGCGACGTGATCCAGGATGAGCGGAAACTGCTGGTGGCTTCGCCGGAATTATTCCGAAAGCGCTTCAACATTGAAGTTCGCACACGGAACGAAGTAACAAGACTCCACCTCGCCGTTCAGGAAGTGGAGGTCCGCGATCTTGATTCCGGCCAGTTTCGCCGCGAGCGCTATGATGCGCTGGTGCTGGCTCCCGGGGCAGCGCCGATTCGCCCGCCGTTGCCGGGAATCGATCTGCCGGGAATCTTCACACTGCGCACCGTGCCAGACAGCCGCTTAATTCGCCAGTGGCTGGAAACTCGAAACGCACGCCGGTCCGTTGTTGTCGGCGGCGGCTTCGTCGGTTTGGAAATGGCGGAGAATCTGGCTCATCGCGGATTGCAGGTAACGGTCGTTGAGGTGGCCAGCCAGTTGCTGCCGCCGCTGGATCCGGAAATGGCGGAGCTGGTTCGGCAGCGGCTCATCGCGCGCAGTGTCGGGGTGCGACTGGAAGATGGAGTCGCAGGATTCGATGCCGGCCCGGAGGGCGGACTCTTTGTACACACGCAGAAAGGAGAACGCCTTCCCGCCGATGTGGTGATTCTATCCATCGGAGTTCGCCCCGAGACTTCTCTGGCTCGCGATGCGGGATTGGCGATCGGATCCCGCGGCGGCATTCGCGTGGACGACCAGATGAGAACCAGCGCTCCAAACGTATGGGCGGTCGGCGATGCGGTCGAAACCCGGAATTGCATCACGGGTGAATCCGACTTGCTCGCCCTGGCGGGTCCCGCAAACCGCCAGGGACGCGTTGTCGCCGATGTCATTGCCGGCAGAAACTCCAGGTTTCGCGGAGTTCAAGGTACTGCCGTGTGCGGTTTCTTCGGTTTGACTGCCGCCATGACTGGATCGACGGAGAAAAGTCTGAAGCGCGCCGGAGTTTCAGACTTCCAGTCCGTTTATCTGCACCCGGGGCATCACGTGGAATACTACCCTGGCGCCAGACCCATTCACATGAAGCTGGTGTTCCGGAAGTCCGATGGACGGATTCTCGGAGGTCAGGCCATCGGAGAAGAGGGAGTGGAGCGCCGTGTGGATGTGATTGCAATGGCGATTCAGAAGGAGAGCTCGGTGTTCGATCTGGAGGAAGCCGAGCTTTGCTATGCACCGCAATACGGCGCTGCCAGAGATCCCGTCAACGTCAGCGCAATGATTGCTGCAAACGTGGTGCGCGGCGATTTGAACGTGGCGTTGTGGAGCGAACTCGGATTGATTCGCGACGAGACGCTCATTCTGGATGTTCGCGAGCCTGCCGAACTCCAGGATGGCAGCATCGAAAACGCCATCAACATCCCGCTTGGACAGCTTCGCGATCGTCTGTCCGAGTTGCCTCGAGACAAGGAAATCTGGATAAGCTGCGGCGTGGGACAACGTGCCTACTATGCCTGCCGGCTTCTCCAGCAGCATGGATTTCGTGTCCGCAATCTATCGGGCGGGTTTCAATCCTATCGCGCCTGGTATCCGCCGGACAGGCCCACAGAGAAAAGTTCATCAAAACAACAAGAGTGAAGCCACCAGCGCAGCCCCAATCAACAGGAGGCCGCCTGCGGCAAGCCAACGGAAGCGATGGCGGCCGAGAGTCAGCACGACTCCCAGCTTCAGAACGGTGTTGGATAGTATGCCAAGCGTCAGCGCCTGCGATGCCGTTTCCAAATCCGGTCCGTGCGCGCTGCGGGCCATGGACAGGACGAGAGCATCGACATCGGTGAATCCCACAATTGCGCCCGACGCAAGCAATCCCTTGTTGCCCCAGATTCCACTCAAGGCGTTGACCAGGAAGAGCACCCCCTGAAATATTCCCGCCATTTGCAATGAAGTCCAGAACTGGAGTGGATTGTTGGTGTCCCCTGGTTCAGGCTCCTTCGTTTTCGAGTTGGACCACATTCCGGCTGCCAAGAGTACAGCAGCCACAAGGAAGGGCATTACCAGGAATGGAACGGTGGCGAGTGCGAAGCTCGGATTCAGCACCGTGGCTGCTATCTCAACCCGCAGAAAGAGAACGGTGCAGGCGCCGATCACTCCGGTTGCCAGGGAAGCGCCCGGGTTCCGTTCGGACTGGCTCAGCCGGGAAAAGCTGAAGGAGACGGCGGTAGACGAGATAGCGCCGCCGATGATTCCGGCTACCGAGTATCCTGCTGAGCTGCGAACCGTCCGGCGCGCCAGATACGCCATGAAACTCAGTCCGGAGAATAACAACACCACCAGCCACAGAGTCCTCGGGCGAATTCCGCCCAGCGGCCCGTACGGTCCTTCGGGAAGCAAAGGCAAGATGACAACGGCCATCACGCCAAAACGGACGGCGGCGCGCAAAGCCGTATCGTCCAGCCCGCGTGCGATTTGATGTAACCTGGACTTCTCCACCAGCAACAGCGTGGTGATGGCGATCACACCACCGGACAGAGCCCATCCACCAATGGCCGCAATGAAACCGGCCGCGATAACAACCAATGCAGCGACTTCGGTTGTTGCATCCACATTCTGGCGCGAGGCTCTTGAGTAAGCGGACACAATCAGAGCGGCGGCGCCGAGAAGTAATACGATGGCGGGGGTTTCAAGACCGTTAGACCATAGCCAGCCTGACAATCCGGAAAGTGCCCCGAGAAGCGTGAATGTGCGGACACCCGCGAAACGGGATTGAGGGCCGGTTGCATGGCCAGACCACTCACGCTCCAGTCCGACCGTCAAGCCGCCTAGCGCCGCGATCAGCAGGCCGGCTACCGCGTGGAGATTGACATTCATCTAAGGCGTTCGGTCCGTTGGATGGAGTGTTTCCAAAAGGGGTTCAGCCACAAAGGCGCATTGTTTAATATCACTGTAGCCAAGTAAAGCACATCGTACCGCCGCTATGTCCATCCGCACAGTGTGAAGTATATTCACAGACGAATGCGAGTCTCCCGCGTCAAATCAACGGCTTGCATCGTGGCGTTCTGGTTGCATGTGGAGCGCGCGTAACATGGCGAGTGAACGGCGGATGCTCGTCACCAGACACGGCCCGTTCCTTCAATCGTTGACGGAGGCTTTCACCATGAAGAGAACCGCGTTATTCGCAATGGCGCTTGCCGTACTGGCCGGAGTAAGCGTCGTTCCGCGTGCCACTGGACAGGTGGCGAGTCCACCCGCAGCGGGGATCATTCAGGGAACAGTCGTTCGAGAAGGAACGGGCGAACCGATTCCGGATGTTCAGATCACCGTCACGGGTTCGGCGGTCCGAGTCAATCCCACGATTATGGGACCCACGGGCCAACCCATCACACTGACTCCCGCGATGGCACAACAGTTGATCGACGCGGTGGCAAACAACGATCCGAACATCATCGGCATGCCGCGAGAGTATGTGGAAGTCGCTCAGGATGTGCTTCGAGCTGCTGGAAGAGGTGGGGCCGCGCAGGCCGGCGGTCCCACCTCCATTTTGTCGGCAGTAACCGACAGCAACGGACGTTTCCGGTTTACCGAAGTGCCTGCAGGCAACGTGACGGTAAAGGCGCAAAGCCTGGGATTCTTCGCGCCGCCGGTCAATGGCTACTATGGACCGACGGCTTCAGTGACTGCAGTCGTTTCTGCAAACGCGCCGGTGGACGTCCGCGTGACCATGATTCAGGGTGGAACCATCAGCGGCCGCGTCGTCGATGCAGCGGGAAAGCCGTTGTCCGACACTCCCGTCCAGGCACTGCAGCGCGCGTATTCCAACGGAAACGCGACATTCACGGAAACGAACATCAAGCAGACCGACGACCGAGGTGAGTATCGCCTCTATCGCCTCCCGCCAGGTGAATACTTTCTCGCCGTCAATCCGCGCCGTCCTCCATTGCGCGGGAACAACCGGAGTGGCGAAGAGATTCCAGTCTTCACAATGTTCCCCGGAGTCAGCAACCCGTCGATGGCCGAACGAATCGTGCTCCGTGGAGGCGAAGAACTATCGGGCTACAACTTTCAGCTGAAGTCTACGTTGACCTCGCGAGTATCCGGCAAGGTGGTCAGCACCGTGCCGCCTGGGCCGGCCTTGAATCCCCAGGGTCAGGTGCGCCCCTCCACTCCGAATCTCTTCATCGCGCGGCGCGATACGCTCGGGCTCTCACTTCCCGACTATGACGGCGGCGAAACGATCGCAGCAAACGCGGATGGCAGTTTCGAACTGAACAATGTTTTGCCGGGGGCTTACGAAATATTTGCACGAGTGCCGATTGCCGCGAATACCGGCTGGGGCACCGCCAATCCTCCGGCTCGTGCAGGCGCGCCATGGGCCTTTGGACGAACCGCGATCGACGTTCTCGGCGGAACCGACGTGAATGATGTCGTCGTCACGATCCGCACGGGCTTCGACCTGAAGGGACGGATCCTCGTCGATGGACGAGCGGCCGCAGCAGATCTCCGGATCACGGTTTTGCCCGTCGACAGCGCGGCCAACCACAACGACGGGCCCGCATCGGGAGTGTTCTCCGAGATTTTGCAGTTCTCTCCCGTCATCGAATCCGGCGGAATATTCACAATCCCACTCCTTCCCGAAGGCCAGTACCGGTTTCTGATCGGGATCGGAAATGGCACGGAGCCCTCGGGCAATCGCGGAGGACCAACAGCGCAGGCCGCAGCCCTTCCCGCAACGGCGTATGTCGCCGACATCCGGCAGCGCGGCGTCAGCGTGTACGACAATGGACTGACAGTGATTGCGCCGGAAATCGAACCTGTTGATGTTTTTGTGAGCACCGACGGATCGAGCATCGAAGGAGTGGTGACGGACAAGGAGCAGAAGCGCGTCGCCGCAGCCACCGTGGTGCTGGTTCCTCCGCAGAGCCGCCGGCAGAATCCCATGCTCTACAAGACCGCGCGAAGCGACGCGCAAGGACATTTCGTAATCGACCCGATTCCACCCGGCGCCTATACCGTGTTTGTTTGGGAAAACCCGCCCGCCAGCGCCTGGCAGAATGCCGAGTTTCTGGCTCGCTATGCACAGCAAGGCACGCCCATCAATGTCATGGCGGGGGCGCGAACCAGCGTCGCCGTTGGAGTCATTCGCGACGCGGGTGAACCCAAATAAATAGTCACCCCTTTGTCCGCGGGCAAGCCGCGTTCCCAGCCGCGTTAGCGGCGGCACTTTGCTAGCCACCGGCGTCAGCCGGTGGTATATCCAGAAATGAAATACAGAGTGCCGTAGGCACGACAGATCTATAATTCCGAGGCTCTCCTCGCTTGTACTTGGAAGGTCAATCATGGCCTGGGCTACTGTTTCAGGTAAATATACATTCTGGACCAATCATCTATAGATCTGTCGTGCCTACGGCACTCTGTTTCTCATCCATTGCAGTACCACCGGCTGACGCCGGTGGCTAGCAAAGTGCCGCCGCTAACGCGGCTGGGAACGCGGCTTGCCTCAATGGTACCCGCCTGAGGAATTCCGCGTGCTTGTACATCAAATAGCCAGATTCCGCTGGCATGTACTTGGTCGGATATATGGTTCTCATCGTGGGGTTGGCGATTGGAGCGCATTTTCTCCATGTGCCGCCGCGGTGGATCGCTGTCGGCATCATTTGCATGATGGGGTTGGGAATCCTGACCGGGGTCACCACGACGCGTCATCGCGATCCACCGGCTTAGGAGATAATGAAGCCCGCAAGTTGTCCCTTGCTGTACCACACTGCGGCACGGCGAAGGAAGCCTGCAAAATGTGAAAAAGGAGCGTGCGATGTCCAGAGAACACCTCGCGACGTATTTGAATGATCATCTTGCGGGCGCCAATTTCGCTGTGGAACTTCTCGATCACTTCATCGCCGATGGCTCCGAAGATGAGCCGGTACTTGTTTCCATGAGAAATGAGATCGAAGAAGACCGGCAATCATTGAAACGTTTGATGGCCGCCGCCGGCGTTACCGAAAGCAGGATTCGCAAGGCCGGCAGTTGGCTCGCGGAACAGCTGTCGGAAGTGAAATTCAACGCGGTCGACGACGCGCGGGGTCCGCTGCAAAGATTCGAACGGCTGGAAGCGCTTTCCATTGGAATCGAAGGCAAAGTCGCACTCTGGAGCGCACTCCAGCAGGTGAGTCGAACAAACACATCACTGCCCAGTCTGGACTATGAGAGTCTGCGGCAGCGCGCCAGCAATCAACGCGCCCGGATCGAAGCGCTTCGGCTGGACGCAGCCAGTCTTGCATTGGCGAATTCTTAGAATTCCATCGCAACGTACTGCGCCGCTTCAGCGCTACTATTTTGCGCCAGCGTTGCGCAGTATCTGAACGATCTCGGGATAAGGCGCCGCTGCCCCCAGCGCGGATTTACCATTTGACATCTCGTTGACGTCGGCGCCCTTCGCCAGCAAGGCCTGGACGATGTCGGTCAATCCGTTCCGCGCCGCTTCATACAAGGCAGCTGTCCCTCCGCTCTTCAGATTTACATTGGCACCGCGTGCAATTAGCAGATTAACAACCGCGGTTTGTTCACGATCCTGATCGTCGCCGCGAAACTGAGAGCGCGCCCTCTGCACATAGCCGATTGCCTTAAACAGCGGTGTCTGGTCGTTTGCGTTCAGTGCGTCGATGTTTGCTCCCTTATCAAGCAGCAGCGCCATCATTTCAACACGCCCTTCAACTATGGACGAACTAATTACAAGATCAAGGGTAGTTGTTCTCCAAGGTCCAATGCCGTTGACGTCTGCGCCGCGTTCCACGAGAAGCCTGGCTGCAGCCAGTTTCTGTTGTCGGAGGGCGCAGTCAAGCGCGGGCTCGGAGGATGCACTACGCGCGTTGCTGTTGCCTCCTTTATCGAGTAGCGCACGGAGCACGCCGGTGTGACCGCCACACGCGGCCACATAGACCGCTGAGGCATCGCTTGAACTCGCCGGGTTGGGGGCGATGCCGCCGTCGAGCAGGGCCCGGACGACATTCTCGTGACCGTTTGTTGCGGCTTCAACGAGAGCCAGATTGCCGGACTGCTCCGCCTGACCGGGACTTGCGCCGAGCAGCAATCGCACCGCGTCAAGATGACCGCGCGAGGCGGCACGTGACAATGCCGTCGCCGAGTTGGGCCGTGTTTTCAGGGTGACGTCGGCTTTGGCGGCAAGCAATAGCTGGACGATTTCGGTCTGGCCACTGGCAGCCGCAGCGATCAAGGCCGTCGTCACTTCCGGGTTGCTCTGGCGCACCAATTGGTTCTTCTCGTAGACGACTCCACCAAAGTCGTAAATGGCGACAAGGTTCGGGTTCATTCCGGCAGCGAGGAACGTGCGGACGACAATGGCATCACCTTCAGCCGCCTGCTTGACGAAAGTCTCGACACTGTAATCGACATGCAGGTCAAAGAGCTGTTTGCGCGCCGCTTCCCGTGCCGCCGAGATCACGGGCGCGGATTGCCCGCGGCCTAGCGCTGTCTGTGCCGTCAGGATCGCCGCGGCGGCGCTCAGCGCGCCCTCCACAGGGCCTGGCTCGCGAACGGCCGGCGAGGTGATCGCAGCCGACGGCGGCGAGGGCACGGCAGCGATCGCGGTGCGTCCTGCTCCGGCCACGACGCACACCACCATCAACAGCAACGCCGCGGCGGCCGGCAGCCAGTCCCGATTCGTTTCTTCGGAACCGGCAAGACGCCGGATTCGCCGGGCCAATCTGCCCGACGCTGCGGGCACAGCCAAAGCCGGCGCCGATGCGCGCGCCCGTTCAAGCTCGACCAGGGCCTGCGCATAAACGAAACGGTCTCCACAGACACTCACCGCCAGGTCGTCGCAGCAGAGTTCCCGTTCCACGCGGATCCTCCCCGATAGCCACCACACCGCCGGATGGTAGAACAATACCGACTCCACCGCACGCTGCAGCGCGTTCACCAGGAAATCGTGCCGCCGCACATGTGCCAGTTCGTGCGCCAGGACCGCGAGCAGTTGATCCTCGTTCAGGCCGGTGAGCGCCGACACGGGCAGCAGAACGACAGGGCGAAGCCATCCGAAAACCACAGGGCCGCCCACGCGTTCTCCGATCCGCAGCCGTACGGGTCGCCGCACCGGCATCGCGGCGCGCACCCGTTCCAGCAGTCCGTGGACCTGTGCGGGAACAGCGATTGTGGCCAAACGGATCAGGCGCAGCGAAAGGATCCATCCGGCGATTAGCCGTGTCCAGCAGGCGGCTGCGCCGGCCACCCACAGTGTCACGATCCATCCGGTCCACAAGGCGGCGCCGGCAGTGCCGGCCACACGGCCTGCTTCTGCGAACGATGGGCGCAGAAACTGCAGAACTTTCTCGGCCGCGGCGCCCGTCTCGCCATAGAACACGAAGGTGGCGCACGGCGCGAGCAGCATCAACCCCAGCGCAGCGACGGACACGGCATAGCGCGACGCCGCTGAACGGCGTGACAACAAGCGCAGCGCGACGGCTGCAACGAAGGCCAGAACCGCGCCCTCCCAAACAAAATGCAGCAGCGAACCCGCCACGCGTTGCAGCCATTCGGAAGAAGTCCCATGTCCGATCATCTTTTCCTTCCCTTCTCGCGCTCTTCGATCATCTGCCGCAATTCCGCCAGTTCTTTTTTAGATGTCGGTTTCGCGTCCAAAGCGCCGAGCAGCAGACTGCGCACGGAACCGCTGAACGCCTTGTCCATCAACCGTCCCACCAACTGTTTCTGTGTCCGTTCGCGCTCGATCGCTGGAGTATAGACGTGTGACCGGTCGCTTTCGTCGCGCAGCAGCAGCCCCTTGCCCGCCATGATCTGCATCAACTTGAGCATCGTGCTGTACCGCCACGGTTTGACGGCGGCCAACTCCTCATGCGCGCGCCGCACCGTCGAGGGTCCCAGTTTCCACAACACGTTCAGGATGTCGAGCTCTGCATCGGTCGGACGAGGGAGTTCAGCGGACTTGTGCGGCGTCATGTACGAAGTATTTACTAGTAACTCCTTCGTATGTCAAGCGGCGGGCCGCGCTAGCGGCGCGATTCCCAGTTTTCGACTTGAAGATCTTTGAATCGGATGAAGTCCTTACGGTTGCCTGTTACCAGGATGAGTCCATTGGTGTGCGCAATTGCGGCGATCTGGCCGTCTACGTACGGGGACGGGCTTCCCAACTTTTCAAGTCGTGCGCGTTCGTTCGCATGCCACGCTGCCGCCGCGCTGTCATAAGGCAAAATCGGAAACGCCGCGCCAACGACATCATCAAGATACTCCTCGAGTCCCTCACGGCGTTTTCCCCGCGGAAGGCGCTCGCACCCATACTTCAGCTCATGCCACACGGGGGCCGCAATTGCAGATTCTGCTCCGTGCTGCCGAAGTCTCTTGACGACTCCAGGGTCCGGCTCTTTAGAAACGGGGGACGAGACAATCATCGTATCGAGAAGATACCGAAGACTCACAGGGAGACCTTCCGCCCGGTTTCCTTGCTCCGGAGCGATTCAAAGAACTCCCGTTCGAGACCAAGCGCCCGTACCGAATGGCGCTCGATATACGCGTTGTAGGCGTCACCAAACTGCACGCGGTTCCCACGCAACTGTTCGAGCCGTCGATGAGAAATAACGATTGCGACCGGCTTGCCATGACGAGTCAATTCGACTTCTAAGCCTGCTTCGGCCTGATCAACGATCATTGGTAGATTTGATCGGGCGTCTGCAATTGAATACTTCTTTGGCATGTAAATAATGTACAGAAATTTGTACAACGGTGCAAATGGCAACCGTAAGAACTCACCCCTGACCTTGCGCCCGCCCGATCTCTGTCATCGCCTCCTCGATCGAACCGGCCATGGCATCATTCCCAACTGCCCGGTAGAGCTCTGCAGACCTGGCCAGCATCTCCCGTGCCTCGGCAAATTCCTGTCGCGCAAAAGCAATTTTTCCAAGATTGGCGCAGTCGATGGCCATTCCTTCTTTGAGCCCCAGACTCTCTTCCAGTGCGAGGGCCTTGCGAATCAATGTGTCGGCTTCTTCCAAACGGTGGACCTGCATGTACTCATGGCCCAGATTCGCTGAAGCCTGCGCAATCAGTTGCGCGTCCTGAATCTCTTCCGAGATTGCCAGGGATTCCCGGTACAACTCCTGTGCGCGATGGTGCTTATTGCGCGCAACGTAAACCAATCCCAGATTGTATTTTTCACGCGCAATACCCTGTTTGAACTGATGGCTTTCATAAATGGAGAGAGCAGAGTTCATCATGAGCTCTGCCTGATCGGGATCTCCCTCGTCGAGATACTGGAGTCCGAGCAGGTTGTACTCGTCCGCCGCCGCGAGCGGATCGACCAGAGTCCCAATAATTGGATGGATGCGTTCCACCAGGCGCTTCTCCACATCCCGGCGGTATCTCGGAAGCTTTGCGGTGCGGAGGACGAGGCTGCTGCACACCAATCGCCGGACCAGCGATTCCATACTCAGATTGGATCGGATAGGACCTTCCTTGACGACCATGACCACCGCAAACGAACCCATCCTCTGCGCCGGACCGGGATTGGACAGCAATTCGATTTCATCGAAGTCCCACGCGTGTTTCTCCCAATTGTCGAGGACGTCGTCATAAACGGCGTAGCGTCCCTCGTTTCCGGATTGACTCTTTCGAACATCCAGCGCTGTTCCGAGATACTTGCCTGCTCCAGGGATGCGAGGCGTCTTCGCGGCGGTGGCGCGTGCTACGGAAATCTCTTCTCCGGGAACGGATGCATGGAGACTCTTCAGAAAAAAAGAGTACGCCTCCGGCGGGCTTTCATATCGCAAGGCCAGCGCGGTGGCTGGGAGCAACATGTCGAGGGCTCGCGGACCGCACACACTTTGCGCAATGTCGAACGCGCGCCGATAGGTTTCCCCGGTTGCGTCCCACGCCTTTGCCAGCCGGTCCTCCAGTTCGTCCCGTCCATGCGTCAACAGATGTTCATAAACGATGGCGCTGCCCTCAATCAATTCGAGCGCGGAGAGACCGTCGGAGTTCGGGGCTTTGATCTTTTCCCACAGCTGGTCGAAACTCCGCGCCAGCACGGGGAAGTTGGCCGCAATCAACGAGAGATCACCATGTGCGTCGTTTTCCCACACGCGTGCCTGCTGGGCATTGTTGGCCAGTCTCTGAAAGCCCGTGAGGCGCTTCGACTCCAGTCCCTTTTTAGTCTTTTCTTTCGGTCGCTTGTTGGTTTCTTGCTGTTCCTGCGCATTGGCCTCGTCGACAATCAACCGCCACACCTCCGACGCGTACGTGTATTGATATCCGGTCGCGAGAGTTTGAAGGTAGTGATAGGTTTCGTGATTGATCGTGGAAAAAAGTTCGATATCTTCCGGAGTCGGTGTGTTGCCGGCAAAGTTCCTGCCCGCCTGCATGAAGGCTTCACTGTCCATATTCAGGAACATCAGCCCGGACGTGGCTTCGAACTGCGCCAGGGTGTCAAAAGGAAGCCCGGGAACGAACTGCGAGATATTTGCCATAGCATTACCCCTTTCAGAATTTGCCGGACCTCAGATCTTCAACGCCTTCCAATATCCGTTACCGTCCTTTGAGGCAAGTGTGATGATGCTTCCGTCGTTCAATTCAATCTCGGCGAGGCTTTGCAGCACAGCGCCGACATCGTCCTGTGTAAGATTCTTGCCGGCTTTCTGCAACGATTCCGCCAGTGCGGTGACCGGCATGGGGCCCTGTGCCTTCAGAAATCCGTACACGTCAATCTGCCGGGACGACAGATGCGCACCCTTTCGCCAGATGCGCCAGCAGATGTTGGCGAGCGAGGTCAATGCCGTCGTTAGGGCCGGCCAGGCGATGCCCCCAGTGGTCAGCGTCAGAGTGATGGCCGCAGCCGTGGAATTCACTGCTTCGAGGATGGGGATGTCGCTATCCCGGATCACCCATGCTCCCAGTTTCAGATGGAAGGCCTGAGACTTTTCATCCGATCGCTCATTCCGCAGGTCGTCTTCAGCCGAAGAAATACCCGCAAGCAGCGCTGAACGGACGTCGGCCTGAGGTTCCTGCTTTTCAAGGTGCGACGATACGGCGTCGAGGAAATCGTTCTTGGAGTTGTATGTAGCAACCATCGTGTACTCCCTGGCCCGGTGCGATCGAGTTGGCTGGTATGAGAGTATAATCGCTCCCATCAATCTGAGGAGGACTAGCGCGATGAGGATCACTACCCGTCTTTTTGTCTTGATCGTTTCGGCTCTCGCTCTGATTGGTAGCGCCTACGCGCAAACGCTGTCAGGCACTGCACTCGCCGCTGCGCTGAAGCAGGGTGGTTACGTCATCGTGATGCGCCACGCCAGTTCACCGCGCGAGGTTCCCACCAAAGCGGGAGCCAATACCGACAACGTCAATCTGGAGCGCCAGCTTGACGAAGCGGGCCGGACAACCGCAACCGCGATG
The DNA here is from genome assembly GCA_041481485.1 of Terriglobia bacterium. GTDB lineage: Bacteria > Acidobacteriota > Terriglobia > 20CM-2-55-15 > 20CM-2-55-15 > JBGPBY01. Next base: position 14,792 of record JBGPBY010000033.1, read on the forward strand.
GGAAAGGCGATGCGCGAGCTTAAAATCCCAATTGGAGAAGTGCTCACGAGTCCAACGTACCGCGCGATGGAAACCATTCGTCTGGCACAATGGTCCAACCCCAAATCGATACCGGAATTGGGCGAGGGCGGCCAGAACATGCAGGCCGCTTCGAACGATCAAGGCAAGTGGCTGCAGGACCGAATAACTCAGACCCCGGGCGGAACCAATACGATTCTCATAACGCACATGCCGAATCTCACTCGCGCGTTTCCCCAGATCACAGCTGTTGCCGATGGCGAAGCTTTGATCTTCCATCCCGATGGCAAAGGCGGGGCTCCTTTGGTAGCGCGCATCAAGATCGAAGAGTGGCCGAACCTGCGCCCGTAAGGGACCGCATTATGGTCCGGGATTCTATTAGAGCCTTGTTTCCTCCGCTTTCGCGAGCAGGCGCCACCGGCCCTTCTCCAAGGCGTAGAAGTAGGTTGATTCGTCGTCGCCGAACCCTTCGTGATCGTGATGCATCGAAACCCTCACCAGGTAGCCGTTCGGGATTTCGTACAGCGCGGAGATTGTGGCAAACGTTTTCTCGGACGCATCCTGTGGCAGGAACGCCCACTCGATTCCCTCGCGAACCTCGACGGGTTCTCTGGACTCATACAGGACTGTTGAGGGCTTGAGCTGAGACTCGCCAATGAACAGAGTCCGGTCAAGAAGCTGATAGTGCCCAAAGGCGATGAAGTCGTCGCGCAGATCGTCGTACTCCTTCCGCGGCAGGTACTCTCCTGCGAACCATGCCGCGCTGATCAGGAACTGACCGGGGAGCAAGGTCGTACTCGCGATGGCCGCGTAATCATGGAGGTCGCCGGCCGGCGTCAGGCGCGGCATCGGTAGTGGAGAAGGGCGAGCGAGGGCAGTCCATTCAAGCTGTTCGCCGCGCGTTGGTGCGAACTCGGTTCCATCGAGGAAGACAACCTCACGGCTGTCCCAGGTGCCCGGACATTTAAAACGAAAGTACCTGGCGCCGACATTCGGCGGTATAGCGACCGGCGACGGATCGATCCGCGTGCAGACGGCCGCGATGTTCGAGTTCACATCGAATGCCAGCAACTGCGGACGATCCGGAATGGATACGGCAAACACGCCGGGCGGATAGCCTGCATCCCTGATGAAATGTTCAGGGTTGTTCTCGCTGAAATCTCGACGCCCCGGCACGACTCCGTACTCGGACCGTACGGCGGGATCATTCGAAGTTGCAGACGCCGGGGAGGTCGGAGAGATTGGCGGTTGTTGCGCCCGCGCTGGCGCGCATATCCACACCACGCTCATGGCGAGGACCGTAAGCCATGACCGGCGATGCCTCATAGGACCTCCTGCGCGCCGACGCGCTCCAGTTTTACCGCTCTCTGCACCGAAGAACAACGTCCATTGCGCACCGCATGGCAGATCGTCTTGTTCAACTCCAGCATGGGCTTCCACGTCTCGTATTTTGATCGAATCATCTTTAATCTCGATGTAGTTTATCTAACTATTGATATCGTTGGAAGTCAAGAACTGTTTTCGTCTTTCGGCAGGGTGCCCCCTGCGTTATGCAGACGCGCCCCTATTTTCCGGCGGGAGACGCGGCTTCCTCGTTGTACCGGCAGACCGGCTCAACGGGTTTGCAATGGGAGCTGAACGCCGGTCAGGTCCTCCTTGTCCACCACAATCACAGGAAGATCCCGCCGGTTCGAAATATCGGGAAGGACCTGCTCGCCCTGCTTTGCGGGAATCATCTGAACCACATAGGTTCCGGGCGGAACCCGAAGGAATTCAAATGTGCCATCCGCATTGACCATAGCGCCGCCGGTGCCGCGCGGTTCGTCGCCGCGCTGGGTTCCATCAGGTGTCCTGTTCAACGGATTCAAAAGATCCAGCACTTGAGCGCCGACCAGAGGCCCCGTACGGTCGACCCGCACTCGAAGAAAAATTTGCGTAGGCGGAATCGGGGATCCTGGACTGGAAGGAGCAATCCTGCCAGTGACTCGGAAACCCGGTACCGCTCCCAGCTCAACACCGGAGACATCGCGATCCGCCACCACAACCCTCGTGGTCGGCACACCGGCCATGGATCCCAACACGTAGGTCCCTGCGGTAACCCTGGGAAACTCGAACGTACGATCGGGACGTATGACGCTTTCCACGACCTGCCCACCACCGGCTCCGCCGCTCAACTGCACTGGAATCGGACCGGACACCGGCAGTGCAGGTGCAACTACAAGCCGGCCGCTGACCTTGAAGCCGGGCTCCCTGGTGGTGAAATTGCCGATCTCAACGGTCGCTCCATTTGTCACGGACACTACGGCAATCGATACTGACGCAGAGGGATCCTGCGGAACGCCGCCTGGATAGAACGTCATGCCACCCGGCTTGATCTCCGTGGTGAGGGTATAAGTTCCCGCCGCAATACCTTCCAGACGATACCGCCCGGATGCGTCCGTGCGCGCCCTCGGCAAGCGGGGAAGATACGCCTCGGCCGGAGGGGCAGGCACTGCAATCACCGTGACACCAGCGACACCCGCGCCATCGGCAAACGAGATTCGCCCAGTAATTACGCCCGGCTGTGGAGCAGCCGGGGTTCCCTGCAGCAAGAGCGTGGCGAGCAGCAATAGCAACATTCTTCCTCCATTGGGAGTCACGCTGAAAGCGCATCATATGGCGATCTGACATACCGCGCAATGTACGGCCCTGTATTTAGAGTCGGCATTTGGATTGGGAGAATTCTTTGTGTTTCCCCAAAACCAACTAGTAAGATCGGCGCAAATCGTATGCGTGCGTTAGTCGCCTCCGTTGTTCTTGCTTTGTCCGCATCGGCACAGGAGCCCGCAATTGTGCCGAGCTCTGTCGAAGGTGTAGTGATCGATGCGCGAACTGGCGAACCAATTCCCGGAGCCTCGGTGGTGCCGCTTCCGTATAATGGCGTCGGGGCCGTCACAGATATGAAGGGCGCTTTTACTCTCGACAAGGCTAGATCCGGACGGATTGAATTTCGAGTAAGCGCACCGCAACACGTCGGACAATCGTTCACAATCGATGTTGCTGCGGGCGAACGATTGAACAGTGTCCTATTTCGGTTGGGTCAGACTGGTGTGATATCGGGTCGCGTCGTGGATTCGAACGGACAGCCCATGGCGGGTATCATTCCACAAACGATGGTATATACGCACAGCTTCCCGGGATCCAATTCGATCGAGATCTCCAACGCAGATCAGGCCGATGTGACCCTTCATCCTCTAGACATTGGCCGTAATGAGGGTACGGATGATCATGGAGAGTTTCGAATATACGATGTGCCGCCGGGCCAATACTACTTGCGAATTGCCCCCAAGAACAATACGCCGGGCATCCGGCCTGTTCTTGGTGTTGTTCTCTATCCAGGTTTCATAAATCTATCCGACGCCATTCAAATCAAAGTTAGTGCTGGAGAGCAAGTCCGCTTAACGGATGTGACATTGGCGCCATCCACTCTCGGTTGGATCACGGCGCACGTGACCAACGCGCTCGGCGAAACACCGACGGTTCTTAGTGGCGGCTATGGGCTCACCTTGAATCGAGAGGGTGAAGACAACATCGAGTCTACCAAATACTCGGGCGCAAACGGTCCCTCCGCCATCCGACCGGACGCGCCAGGACAATACGTTGTCTGTGCGTACATGCCGATCGATGGAGGTGCTGCAACTAGTTGCCGTTCTGTGGACTACACCGGTGCGGACGTGAATCTGAATTTCACTGTCACCAAACCGGATGCGAGGTTCGCTGGGAGGATTCTCGTCGAACAGGCGGACGGCGTCATCGGAAAGCCTCTTCAAAAATTCTCCATATCAACGGACATGTTGGACATCCATGGAAGCCGCCTTCGCATTGAAAACAATTCTGACGGCACATTTTCGGAGTCCGGTTTGTATACCGGTCAAGGCCGGATAACCGCCCTGACTCGATATCCCGGCCAGGGAAATCCCAACTACTTCCTCGCGAGTGTGCATCAAGGGGATCGCGATGTGCTTACTGATGGCATGACGATTTCGAATCGCGATAGCAACGTGGAGATTCTCATCAGTATCCGTGGTGGTGTGCTTCGAGGAACAGTTAAGGACGAGAGTGGGAATCGCGTACCCAACGCAAAGGTCGCACTAGTTCCTGAAGACGAGCTCGCCAGACGGAGCGACAAAGCCGATACGTACCGTACTGGGCAAAGCGACATCAATGGGGTCTACGAAATCCGCGGGCTTATTCCCGGTTCGTATCGCGCATACTCGGCCCCCCGTCCTGAGGGTTGGGCATATTGGGATTCCAGGTACATGAAGAAATTCGAAGGGTTTGGAAAAAGCATTCGAATCGAAAAGGACAGTAAGGCGTCAGTCGATCTTTCGGTTATCACCATCGCTCCGTGACAATGGAGGGGTGACTCGAGTCGCCCCTAATAATTAGGGGCCCGTCCCGGAATTGCCGTTAGCGGGCAGGCTCAATCTTCAGCACAACTCCTGGATTCTCGTCCGTCAACAAGTACAGAAATCCGTCGGGACCTTGCCGCACATCGCGAATACGCTGGTGCAGTTCCGTGAGGATTGGCTCGCGTTGAACGGGGCGGCCTTGTTCGAAGGTGATGCGCCGCAGATGTCCAGTTCCGCGTGTGCGGCCTTCGAACATGGAGCCCACGAACGCATTTCCCTTCCAGTTTGGAAACCTGTCGCCCGTGTAAAACGCCATACCGGATATCGCGATGGACGGTACCCAGTACATCAACGGATCCTCGAGGTCGGCGCGTGAAGTGGATTCGGTCATCCGGGTACCGTCGTAGTTCATGCCAAAGGTCACCAGAGGCCAGCCATAATTGCGTCCCGGCAGGAGCACATTGATTTCGTCCCCTCCGAGTGGGCCATGTTCGTTCTCCCAGATCGCGCCCGTTTCGGGATTCATCGCCAGCCCCTGAGGACTCCGATGTCCGAGCGTATAAATCTCGGGTTTGTAACCGGCCTTGCCCACGAACGGATTGTCCGTCGGTACCGTGCCGTCATCGCGCAGGCGAAGCACTTTTCCACCGTGGTCGTCGATCTTCTGTGCCCGGACCTCCTCTTGACGTTCGCCGACGGTCAGATAAAGCAGACCCTGCCGGTCAAAGGCGATTCGTCCGCCGAAATTCGTGGTCGAGGTGCTCCAGCTGTTTGCAACGAAGATGTCCTTTACGTCTTCGAGCGCCATTCCATTCAGGCGGCCGCGAGCCAATGCGGTAGTCGAGAGATTGTTATCCCCCGGTTTGGAGTAGGCGAGGTATACCAGGTCATTGTCCGCGAATTTCGGATGCAGCGCGACATCCAGAAGTCCGGCGAGCGCGGAGGCTCGCACAGCCGGTACGCCGGAGATCGGTTGCGGATCGAGGATTCCGCCGCGAATGATACGGAGCCGTCCTGCCCGTTCGGTGACGAGCATGTCGCCATTCGGCAGGAATACCAGACCCCACGGGTTCGCCAGACCCGATGCCACGACGCTCACGCGGATGCGTTCCACTGCCGTTTCGAATGTAAGCGGCAGTTGAGGAAGCGGCGGTGAGGCGCGGCCCCCTTGCTGTGCGCTGAGATTGGAGACAAATAGAAGCGCCGAGAGGGAAATCAGGAATCGTTGCTTAGTCATCACTGACCTATCGTACAACTCACGGCCGTTATTGCGGCAGCGCAAAGACCCAGATCATGCCCGATCCGATCGGGATATCCGTATTTGTAAGCCGCGCATAGGACGTCGTCTGAGCGATGCGTCCTCCGGCGCCCACGGCCACATACTGGCGTCTGCCAACTTCGAAAGTGATGGGCGCGCCGGAAATATCTCCGTTCAGCCGCGTCTCCCACAGAAGTTTTCCATTCTCGTTATTGAGCGCAAAGAGGTAGCGATCCGCCGTTCCGCCGAAGACGATGCCTCCGGCAGTAGCGAGAGCAGAAGCCGTCATCGCCGCTCCGCTCTTGGTGCGGTACTCCCAGCGCCGCTTGCCCGTTGCCGGATCAAATGCGACAAACTCGCCGATGTAGTTGTAGCCGGGGGCAAAGTTCGCGCTCATCATGTTCATCCCCTGATAGGACTTGCCCAGTTCGTAGTGCTGCGTAACAAATGTGACGTCCATGCAGGAGTTGTTGACGCCGAGATAGTAGAGCCTGGTGACCGGGCTGTAGCTCGGAGAATTCAGATTACGCGCCCCATGAAAATGCGGACAAACCTGAAAGACCTTCCCCGAGTCGACATCCTTTGGGGTTGGGACAACATTCGGATTATAGGAGGGACGTCCGGTGGGGCTCCATCCTGTAACGATGTTGTCGTATGCCGTCCTGAAGGACTGAATGAATTGCCCGGTCACGCGGTCGAGCACGACGCCCCAGCCGATTTTGCTGGTGTGGACGAGCGCCTTGCGCATCACACCATTGATCGGCAGATCGACGAGCGTACTTTCGTACACCGCATCCATGTCCCAGTTGTCGGAAGGAAGTACCTGGAAATGCCAGCGAATTTTTCCGGTCTTGATATCGAGAGCAAGAATGGAGTTCGTATATAGTGCGTCGCCGCTGCCACGCAGGGTGGACGCCCATGGCGCAGGCTGCCCCACACCGGCATAAAGCAACCCGATTTCCGGATCGAAGCTCATCGTGCCCCAGGTTGGACCGCCCAGCGGGGGCATTTCGCTCTTTGCCCAGCTCTCGGAACCCGGCTCTCCGGGCGCGGGAATGGTGTAGGTCCTCCATTTGAACTCGCCGGTCTTCGCGTCATAGGCGGCCAGCGATCCGCGCACCTCGCGCTCGCCTCCAATAAATCCGACGATCACCTTGCCGTCAGCAATCAAAGGGGGATGGGCATGCCCGACGCCCTTCTTGTAGTCCGCAGTCTGGACCTGCCAAATTTGCTTGCCAGTGCGCGCGTCGAGCGCAACGAGATAAGAATCCGCCGTTCCCCAGTAGATCTTGTCGTCGTACACGGAGACGCCTCGGGCGCGGAGGTACGCCTGCGATGAGCGGATATCCTCCGGATACGATCGTGTGTGAATCCACTTGATCTCTCCGGTTACGACGTCGAAAGCAAGCACGCGTCCGTGCCCTTCCGCGACATACATGATCCCGTTGGCGACGACCGGGGTCGGCACCCATCGGCTGTCGTCCTGAACGGGATAAGTCCAGACCGGCCGGAGATTCTTCACATTCGTCCGGTTGATCTCCGTCAACGGGCTGAAGGCGAAGACGTCATCAGTACGACGGTAGCTGAGCCAGTCCCCCGCTTTCGGATGCCGCAGGCGCTCTTCAGTGATGGGCTCCCATGCGGAAGTCCCGTTTTGAGGAAGACTGACGCTGGAAGCGACCAGCAGGACCGCAAGAATCGACAGAAAATTGCGCATTTTCGTCATATGAATTCAGTGGAGTTAACTACAGCTGGAAATGGCAAGGCAAGCGAAGTCTCAGAGTACAGGCCATTGACTTGTAGTTAAAGGTATCTGTTTCTGCATGCCGATACTCCACTTTGCCTGCACCGATTGGCCGATGCGGGCACGCAGCTCAGGAGGCAGTTGCTATTCCGGCTCAGGGTAAAAAAGCGACCTCCTGCCTTCCAGATACTGTGATTTCACTTCCCGTGGACGCCGCGGCGCTTTTCGCTTTCTTTGACCATCGCGCTCAGGTCTGCGGCGGGTCGGATTTCGAAAGGCCCGGCTTTGACGCCCGGATGTTTCGACATCAGTTCGATCGCATGTTTCATGTCGCGCGCTTCGAGGATGAGAATCCCGCCAATCTGCTCCCTGGTTTCGGCGTAAGGCCCGTCGGTCACGGAGACTTTTCCGTCTTTAATGCGGAGCGTGGCAGCAGTGGCCGGGGGCTGAAGCCCCTCGCCACCTGCGAAGTTTCCGTTGCGTTTCAGTTCGTCGTCGTAGGTAAAGCACTCGTCCACCATCGCTGTTTGCTGGGCTTCCGACATGCCTTCAAACTTGTTTTCTTCAATGTATCCCAAACATACGAATTTCATGGTTCTTCCTCGTTTTTGTTATTCGAGAGCATCCTCTCACCGGTTAGTCGGATGAGTGGGGGCATATTCGACATCCCCGCAAGATTTTTTTCAGCGCATTGCAAACAAACACTGCTCGCGCTTCGAATGGTACAATCCCCGACGATTTCCAGGCAGTCTTCAGATGTGAGTTGTCAGTTGATTTGTTGTGCGTTGATCAATGGACCTGGTGACATTGACGAATGACCAACTGGCCATGTGGTCCAATGGTCATTCGTCAATGTCACCAGGTCCATTGATCAACGCACAACAAATCAACTGACAACTCACATTAGGAGAGAATAGGAGACCCCCTGACGATGGTTTTATTGATGCGAGCCGGAAAATTCGCGAAGCGTGCGTCGGCGGTGGTGCTCTTGCTGACGGCGGCTGTTTCCGTCCGCGCGGCCCAGAGCAAGCCCCAGCCGCCCACATCCCTGAGACTGTACATTTTTGACTGCGGCACAATCGCCCCCATGAATGTGACGCAATACGATTTGAAACCGGAGGAGGTCAAGGGGCCAACCGGATTCGTCACGCCGTGTTATCTGATTGTGCATCCGCGCGGGACGATAATGTGGGACGTGGGGCAGATTCCGGATAGCGCATTTCCTGCGGGAGGCGGCCCTGTCACTCAAAGTGCGTTCACTTCCACAAAGCCGCTGCTGCCGCAATTGGCGGCGGTGGGATACAAACCGGCGGATATCACTTATCTCGCGATGTCGCACTATCACACCGACCATTCGGCCAACGCCAACGCATTCGCAGGTTCTACATGGATTGTTCAGGAGCCGGAGCGCACGGCCATGTTTGCAAGTGCGGCGCCTCGGCTGGCGAACGTTTCCTTCTTCAGTCAGCTGAAGGATTCGAAGACGATTCTGCTGAAGGGCGAGGACCGCGATGTGTTCGGTGACGGCAGCGTCGTTGTGAAGTTCACTCCGGGACATACGCCCGGACATCAGGCGCTGTTTCTGAAACTGGCGAAGACCGGCCCCGTCCTGCTGGCCGGCGATCTCTACCACTATGTCGAAGAGCGGACACTGGACCGCGTGCCCACATTCGACGCGGATCGTGATCAGACTCGAAAGTCACGGAAGGCGATGGAAGAGTTTGTGAAACAGACCGGAGCACAACTGTGGATCGAACATGACCCCGCCGCCTGGGAGAAGCTGAAGAAGTCGCCGCAGTACTACGACTAGGAGTCCCAATGTAGGGGCGGTCTATGACCGC
>JBGPBY010000034.1:0-23807 GCA_041481485.1 Terriglobia bacterium
AGCAATTTCACAATACAACACCAGGCATAGCGGTAACGTTTCTCAGGAAATTGCTCGGTCCCCGGAGATTGGCAACTGAACATTGAACAGTGAACAATGACAATTTCGGGAAAATGTTCACTGTTCAATATTCACTGTTCAATTGCCAATTAACATCCGGGAGGACCTGTATTGTCTGCCCGACCCGCGAAAGTGTTTGATGGAAGTTTATGGACAGTACGGAATTGACCGAAAAGATTGAAAAAAAACCCCAGCAGCGTCGAAGCACTGCCGAGGCGATGGCGGCGAAGCAACGGGACATCTCCGTTAGTGAATTCTTTGCCAAGAACCGCCATCTGCTGGGTTTTGACAATCCGCGCAAAGCATTACTTACCGCAGTGAAGGAAGCGGTCGACAATTCACTGGATGCCTGCGAAGAAGCGGGAATAATCCCCGAACTCTGGGTACATCTGGAGTCCACTGCACCCAATCGATACAAGGTGGGCGTTCAGGACAACGGCCCCGGCATTGTCAAAAAGCAGATCCCTCTGATTTTTGGGAAACTGCTTTACGGATCGAAGTTTCATCGACTGCGTATGAGCCGCGGTCAACAGGGAATCGGCATCAGCGCGGCGGGCATGTATGGAATGCTCACCACTGGAAAGCCCGTGAAAATCATTTCCATGACCTCTCCGCGAAAGCCGGCCCACTATTTTGAAATTCAGATCGACACGAAGCGCAATCAGCCGGAGATCATCAATGGGCGCGGAGACGGCGACGAAATTCCGTCCGGCGAAAAGGGCCGATTGCTGATCGCCGAACGCGGCATCGAGTGGATTACGCACTATCCACTGGAAGCGGATGCCGAATCGGGAAAGCAACCGCGTGAGATCAAGAGCGGCACGCGCGTCACCATCGAACTGGAAGGGCGCTATCAGCGTGGGCGCGGCAGTGTCGATGAGTACCTGGAGCAAACGGCAATCGCGAATCCCCACGTCACGATTCACTACATCGATCCGGATTCCAACGCCATATCCTATTCCCGATCGACGACTGAACTTCCCGTTGAGCCTCAGGAAATCAAACCACATCCCTATGGCATTGAGTTGGGACAGCTGGTGACGATGCTGAAGGATTCCGATGCGGGGTCGATTTCTCAGTTTCTGACGACTTCGTTTTCGCGGGTGAGTCCTGCTGTCGCTCAGAAAATCTGCCACACGGCGAAGATCAGCACGCGTGCTCATCCGCGGCGAATAGGCAGACAGGAAGCGGACTCGCTGTATCAGGCGATTCAAAACACGAAAATTCCGCCGCCGGCCACCGACTGCATTTCGCCAATCGGAGAAGCGCTGATTCTCAAGGGACTGCATCAGCAGGTACCGGGAGAGTTTTTCTGCGCGGCCACGCGGCCGCCGGCCGTATATCGCGGCAATCCGTTTGTGATTGAAGTGGGTCTGGCTTACGGCGCGGTCAGTCCTACGGGAAAAGTGACGCTGGATGCTTTGACCGAGTTGCTCTCGGAAAGCGATGCGCGTTCTTTGCGTCAGTTTCTGCTGACGACGTTTGATGGAATCGGAGCCACAGGTGCAGAAAAGATACTCTCTGAAGCGCGCATGGGGGCCCGGCAATCCGCGGCAAAGCTTGGCAAGGAGGATATTGCAAGGCTGCTCGATGCGATGAAACACGTCAATCTCTCTGAAGGCCAGAGCGTGCAGGTTCTGCGCTATGCCAATCGTGTGCCGCTGCAGTTCCAGCCGGCGGGCTGCGCCATCACCCAGTCCGTGATTGGCAATAACTGGCGCGCTTACGGCCTTTCGCAATCCCGCGGCCAGTTGCCTTCGGGCCCAATCACGCTGATGGTGCACATGGCGAGTGTCTGGGTCCCGTTTACGAGTGAATCGAAGGAAGCCATTGCTTCATATCCCGAGATCCTGAAGGAATTGCGGCTGGCGCTCCAGACAGTGGGACGCAAACTGTCGATGTTTCTCAACCAGCGCAAACGTGTGCAGCAGGAGGGAGAACGCCGCGATACCTTCCTGCGCTATCTTGGAGAAGTTGCCGGAGCCGTTTCCGCAATCAAGGGGTACAACGACCGTTCGAAGAAACAGCTCTATCACCAGCTGGTCGATGTGGCCAAACGCCGCACAGCAACAGCCGACGTTGTGCTGGATGATCGAGGCCGAAAAGTTCAGCCGGAGGCAGAAGATTTCGGCGACAACGTCCTGATTGTCAAATCGGACGAAGAGTCCGGCGAGGAACAGGTATCGCAGAATGGCGCGAAAGACTAAGAAGGCAGTCGAAAGCGTGGCTCTGACCGCAGAAGACAAGAAAACTTTGTCTTCAATTCGGGAACTTGCCGATGGAGTCGTGCGCTCCGCGGAGCGCGGGCGGCCTCCGCATGTCGATATTCCATCACGGTCTCTGTCCAACGTCCGTTTCAATCAGTCGAAACGCATTATTGAAATGGGCAGCGGTTCGAACCGTCGCGAGCTGTTCAATCTCAATCAGGCGAAAAGCTACATGCAAACACTGCTGGTAGGAACTGGCGCCAAACAGCTCATTGAACAGGGAAAGACCACCAGCATCCGAGGATTGTTCTATTTGCTGAAGCATACGATTGAGGGTACGCGCGAAGAGACCTTTGATACTCAGGACGAGTGCGATCCCATCATTGAAGATGTTGAGGTGTCGCTCGATGCCATGCGCGAAGAACTCCATCTCTATGCGAAGAACGCCGGTGCGATGGTGGGTCCAATCACATTGGTCGACAGCGGCGACGAGATTGACTGCTCGAGAATGGGTTCGGGCGGGTACAGCATTCCGTCCATTGTCGAATCCGAGATTGTTCAATTCAAAAAGAACTCGGCAAAGTTCGTCCTTCACGTCGAAAAGGACACGGTATGGCGCCGTTTCAACGAGGACAAATTCTGGCGCGATCACAACTGCATTCTGACTCACGGCGGAGGGCAACCCCCGCGCGGCGTGCGCCGGCTGCTGAATCGTCTGCACCATGAACTGAAGCTTCCGGTGTATTGCCTGCTTGATAACGATCCATGGGGATACTACATCTACAGCGTGATCAAGCAGGGTTCCATAAACCTTGCCTACGAATCCCGCCGTATGGCAATTCCCGGTGCACGCTTTCTTGGATTGCGCAGCAACGATTACGAACGCTGTGAGCTTAGTCCCAGTGTGCAAATCAAGCTGAACGATCAGGATATCAAGCGTGCGCGCCAGATCGCGCAGTACCCGTGGTTCGCCAACAAGAAGCCATGGCAGAAGGAGATCGAGCTGATGCTCAAGAATGGCTTCAAGCTGGAGGTCGAAGCGCTAATCAGTAAAGACATCAGCTATGTGACGGAAGAGTATGTCCCCGCACGGCTGGAAGAGGCGAACTTCCTGGATTGACTTGAATGCGATTCCGACAATAGGGGCGGTCTATAAAGAAAGCCCTCTCCCAACGGGAGAGGGGGCCGCGCAGCGGCCGGTGAGGGGTACCGCAAGTAACAGTTTTTACTGGTGGTACCCCTCACCCGGCCGCCATTTCTTGATGCCCACCCTCTCCCGTTGGGAGAGGGATTTCTTTACACATTCTTCTTACTCTGGTCTGGGGCGTTCATGCAGGATCATCCACGACGTGCCGAACTTGTCGCGAAGCATGGCGAAGCGGTATGCAAAAAACGTTTCCTGCATTGCCATGAAAACGTCGCCGCCTTCCGACAGCAGTCCATAAATCCGCTCAGCCTCTTCGATGCTCGTGACAAGGAGCGAAAGATACGCGCTGCGCATCGGCTGAAAGCGGTCCTTGGGTACATCAGAACCCAGAAGCGACGTTTCTCCGATATCGATGCGAGCATGAAGAATGGAGTTCTTCAATTCGTTCGAAGCCTTTTCTCCGTCCGGCTGCTGGGCATGCGTCAGCATCATGGTGATTTTTCCGGCGAGATGTTCTTCATAGAACTGGAATGCCAGCCGGCAATTGCCGCCATAGTTCAGGTAGGTGTACAGCTTCATAACTTTGTTCCGTTGGCTACGATCGTCCGGGTATCGGTTGAAACAGCGCGAACGTCGCTCCTTGCGGATCGGCCAACACGGCGATGGTGCCGACATCCGGCATCAGGTTCGCCGGCATTAGAGTGCGCGCTCCGGCATTGGCGGCTTTGTCTGCGCTGGCTTTGCAGTCTGCGACATGGAAATAGGCCATCCAGTGCGATGGTGTTCCCGGCGGCGCGTGCATTTGTGGCGGAATTCCGCCAATCATGTTCTCATGCCCCGTGCCATTGATGACGTGCCGGTAGCCGTCCTTTCCCGTTTCGAAAGTCCAGCCAAAGAGTGCTCCATAAAAGCTCGCGGCTCTGGCGGGGTCGGTCGTATTCAGATCGGCCCAGCAAAGGCTGGAAACATCGCCAAATTTTGTGATGCCTCGATGTTTTCCAGGCTGAAACATACTGAACATGGCACCTGTTGGATCCTGAATGACTGCAAATCTGCCGATATTGGGAATGTCGGTCGGAGGGACGATCTGGCGGCCTCCCAGTTCGACGGCCTTTGCCGCGGAGGCATCGACGTTGTCGACCCTGACGTAGAGCATCCAGTGCGGCGGGACATGCGCGTCCACCTGGTCTTTCATCAGTTGATAGACACCTCCGGTGTCATCCGATCCAATTCGGAATATGGTGTAAACCATTTCCGGTCCCATGGGATTGTCCTGCGCCGTCCATCCGAACAGAGTGGAGTAGAAGTTTTTGGCGCCGACCCGATCTGAGGTGGCGAGCTCGAGCCAGCAAAATGATCCGACTTTCGGTTCCATGAATACCTCCGATTGGTGTAGTGAGATTGATCATTGTATTCCACTGTAGGCGCGGTCTGTGACCGCGCACAATCTGTAGGATTTCATTCGTCAAAATTGTGGGCGGTCATAGACCGCCCCTACAGTGGGCGCCACCTGCTCGAATGAACAGGGTCTACTGGAGATCGTGGACCGCGACCGCGCCAGACAAGTAGAATATATGAATGCGGCGCTTCGGCGTACTTCTCGGTTTCGCCCTGTTGGTCTTTGTCCGATCCACCTCCCATGCGGAGAATATCCGCTGGTTCGAAGCAAGGTCCGACAATTTCCTCGTTATTACCGACACATCGGAAGCCAAGGCCCGCCGTCTCGCAACGGATTTTGAACTTCGAGTTGCAGCATTTCAGAACGCTTTTGGAGCGGTTCCGAAGAGACAGTTCCCCATCGAGGTTCTGATTCTGAAAAAGGGCGAAGAATTTAATGCGGCCGTGCCTGTGGGCACGGTAGTCGATGTCTTTACCAACGCCGTCTTCCTCAAAGGACCGGATCGCTTCTTCATACTCGCCCAGGACCGGGCTCCGGACGACATCGCAGCCGATGTCGGCCACTATCTGGGGCATGTGTTTTTCAACCGTCTGGTCTATTGGCGGCCGTTCTGGCTGGAGGAAGGCGCTGCGGAATATTTCCGCAAGATCGGCCGGGGACCTGAGAACAAAAAAATCCTGCCGGAAGATAAAATCCCGGTTGCCGATCTTCTCAAGATTGTCCCCAGCTCCACCTTTAAAGATACGGATCCGGCGGGGCCATTTCGGATTCAGTCCTATCGATTCCTTCGGATTCTCAACGACGAGAATCCTGCGGAGTTCAAATCGTTTTTCACTGCATTGAAGTCGATTGAAGGGGGCAACGCGAGTCCGAAGCTCAATGCCGCTGCGCTGACCGAGCGGCTCAACCAGTTTACGGATACCCGTATTCCGCAAGTCACAGGTTCGCCATCAGTTCAAACCAGAGAGATTCCGGAAGCGAGTGTCGCTTTGCACCGCGGAGACCTTGCAGTTGCGGCTCGCCAGCTTATCCAGGCTCGGATGTGGTACGAAGGCGATTCGGCCCCTGCCAAAGCAGCGCGGGCAATTCTGGGATTCATTCAAAGCGGCACCGATGCGACGCCGCTGATGGAGCGGGCGGCGCAGGATCTACCCGATCAGGGCCTGTTGCAATATTATTTCGGCAGCATCGATTCGTCCGATGAACGCATCGTGAATTTGCAGATTCAGGCTTTGCGGCGGGCTGTTCAGCAACTTCCAACAATGGCTGCAGCTCAAGTCGAACTGGCAAGAGTATTGACGATGACCGGGCAGACCGATGAAGCCACGACCCTGTTGGATCGCGCATTGACGCTCGAGCCGGAACTGGCAGACCGGGCTTATATCGGCAAAGCGCAAGTCTTGCTTGCGTCGGGCAAAATTGAAGAGGGAAGCAGCGCCGCAAAGCTTGCAGCCGCGCTACCCCATGCCGACTCCAGATTCACCGGGGCCTATAACCAGCAGATTACTGTTCTCAAACGAAAGATTCAGGAGATCGCCGATGCCGCCGAGCGGCGAAATGTAAACCAGCTTCGCGATTCCGTGGAATCGGAGGCCATGCGCCGCGAACCTCCCAAACCGCCTCCGCCGCCACCTCCGGAGCCTCACTCCGGCCAAATCAATTATGAGTTTGAAGCCACAAACGCCGTGCAGATATTGGCCTCGAGTTTCCCGGACTATCCCGATGCGCTCGTCAACAGCGGGAAAACGGGAAACATTACGCTACAAGTCAGTATCGGTGTCGACGGCCGCGTGACGAATGCTGTCATTGCCGATTCACAATTCCCCGAAATGAATGCCTCAACCCTCGCCGCCATCCGAAAGTGGACTTTCAAACCTTTCGTGCGGGCAGGTCAGCCCGCCTCGTTTACGATCAAGCTGGTAATGAAGTTCAGTCTTCAGTAAGAATCTTCCCTGAGTTTGCCACTTCATGGAATCCGTTGAATACCAGCGCATGTACGACCTTGAAGGCCACCATTGGTGGTTTCAAGGCAGGTTTGACCTCATGCGGCGCATGGTTCTGAAGCATTGTCCCCGGGTTTCGAATGGCCGGCCGCGCTTGCTGGACATGGGGTGCGGGACCGGTCTGTTTGCCCAGGAACAGTGCGCCACCAAAACGACATTCGGCCTGGATTTTTCGTGGGATGCGCTTCAATTTGCGCGCTCGCGCGGGATCTCGGACCTGGTATGTGCCGACTCTCAGCAGCTGCCATTCGCGTCGAACAGTTTCGATATTGTCACGGCATTCGATCTCATCGAGCACGTGGAACGCGACCGCCAACTGATTGCTGAAGCACATCGAGTGCTTCGGCCAGGCGGAGTCGCACTGATTGCCGTTCCGGCTCATCCGTTTCTTCTGGGCAGCCACGATGATGCGCTTCATCACAAGCGGCGATATACATGGCCCCACTTCGAAGGGCTGTTTGATTCCACGCTGTGGAAGAAACGCCGCATGACCTGGACCTTTGCATCCATCTTGCCCGCCGCGGTCATTGTCCGATCGGTGCGGAGGACTTTACCCGTGAGAGAAAGTCCGTCTGCCGATACCAATTTCACACCCGCCTGGATGAACCGGATGCTTCTATCCTGGCATCGGCTGGAGAATGCCTGGGTCGAAACGCGAAACCTCCCATTTGGACTGTCCATGCTGACCGTACGGGAAAAGGTGACGGATTCAGCGGTACCACAGTTGTAGGCGCGGTCTATGACCGCGCACAGTCCATCAGTCTGCAAAATAAATTGGGGACGGACAGCAATTTCTCGATACAACACCAAGCATATCCCGAACGTTTCCCAGGAAATTGCTCTCTCTCCAGGATTTATTCGGCAGAATCAAGATCGTGCGCGGTCATAGACCGCGCCTACAGCTTGCAGAAATCGCTTTCTCAAGCTGCCGGAAGGAAAGACGAAGTCGCGAAACTGGCACCATTTACGAACGGCGGCCCAGCTCCTGCTGGAATAGATAGTTTCGATTTCGACATTGGTTGCATGCACGCAGTCTTGCAGCCTTTCAACAGTCTGGTTCAAATAGTCTATTCGTCCAAGATACCAGCCGTTCTCCTGCCGGAGATAATCGATGGCTTCGTTGCTCTCCTCGATCGTCCGCGCAAGTTCCTGAATGGTGTGACCGGTCTCATTCATCAGCTCCATTGAACTGTCGATCAGGACGCTGCCGGACGCGCCAATTGCGCCGGGCGAATCCGAAGCCAGTCCGATGATGTAGATCGGCTTCCGCCTTTCATCGGACGGATACTCGAACTCGCTCTCTCCCTGTTTCGCACTCAACTCATCTACGGAGATTGAATCGGCTTGCAGAGGCCAGATGCTGGAAGCGGGAAAAATTCGCTGGCCAAGCAGATTCGCCTGGCGGAAATAGCTCATGAGGAGTCGATGAAATTCCGCCAGTTCCAATTCACGAACGTGATACGGATTACCCTCGGGAATTTCCTGTCGATAGGCCGTTTTGTCCGGCGTCGAGACTATGAAAAGGCCATCGCTCTTCAACAGACGTTTCACTTCAGACAAGAGAGCATTGTGGTCGGTAGTGTGTTCAATGGCCTCGAAGCAAACGATCAGGTCAAACGAATGGTCCGGGTGGCGCGGCACTTTTGCAAATGTGCCGATTTCGAAAGCGAGGTTTCTCCGGTTGTACTTGAAAGATGCGTGTTGGATACAAACCGGATCGATATCCACTCCCAGAACGTAAGCTGCAGTTCGCGCCAGGATATTCGCGCCATATCCTTCTCCGGACCCGAGATCCAGAACGCGTTTGCCCTTCGCGAACTGTGCAGCAAAGCCGTAACGGTGAAGATGCTCGTAGGACATCGTGGCATTCCGGATCCATGGCAGGTAGCGTTCACCTGTCCATTCCAGAGCAGGCAATAGTTCGACGATGGAATCAGGAGCGGCGTGCTGCATCGAGTAGGGCCCCCACGGTTTTGTCGAAATTTTCACTCGAACACTCTTTTTTCACGCGATTCAGAGCGGCGTTCCGGATGTTCATCCATTTCTCCGGATCGGTGTACAGTTCGACGCACCGCGCTGCAAAATCGCTTGAATTTTCACCAATCGCCAGTTCAGAGCTTGTCCAGTTCAACTGCTCGGCCAGCAGCGTTGTTGCGACGACAGGCAATCCCCGGGCCGCTGCCTCGTGGATTTTATGAGGCAGCCCGGCGGCATATCGCGTTGGTGCAACAAACAACTTTGCTGCGGCGTAAAGGCCGCTGAGGTCCTGCAGGTAGCCGGTGATTTGTACGTCAGGGCCGGCCAGTGAACGGATTCGCTTGGAGTTGTTCAGTCCTGCGATTGTCAGGCACACGGAATCTCCAAGACGATTTTTGATTTTCGGATATACCTCGGTGAGAAACCAGATCATGGAATCGCCATTGGGACTGGCTTCCGAGTGGATCGCGCCGACAAACAACAGTCCGGAACGCTTATCGAAGGCGGCAGGTTGCGGATCGATCGAAATGGTATGTCCGATAATCTGGACGTTGTGGATTCCGCATTGCCGGAATGCCTCACCTTCCTTATCAGAAACCGAAACAACCCAATTTGCCTTTGCAGCCAGCGCGATCTCATCGGCCAGTGCTTTTTTCTCTTCCTGTTCTGTCCAGGGACGCCCAGCCAGCTTGCGGAATAATGCGTCCCGGTGAGTAAACAAAGCTTCCGCGTCATAAATGATGTGGGTTTTTCTGAACCAGTCGGTATGCGCGTTCATGATCGACTGAAGCTTCTTCATATTGTGCGGACGGCTCACAACGATGCTGTTGTAAAAGTTTTGTCTTTCTCTTAGAAAGCCCTCGAGCATCTTTGATCCCAGGCCGGTGATTACCTCAATTTCCCGGGGCAAATCCGAATAAACGACGTCCCAACTTTCGCGTATCTCGTCCAATGGGTACACGGTAACGAAGCGGCCACATTTTAGCATGGACAGGATCAGAGTTCGTGCGCGGGGAAATCCGGATCCGAGCCAGGTATGAGGAATTCGGTCATCGAGAAACAGGATGCGATCTCCGTCAGACTTCGATCGTGCGGCTAGAACCATTGGGTCGCCAGGTGGACAATGGGATTTAAGTTCGTTCTTGTACTTCCGCACAAATATCTGCTGATGATCGATCTGAAGCTGAATGGCGCGGTTCAATGAACCTGAGCTCGCGAATTCATAATGGAGAATCACCGCGTCCGGCTCATAAACGACGCGAAGACCCAGAGCACGCAAGCGCATGCAATAGTCGGCTTCTTCGTAGTAAGCCGGTTTAAAAGCTTCGTCGAATCCCTTCAGTCGTTCCCAGATCGCCCGAGGAGTAAGCAGGAACGCCCCGGAACAGTAATCCACATCTCGCCGGAACATATACGCCGGCCCCATTGGATCGTCGCCGCGGCCGTACCCGTAACAGGATCCGTCCTGCCAGATGATGCTGCCGGCTTCCTGCAACAATCCGTCGAGCAAAACGATCTTTCCGCCCACCGCACCGATATCGGAACTGCTGGTCAGCGTGCGAAGGGCCGAAGAGACGCTTCCCGGAAGAAGCTGCGCGTCACTGTTCAAAAGAAGCAGGAAATCTCCGTGGCATTCACGGGCCGCCTGATTCACGGCGAGCAGAAAATTCAGATTGCTCGAATTGCGAATGATGCGGGTTCCCCGGACTCGTTCGAGAAGCTTTGGAGTTTCGTCGGACGACGCGTTGTCGACGACGATCACTTCTATCCCGTCTTTTAAACATTCGGCAATTGAACGCAGGCACGCAAACGTCAGCTCGGCGCGGTTGTACAAAACCACGATTACGGAAATCGACGGCGTTGCGGAACTCGGCAGCTCCAATGTGGAACCAGAGGCAAGGAAAGCCTCTAATTGCACGCGATAATGCGCGGAGAACATCGATTTGGAGCCGTTGGCATCTCCGAGTCCGGAGATCTGAATATCGTGGAGTTCCGGTTCGACTTCCGCGACATCCACCGAGCCCTGCTGATGCCTTCCGTTCCTGACAACTTTGCGGAATTGATTGATGGTCCAGCGAACCGGTTGGGTGAGCCTCCAGGTTGGAGATTCGAGGAATTTCTCGAACACCCATTTCTGGTCGGCCAGCTCTTTTTCCTTCAGCGCCAGCTCCTGCCGCAGGATACGCAGCATCTCCAGCTGGTTTCCTGGCCCTTCGGGCTTAAATGTCATCCCACTGATACTCCGTCACAATAATTCCGTGTCGAATACGCGCTTGGCTGTCGATAATAACAGGGTTTTGTCCCTCGATATTGTAACGATACCTGTAGACAATCAAATCCATGCTTCGGACTAGAGACGATGTTTATCAGCCCGGCCTGCCGGCAAAGCCCGGCGAGCATTACGGAGCGCTTGTTCGCTTTGTCGCAGAATATGCCGGGAATTCCATATTGGATCTGGGTTGCGGTTACGGGGCCTATAGTCTTGCACTGGCTTCGCAAAGCCGGAGATGTGTGGGATGCGACGTCAATATGAAGTACCTCGTAAAAGCGGCTGCCTCCGGACTTCCCGTCGTGTCCGTGGATTTTTCCCTGCCGTTTGCGGACCGTTCGTTTGATACGGTCATTTTGCTCGAAGTCATCGAGCATGTTCCCGAGGTCGAACGAATTTTGAAGGAGGCCTTTCGCGTGGCACGGCGGAATGTGCTGATCACCGTGCCGAATTCGGAGAGCCTGGAGCGCTTACAGCAGAATGACGTCACCTATGGGCACATGCTGTCGTCCGATCATGTTCATTTTTTCGATCCGGGTTCGCTTAAAACCGTGCTGGAGCGTTTCAGTAATGCGGTTGAGATTCGACGCGGCGATCCGATTTATCCATTCTGGTTTGTCAGCCGGTCCGCCGCCTATTACGGGCTGCGCGTTTTGTACCGGCTGGGCCTGTTGAAAACGCATTTTTATTCCCGCCTTTATGCTGTTGCGAGCGTTCGCGAAAATTAATCTGGATCTGAGAATCCTTGGCCGCCGTGGCGACGGGTATCATGAAATCCGAACGATACTTCAGACCATCGACTGGCACGATGAGATTCAAATTGACGCGTCGGATCGATTCGAATTTGTGTGCCGTGGTGGTCCTGCCGATGACAGCAATCTTGTAGTTCGTGCAGTCCGGGAGTTCGAACAGGCCGCCGGTCAGCGTGTCCGAGCGCGGATTGAATTGACGAAGCAAGTCCCAATCGGGGCAGGACTCGGAGGTGGCAGCGCCGATGCTGCGGTGACGCTGATGGGGCTGCAGGAGTTTTGTTCCGCAAGACTGGAGCCTGCTGCAGTGGATCGATGCCTCAGCGCACTCGGATCCGATGTGCCGTTTTTCCGTGTCGGCGGAAAAGCGTTGGCTACCGGCCGAGGAGAAATCATTGTGCCGCTTGAAGAGCTGGAAGACGATGCCGGTTTCTGCCTGGTCGTGGTGCATCCGGGAGTCCCGATCTCATCCGCCGAAGCGTATTCCTGGTTGACGGTACCCGTCGAATCCCATACTATCAAAGGTTTCCACGGCCAGCCCGGTCCGGGCAGGGAGTCAGGCTCGCCCGGGAATGATTTCGAAAGTGTGGTATTCGATCGCTTTCCGGAATTGAAGGCGATCAAAAGCGAACTTCTGCGTTTGGGAGCCCGGCAGGCAGCCTTGTCGGGCAGCGGCTCCGCATTATTTGGAAGTTTCGATAGTCCGGATGTTGCTGCAAAGGCAGCGTCTCGTCTGTCAAGCTATGGAAATGCCCGGATAACACGGCCGTTGTCGCGTCGTGAGTATTTGCGGAGCATTATCGTGAAGTAGTTGCGGAGGAATTGGGGCGTGGCCAAGTGGTACGGCACAGGTCTTTGAATCCTGTATTCGAAGGTTCGAATCCTTCCGCCCCAGCTAAGTCTGGATTACAGTGTGGATGACAAACTAAAAATATTTACCGGCACCGCCAATACCGCGTTGGCCCACGAGATCTGCGATTACCTGGATCGTGAAATGGGACAGTCTTCCACCACTCGATTCAGCGATGGCGAGATTTATTTCCAGATTCTCGAGAATGTCCGGGGAGCGGACGTTTTTATTGTGCAACCGACCGGGCCGCCGGTGGACTCCAATCTGATGGAGCTGTTCCTGATGATCGATGCCTTCAAGCGGGCTTCCGCAAAGCGCATCACGGCCGTGATTCCATATTTTGGATATGCTCGTCAGGACCGGAAGGACAAGCCGCGCGTTCCGATCTCCGCCAAGGTCGTTTCGGACCTGCTGGTGGCTTCCGGGACACACCGCCTGCTGACAATGGATTTGCACGCGCCGCAGATTCAGGGGTTTTTCAGTATTCCGGTGGATCATCTTTTCGCGGCGCCCGTACTTGTGGAATATTTTCAGAAGCTGAACCTGTCCAATCTGACGATCGTGTCTCCCGACGCCGGTGGCGTGGAGAGGGCCCGCGCTTTTGCGAAAAGGCTCAACGCCGAACTGGCAATGGCGAACAAACGCCGCCTCGAGGCGAATGTCGCTGAAGTGGTGAATCTGATCGGCGAGGTTCGAGGCCGTACGTGTCTGGTCGTCGACGATTTGATCGATACCGCAGGTACGCTGGTGAAGACCGTGGAAGCGCTGATGAAGCAGGGCGCCACCCGGGTTTATGCGACCTGCAGCCATCCCGTGCTTTCAGGGCCGGCGGTCGATCGGATCGAGAATTCGGAACTTGAAGAAGTGGTCGTGACCAACAGTATTCAATTGCACAGCGATTTGAGGAAGTGCAAAAAAATCCGGGTGCTCAGCGTGGGAAGTCTGTTGGCGCAAGCCGTGCAGTCCATCCACGAAGAGACTTCGGTCAGTGGTTTGTTTATTTAGGAGTCTGGAGTTTTGTTATGGCTGAAATAGTCGTCAACGCTGAAGCAAGGACCGAACGTGGCAAGAATGCTGCGAGACGTCTCAGGACCAAAGGGCTGATACCGGCGGTCGTATATGGAGGAAAGGGCGGCGCAGTAGCGGTTGCCGTCGACCCGAAAGCTCTGCAAAAGGTGCTTCGTTCGGAAACGGGCCGCAACACTATCCTGAAGCTGGAACTTGGAAAGGACAGCAGTACGTCCGCAGTCCTGAAACAGTGGCAGGTGGATCCCGTAAAGGAGAACTTTCTCCATGTCGACTTTTACCGGATTGCAATGGACGTTGCCATTCGCGTGAAGGTGCCGGTGGCTGTCAAAG
Source organism: Terriglobia bacterium (assembly GCA_041481485.1). Lineage (GTDB taxonomy): Bacteria > Acidobacteriota > Terriglobia > 20CM-2-55-15 > 20CM-2-55-15 > JBGPBY01. Next base: position 14,021 of record JBGPBY010000034.1, read on the forward strand.
GTGAGGCCCGCGGCGTGAAGACCGATGGCGGAATCCTTGAACTCATTATCCGCGCCATCGAAGTCGAGTGCCTGCCGGGCGATATCCCTGAACGCATCGAAATCGATGTGACGGATCTCGGAATCAATGACGCTCTGCGGGTGTCCGATGTGCTGGTCAATCCGAAGATCAAAGTCATGGAGGATGCCGATCAGGTGGTTGTCCACGTCATCGCGGTGAAGGAAGAAGTGGTCGCAACACCGGGTGCTGCCCCAGCCGCCGAAGGCGAAGCTGCTCCCGCCGCCGAGCCCGAAGTTCTGAAGAAGGGCAAGAAGGAAGAGGAGCCGCCAGCCAGCTAATCGCTTGTGGTCTGAGGTTTCGGATCTGGGAGTGTAATGACCGAACTGAATCCGAAATCAACGTGGTTGATTGTGGGGCTTGGCAATCCCGGAGCGGAATATGCCGAGACGTACCACAATATCGGGTTTCGTGTTGCAGCGGAACTGGCGCGTAAATTCGGAGTTCGAATCCGCGAACATTGCGGTCCGGCCCTGATTTCGAACCGGTTTGAGATTGCCGGAAATTCTGCGGTACTGGTGCAGCCGCAGACTTTTATGAATCTGTCGGGTGGCGTACTTCCGAAGCTGTTTGAACGGTTTGACACGGACTGTAACCGGCTGATTGTCGTATTTGACGATCTGGCGCTTCCAGCCGGGAAGCTGAGAATTCGGCAAAAAGGTTCTGCGGGCGGTCACAATGGGGTAAAATCCATAATTTCCGTCTGTGGGACTGACGAGTTCCTTAGAGTGCGCGTCGGGATACTGCCGGATCATCCAGTAGCGCAGACGAGGGATTTCGTACTCTCCAGAGTAGCGAAGTCCAGCAACGAGTTGCTTGGAAAGAGTGAAGCCGCTGCCGCAGAGGCAGTCGAAGTGATAATTGCCCAGGGCGCCGAAAAGGCAATGGCGGCATTCAATAGTATGGATTTGCGGGAAGCAGGGGAAGCAAAGGAAAAGTAAATGCGAAATTACGAGATCATGTTCATCGTCAACCCGAATGTGGCTGATGATGAAATCGACAAGATCAACTCCCAGGTTGAAGGTATCATCACATCCGGCGGAGGAACTGTCGTCAAAGTCGAAAAAATGGGGAAGCGCCGCCTTGCTTATCCTGTGGAAAAATTCCGGGACGGATCGTACGTCCTTTTTACCATTACCGCCACGGGCGACGTCGTGAAGGAAACCGAACGCCGGTTGCGCGTCATGGATGCCGTGATCAAGTACCTCACCGTTCGCATGGATGAAGAAATCCGTCGTCAGGAAAAAATCAAAGCGCACCGGCAGAAGCGCGCATTGCGGCGTAGCACGAACTCCGCAAATCGCCAGGCGCCGGAGCAGTCCATAGAAGAACAGTAGGCCGAAAAACCCGGCAAAGACAGGAGATCGAATTGGCCATTCAAAAACAATATTACCGGCGCAAGAAGGTTTGTAAGTTCTGTGTGGAACGCATCGATTCCATCAATTACAAGGACGTCAAACTGCTCTCGCAATTTGTCCCCGAGCGCGCCAAGATCATGCCCCGGCGAATTTCCGGAGTCTGTTCTCCGCATCAGCGCCGCCTGACCGATGCAATTATGAAGGCGAGAAATATCGCGCTGCTTCCCTTCGCCACGGAGTAAACGGAGTCATTATGGAAATCATTCTTCGAGAAACCATCGATACTCTTGGCCGCGCCGGCCAGATCGTCAAGGTAGCAAATGGATATGCCCGCAATTTTCTGTTGCCGCGAAAGCTGGCCTATATCGTCACGCCTGGCAATCTGAAAGTCATCGAGGCCGAAAGACAGAACCTGCTTCGAAAGGAAGCCGCGCAGAAGGGCGACGCCGAGAAGCAGAAGGAACTGATCGAGAAAGTCGCACTCGTCATCCGCAGGAAGACCGGAGAGAACGACGTGCTGTATGGTTCAGTGACCAACGCCGATATCGCAGCGGAACTCGAGAAAAAAGGATTCGAGATCGAGAAGCGCAAAATTCACATGGACGATCACATCAAGGCGCTCGGAGATTTTGAAATTCCCATCCGCCTCTTCAAAGACGTCACCGCTCACGTGAAATTGAAAGTGGAACGGGAAGTCGAAGGATAAGTCCGCCAACCTTGAAAACCCGTATCCGTGTTCGCTTCGCATGCAGCGCGCAACTCTCCAGAAGCAAGGTGGAGTGTGGGTAATCGTTCAAGTTGCAACGGGTCAAGCCTAGCCTGACTTTCGCAGTTCGCGCGTGTTTTCGGCGATTTTCGCAGCGGGTTTTCCGATAAGTGATTTAGCTGCAACGTACGATGTCTGAAAATCGTTGTAGTGAAGACCTACCCTCTTTTTTTCTGAGAATATTTTTGCGATTCTTGACGCGATGTTTTTGCGTTCCACAATGCGCAAGAAGGACGGAAAGAATCATCGCTACTTCAGTGTGGTGGAGAATCGGCGACTGTCGTCCGGCACGGTCACGCAACGAACGGTTTTGTATTTGGGTGAAATCAACGACACCCAGGAGGCAGCGTGGCTGAAGACTCTGGAGATGTTCGATAAGGAAGAGCAGAAGAGACGTGAACTGAGTTTGTTCCCCGATGATCGCGTGATCCCGGAAGAAGCCGTCGATACGCTTCAGGTGAAGTTGAGCGGGATGCAGCTGCGCCGGCCCCGCGTATTCGGGAACTGCTGGATGGCGTGTCAGATCTGGAACGAATTGGGCCTGGAGGAGTTCTGGCAGTAGCGATTGCCCGAAGGCCGGGAAGCGGTGAATTGGGAAAAGGTATTGCGGCTTCTGGTCGTGAACCGCTGGATCGAACCGGGCAGTGAGCTGCGTGTCCACCGGCATTGGTTCCTGACCAGTGCGATGGACGAATTGTTGAGCGTCGATTTTGCCGTGGCAAAGAAAGATCGGCTTTATCGCTGCCTCGGCTCCGATACTTCAAAACGCTTTAGCGATTCGGATCGGACATCACTCAAATCCTCGTCTGACCAGTAGTCCGACCACTCAATGGGTCTACCCTCCGCCAGTTCGGCCAACCTCGAGATCCAGCGCAAAATTTGATCTGTGGTGCCAGGGGGCAAGGCTCGAATTGTCTGCACCAAGCGCTCTTCTTTTTCGTTAAGTACGATCATTTCTGAATCATAGCGCTCCGCTTCCAGCAAGAGGCATTTATTGCTTCCTGGGTTGGTGTGCGTTTCTACGGGATAGACTTCAACTCCATTTCATAGTTCTTATCTTCACCAATATGGATTGCCGTTCCGCGCGATTCATAATTGCGGACGAAATTCGGATTCTGCCACGATCCCGGTTCGGCGGCTTCCCAAGCAAAAACCTTGTAATCGCCTGGGGCGATGCCGCTGAGATCGAAGCGTCCGTCGAGATTCGTGGAAGCGAACTTGTGATTCGTCTGAAATCGCCAATTGCTTTCGGGAATCAACACGACCGTGGCGGCGCCGACAGGCTTTTTGTCTTCATTCACGACGCGGCCCTGGATGGTTCCTCCCTTCATTCCGACCGTGATGACAAGTCGATCGCGGACCTGATCTCCAATCGTCAGGCCGTCCGTCAAAACATCTCGATCTCCCAAACTCATCGATTTCACGTATGCGTTTTTTAACCATTGCTGTGACTGGAGTGCGGCGTTGTTCACGGCAGGAAATCCCGGCGGGTCTGCCCAACCCGATGCCGGGTTCAGGATGGGTACAACGAACACTCGATACTTTCCCGGCAAAAGTGCCGGCGCATTCCCTGTCGGTGTACCGATTGTGAACGTGCCGTCGGACGCGGGAGTAACGGGGGGAGTGTAGGCATTCGCGATTGCAGCCGATCGAAATCCGCCGGCTACAGTATCCGTGACAAGGGTCAGGCGCAGATTCGACATCGCATTTGGCGGCGCGTCCGTTCCGTCGATGACAACACGGCCGGCCAGAATGATGGCTGGCGAGAGAGCCACGTTGACTCCATTCACATCGCGATCGCGGACGTCGATAGGAACCCGTGCCCGACGATCGCCGGCTGCTACATACAGCATGTAGGAGCCCGGGCTGACCATGTCCTTGTCGAACTTTCCATTTTCATCCGCATTGATGTTGAGGTTTGGCCCGGCAAGCGTCGCGGCCGAAGGCGTCGAGGGATTCAGTGGATACAGAGCGATGATGGGCCTAGCGGGCGCGCCGTTTTGTCCTGGGGGTATTCCGGAGACTGAACCGCGGATGTGCAATGCCGGAACGGGATCCGCATGAATGTCCACTCCGCGCACTTCTAAGCCGGGTCCCACGTCAACGACGATGGCTTTCTGAAAATCCGGAGTGCCCGGATGAAACATGGGGACGTGCATTTCCGTATCGATCTGTCGATCGCCGATCGCCGTAGTCAAAACGGTACGGGCGCCGCCGTTGATGGAACTGTTGGGCTGAAACGTACCGATGCTGGTCAGGGTTCTCGCTGTCGCGCCCTGACTGCCTGGAGCGTCATTGATATTTACAACGACGTAGTACCGGCCGGGGGGCAACCAGAAGATGTGATACTCGCCGCGATCGTCCGTTCGCGCGGAAAGTACATTAGACAGCACCGGTTGACCAAGTTCATAGCTTTCTCTTAGCGCGAACACCAGAGGCGCTTCACCGATCCCTACGGGCTTGCCGCGATCCATCACACGCCCAGAGATGACGCCACCAGGAATCATCTCCATTCGCAGATTCTGCATGCGCTGTCCGCTCTTCAGCGCAAGAACCACGCCAGGCCCTTGTGTGGCTCGCTGACCATACTCCGTCCGAATGTAGGCCTGACGCGAGGCGAGCAGCCGGTACTGACCGGAACTCACCTTTGGAAAAACGAACTTCCCACTGTCTTCCGTAGTAGTCGCGATATTCGTCAGCGCGCCCGAAGCCGTCAGCAAATCCACACGAACTTTGCCCAGCGGTTCGGCAGTTTCCGATTTAACTACGGTTCCTTCGAAAACCCCGGCGGCCGGCTCCTGTCCGATCAGTAGTTGAGCCAGCAGAACAGCAAATAAGAATAGTGTTGCTCGAAATTTCTTCATGGAATTCTCCAATTACCTTCGTGGCGTTACGAGTACTTCGGTTTCCTGCTTTCTTCCTTCAATAACGTGAATCAGCTTGCCAGTAGATTCGTATGATTGCAGGAATTCCCCATTCATCCACGAGCCTGTCTGCGTGTAGTCCCACGCAAAAATCTTGTAGTCGCCTGGAGGGACCTCGCCGAAGGTGAAGCGGCCGCGTGCGTCGGACGTCGTATCCTTATAGAGGTCCGCGCGGGAACGGAGCGAAATGGCATCCGGCACAAGTGCCACGACGGCATTGGTGAACGGTTCTTTTTGCGAACCAATCGTAAGTCCCGTCACCTCAGCCGTACCATTACCGAGAACTATTTCGAGCGGATCGGGAGCAGGTCCATCGATGTGCAGAACACCGCTGAGCGCATCGGTCAGGCCCATCCTCGCAGACTTCACATACGTATTCGCCGGAAGGTTGGTGATGGAGATGCGGTATTCGCCGGGACTCAGTTTCAGGTTAAGCAAGCCGGCACTGTCGAGGGCGGGACTGGAGCCGCCCCCACCGCGGTACAGTCCGTCGCCATCGTAAATGGACACCGAATTCAGTGGTGATGGTTTCGGCATTGCGATGGAGTTGGAATTTCGTGCGAAGAGCACGACTATTTTGGGTAACTGGCTTTCCACAGCGGGCGATCGGCTCTCTACCGTGATCCTTCCGGCAATCGTCGCAACGGGCTGAGCGACAACGCGCAGGTTGTCAATATCCGAGTCATTCACATCGATCGGCATATAGGCGATGCTCGCATTGGAAGGCGGCAAGTAGGGCGAGACGATGATGTACTTGCCCGCAACAGCACCCATAATGTCGAAAATTCCATTTGCGTCTGTGAGCGAACCCGGCACGATCATGCTTGGGCTGGGCTGCACGGGTATCGCTTGAACGTTCGTATTCACCGCTGGCTGGTTCGTATCACCGTTGATGAGAACGCCGCGAATGTGATGAGCCTTCTTCCTGGCGCCGGTCATCGAAATATCCGCGGCGCCGATGACGCTGCCTGCCGCAACATCAAGCGGGCGAGCCTTCTCGGGATCGGAAATGCCGCCGAGGAACGCCAACTCGTAACTTTCCTCAATCAGGTCGCCGTTCGCGAGAAAGCGAGGAACCCTCAGCGGCTGTCCGAGTTGAATCGCGCCGCCGGATCGTCCTGCGGGACCAATCCAGGTATTCATACTGCGGGTCTCCGGCCCTTCCATTCGCACTGCAATCAAATACTGGCCGGGCGGCAGCCACCGCAGCCGGTACTCTCCGTGTTCGTCGGTCAATACCATCTGCTCCACTCGAGATGTCCGCTGCCCGTATTCATACCCGACCTCCGCGGCAATGACGGTGGCGTGGCCGAGAGGCTCTCCGTCTTCATCGGTAACTCGGCCAGTGACAACACCGGCCAAAGCCATTTCCAGGCGAACCGAGTTCTTCGCCTCCCCTTCCGCAAGAGGAAGCAGCATCCCGCGTTGCCGCGGACTATGTTGGCCATATTCGGAGGGATTGCAGGGGCAATCCGCACCTGTGGCCATCGCGACGAGGCGATAGCCGCCGGGTTTGAGATTCCGGAAAACAAACCGTCCTTTCTCATCGCTTTTTGTGTACTGAAGCTCCGGCGCAAGCTGCTGTGGCGGCGTCGAAGTCGTTCCGCTCGGCAAGGATGTGGCGGATTTCGGGGCGCCGGGACTCAGCGGCGCAGATGCCGTTCCTTCAAGACGCAGCAATTCGATGTTTGCTGCGACCACAGGTTCATTCGTGCCGGCCTTGACGAGAACTCCTTCAATGGAACCGCTGCTCGCCGTCTGCGGCCGCCCTTGTTGCAATGCAACGAGCTGCAAACGCGCGAGTTCAGGCAAGACGCTTTCGAGCGCGCGAACTTCCGTTGCACTGGAGCTCAGCGTGTACATGAGTGACCCGGTGCGCGTTATTCCGACTGCATGCAATTCTCCGGCGGCAGGCTTGATCCGCAATGGCGCTGTGCCTGTGGGCTTGCCTTGCAGCGTTTCTACGGCCCAGACATCAAGGCTGTCGCCTCGGTCGCTGCCGAACAGAAGCCACTTGCCGTCCGGAGTCCAACCGAGGGCATAGTCGTTCGCCGGACTTTGAACGAGGTTGTATTCCTGAAGACCGGGTGCAGTATCAAGCACGAAAATGTCTCGCTTGCCGCTGTTTTCGTCCTGCGGAAAGTCATAGGCCACGAATCGTCCATCGGGTGAGAGCGTCAAATTACCGGGCTCCACCGATCCGAGAAAGCTCTTGAGCGTCTGCGTGGCGCCAGTCGACGCGTCCACGAGTGCAATTTGGGATCGGTTGTTTCCAGAAAGAACGGTCAGGACTTTGCCATTGGGTGTCCAGTCCTTCGGCCAATATCGAACATCCCTGCTTTTAAGAACTAAGCGGTCCGGCGGGCCATTAATGGAGACGACGCGCAATTCATATGCATCCTGAGCACGGTCCCGGCGCATATAAGCGACTTGCTGCCCATCGCGAGAAAATACGGACCCGCCAAGATCCGCATCCTCTGCCTTGACCAAAATGCGATTCATTCCTGTCTTGAGATCCCGAATTGCAATACCACCATCCCGGGATCGATCTACCCAACCGAGGTAAGCTCCATCCGTGGAAATGGAGGAAGAATAGCCGTCAAAACTCGCATCCTTCCAAACCGGACGGTCGCGCAAAGACTCCGTGGCAACGTATGTTGGCAGCGCCGCACGACGTGAATGCGCTTCAGCAGCCAGATCCTTCTGGTCGGAATATTTATCGATGACCTCATCGTAGTACCGGCGGGCCTGACCAGGCGCGAGCTTCTCATAACAGACACCCAACTGAACCAGTGCCTTTGCGACGAGAAGATGATCGGTTTTGTATTCGCGGACCACGCGCTCGTAAATTTTGATCGCTCCCGGAATGTCGCCTTCCACTCGTTCCCTGGATAGACCCTGCTGGAACACACCGTATCCGTTTTGCGCCGTGACTACACTCGTCAAGCACACCAGAATCAACAACCTGCCCGCGACGATTCGTATCCGCATCACGCCTCCTTCATTGGCGCAATGTAGCCAATGCCAGATTGCGGGTTGTCACTGACCCTCAAGGTTTTTGTCATTTTTTTTCCTTGACGAATTTGTATCCGACGCAGTGGACGGTAATGAATCTCTGCGGCTCTGCAGGATTTTCTTCGAACTTTGCCCGCAACGAGGCGATGTGGTTATCGACGGTTCGCGTGGTCGGATAATTCTCGTATCCCCAAACTTCGTTTAACAGATCGTGACGCGTCACCGCCTCGCCTGGCTTTGAAGCCAGCAGACGAAGCACTCCGAATTCTTTGGGGGTTAGCTCAACCGGCACTCCGCCTTTTGAGGCTTCGTACCGCCGAAAATCGACGACAACGTCGTCGAACTGCAGGATATCCGGAACCTCTGTCGGAGGCAGAGGCTTCCGCAGGCGGGCTCGCACGCGCGCGAGCAGTTCGCGAATGGAAAACGGTTTCGTCACATAATCATCTGCTCCGAGGTCCAGGCCTAGCACGCGATCGGATTCTTCCCCTCTGGCGGTAAGCATGAGGATTGGATTCGAGAATCCTTCCTGCCGCAGCTTGCAGCACACTTCGAAGCCGCTCATTTTCGGCAGCATGATGTCCAGGATGAGCAGGTCCGGGTGTTTCTCTTGAGCCAGCGAATATCCGGACGGGCCATCAATAGCACTGATGACCTCGTATCCTTCCATCTTCAGGTTGTCGGCCAGGCCGCGGAGGATCCTCGGATCATCTTCAACGATAAGGATGACGCTCATGAACAGCTCCCTGCTGAAATGGGCAAGCGGATCGAGAAAGTACTGCCCGCACCCGGGCTACTGACCACACTCACATCGCCGCCATGTGCTTTGGCAATATGATCGACAAGCGCCAGGCCCAAACCTGCGCCAGGTATCGAGCGGTTTTCCTGCAGAGGAACCCGGTAGAATTTCTCGAAGATTCGCTGCTGTTCGCCCAGCGGAATGCCAAGGCCATGATCTGCGACTTCAATGATGGCTGTCTCGCCGGCGCGCGACAGCCGCAGGTGGATGTCCCGGCTTTTGCCCGAATACTTCATCGCATTGGTGAGAAGATTCAGAATTGCCTGCGCGAGAGCATCACGGTCCGCCTTGACGGGAGGAATGTCGTCGATTGCCGTGACTCGAAGTTGAAAGCCTTCCTCGGCCAACAGGTACTGCATCGTATGGACACACGCATTGATGACTTCCATCAGGGATGTCGATTGCAGGTCGTATGTTTTCTGGCCGCGCTCGATGCGCGAAAAGTCGAGGACGTTGTCCAGAAGGCGGGTGAGCCGTTCACTTTCGCTGACAATGATGTCCAGATACTCTTTATCAGTCCCGTTGCTCGAATGACTTCGCATTTGTAACGATTCTGCGTACAAGCGAATGGACGTGAGCGGCGTCCTTAGTTCGTGCGACACACTCGAAACGAACTGCGACCGCAGATCCACCACCCGCAATTCGCGCCGGACATCCCGAGAGACCAGATATCCGGAAAGTCCCGTTAATCCAAGCACCAGAAACAACGACAACAGAAACAAGCGCTGCAGGCCCAGCCCGCGCAAATTCTCGCCTCCGGCAGCCGATTCGAATTGCACTCGCAGCCCAGGCAGGCCCTCGCCCAGCAACTCGCCGGAGCCTCCGATGCCAATGTGAAAAGCCGGCGTCCCTCCATTCCTTGACGTTC
>JBGPBY010000035.1:0-23749 GCA_041481485.1 Terriglobia bacterium
GCGCTGATCTGGTTTTCGTACTGGCCGCTCCACTCGATGTAATAGCCGGGCGGCATCGCGACCCGTTGCGCAACCACACGTTTCGCTTCGTCGACAAACCCTCCGACATCCCGGCCCCGGACGTTCATCAGAACGGTTCCGCGTAACAGGCTGTTCTCACTGGTAATCATGGAAGGTCCGACCGCGACTCCAATCTGGGCCACTTCCGCAAGCGGAACCGGAGCGCCATTCGCTCCAGGAACCACAACGTTTCGCAGAGAGCCGATATCTTCCCGAAAATCCCGTGCGTAGCGAACGCGGACCGGGTACCGTTCACGGCCCTCGACGGTATACGTGACGTTCTTCCCGCCGATCGCCGTCTCAATCACGTCCTGAATGTCGCCGACCGAAGCCCCACGGTGCGCCGCTGCGTCCCGATCAATGCGAATCTCAATATAAGGGGCTCCGGTGATGCGCTCCGCGTAAAGGTCTACGGCTCCTGGGACTTCGTGCAAGACACGTTCGATTTCGGCGGATTTGCCTTCGATGACGTGGAGGTCTTTTCCAAACACCTTCACTCCAACCTGCGTCCGTATGCCGGTGGACAGCATGTCGATCCGATTTCGAATCGGTTGGGTCCAGATATTGGTCACACCCGGAGTCCGCAGCTTGTCGTCAAGCCGTTGAAGAATGGAATCCTTGGTCGTGCCCTTGGGCCATTCGCCCCGAGGCTTCAGGGTAATAATGGTCTCGCTCATGTTCACGGGAGCGGGATCCGTGGACGTTTCCGCACGGCCAATTTTACCGACGACCATTTTTACGTCCGGATCTGCAGCGATGATCCGGTCCTGACCGCCCATCAACTCTGTAGCTTTTGTTAATGAAATGCTGGGATCCGTAATGGGCATCCACATGGCCGTTTCCTCGTCCAGTGGCGGCATGAATTCCGAACCTATCGTGGATGCGAGATAGACGGCGAAGCTGAACAGCCCGACGGCGGTCAGTAACGTCATGACTCGATGCCGCAACGCGAATCCGAGAACGGGCTGATACAGACCGCGAAGAACCCGCATGACCGGGTTATGCCCTTCCGGATGAAGGCGGCCTCGTATCAAAAACGTGCATAAAACAGGGACTAGTGTCACCGCGATAATCGTTGAGGCGAGCATCGCGAACGTCTTGGTGAAAGCCAAAGGATGAAAGAGCTTTCCTTCCATCCCGGTGAGAGCGAAAACGGGAACGAACGCCAGAATGATGATCGCCATTGAAAAGAAGATGGGACGCCCGACAAGCTGCGCCGCCTTGAGGGTAATTTCCTGAATCCGGCTCCGGTATTCTCCATGCTCTTCAAATGCTTGTTCGGCGTGACGTAGTACATTTTCCGTCATCACAATTCCCGCATCGACCAGCACCCCGATGGCGATCGCGATACCCCCCAGCGACATGATGTTGGAGGAGATATCCGCGTACCGCATCAATAGAAATGCAGACAACACTGCCAGCGGAAGAGGGAGCGTCACAATGAGAATGCTGCGAAAATGCCAAAGAAACAGCACATGCGCCAGCGTCACCAGAATGATTTCTTCAATCAGAGCGTCCTTCAACGTGTTCACGGCGTGACCGATCAATTCGCTGCGATCGTAGAAGGGCACAATCTTCACGCCCTTTGGGAGACCGGATTCCAGTGAAGCGATTTTGGCTTTCACATCTTCGATCACCTGTCTGGCATTCGCGCCGTAGCGAATCACTACCACTCCGCCAACCGCGTTGACGCCATTCTTGTCCAAAACCCCTCGGCGAAATTCCGGACCAAGTTGAACCGACGCCACATTGCGAATCGACACGGGCGTGCCGTTTGAGTTGGCAAGAGCGATGCTTTCAATATCAGCTGGCGACTGGATCAGTCCCAGGCCTCGAACGAGAAATTCCCGGTCGTTGGCTTCCATCACTTTCGCGCCGACGTTGTTATTGCTCCGCTGAATGGCGTCAAAAACAGTCCGGATGGGGATGTTGTAGGCACGGAGCTTCACTGGATCGACATCGACCTGGTATTGGCGGACAAATCCGCCAATACTGGCGACCTCCGCAACCCCAGGAACCGAGTTCAGTTGGTATCGGATAAACCAATCCTGCAACGACCGCAACTGAGCCGGATCGTACGGACCATCCACCGTGTACCAGAAGACCTGTCCGACTCCCGTGGCGTCGGGACCGAGAGTCGGCACAATGCCGGGAGGAAGAAAAGTCGACGCCAGATTCAATCGTTCGAGAACACGCGTGCGTGCGAAGTAAACATCCGTGCTGTCTTCAAAGATGATATTCACCATCGAGAACCCGAAGGCCGAAGAAGAGCGGACGGTTCGCACACCCGGCAGTCCTTGCAGGTTGACTGTGAGGGGATACGTAATCTGATCTTCCACTTCCTGCGGACTTCGGCCCGGCCAATCGGTGAAGACAATGACCTGGTTCTCGCTGAGATCTGGAATCGCGTCGATGGGGGTTCGGAGCAATGCCCAGTACCCCCATCCGGCGAGGAACAGGTAGGCCAGGACAATGAGAAATCGATTCTTCAGCGAGAACTCAATCAGCCGGTTAATCATGTCGGATTCCTTTAAAGCCTTAGTGCGCGTTCAGATGCGTTTGATATTTCGCCAAAACATCGCCACCGCGCCGGGCTTCAACGTCCACCGTCCAATTGCCCGCCATCATGATCTGAACAGGTCCGGCGTAATCGGATCCTGCCCAGGGAAGATCAGCTGTATTTTTCATTTCAGGCATTTTCATCTCCGGCATTGCGGCCATCGTGAATGTCAGATGGACTTGCGCATCGCTGACTGGTTTTCCGGTTCCATCCTGAACGGTGACGTGGATGGTGTTCTCCTTGCCGCCGGTTGGGGGATCTGGCTCGACGCGCATGCTGATTTTGTGGGTTCCCGTAGCGTTTCCTGCCGGTGCCGCGCTCTGCTCATTGGAAGGTTTGTTCCCGCACCCTGCGAGAGCGATGCCGGTTGCGGCCAGAATGACGATGAAAGCGTGACGTGAAAGGTTTTGATAGAACATGTCGGTCTCCTTTTCAGTTTTGATTAACGTGCATTGACATGGGTCTGAACGGTCGTGAGTAATTCACTCCCGCGACGAGCTTCGACGGCAACGTTCCAGCCACCGGCCATCATGATTTGAATCGGTCCGGCGTAATCGGAACCCGTCCATTTCAGCTCGGCGCCATTCCGCATTTCCGGCATGTTCATTGCCGGCATCGCGGGCATGGTGAAGGTCAAACGGACCTGGGCGTCGCTTACGGGTTTGCCCGCAGCATCGACCAGAGCGACATGAATCGTGTTTTGTTTCGCGCCTTGTGGTGGATCGGGATCAAACTTGACCGTCATCTTGAAAGCGCTACTCGTTGCTGCGGCCGGAGTTGCATTTTCAGTAAAGGATTTCGAGCCACCGAACATTCCCGTCAAGCCGCCGGTCAGGCGCGTTTGCGAGTCAATAAGAAATGCGCCATTGGTGACAACTTTCTCGCCGGCCTTCAGGCCATCCACGATGGGATAACGATCCTTGACCGGCGAGCCCACATGAATATTTCGTCGTTCAAAAACGCCGTTTTCACCAGCGACGTACACCATCTTGTCCATTCCCGTATCGATGACCGCTGTTTGCGGCACCGTCAGGACACTGCCCATTGGCATTTGAAATGATGTTTGCACGATCATTCCGGGCCTCAGTCGGGTTCCGGGATTCTCCATCTGGATGCGAACCGGAGTGGTGCGTGCCATCGGGTCCGAGTGAGGGTCAATGAACGTGACGTCCCCGCGTAGCTTTGTGCCCGGTAACGCTTCGCTCGTCACTTGTGCCGACAAGCCCGGGCGGATTCGCGCAATGTCGGTATCGAAAACATCGGCCATAACCCAGACAGTGCTGAGATCCGTCAATTCCATCAGCGTGTCACCGGGATTGACATACTGCCCTTCGGTGACCTTACGGGATCGGAGAATTCCCGATGCCGTAGAGTTGACCGTGATTTGAATGGGCCGAGGAGGAGCAGCACTGGAAGTGCTTGTCACTCCTTCGAGCTGCTCCGGAGTCAGGCCCCAGCGTTCCAGCCGGACGCGGCTTGCTTCGACTAGAGCATCCGCCTGGGAGATGGCATCAGGACGGGAACTGGCATGGGCGTGCTCCCGGTTCTCCAATGCAAACTTGTATTCTTCAACCGAGGCAATGAGGCCCGGGCTGTATGTCGTCGAAAACGGTTCATCTTTCTGTATGGGTTGACCCGTAATCGTGATCGAAGCGACCGGGTCCCCCTTTTGGACCGACTGTCCGGTGAAGTTGATGAACAGATGATCGATGCGGCCACCAAAACGAGTGCTGACCGTGCTGACTGCGGATTCCGCCTCGGTGACCCGGCCTATCGCAGTGATTTCGTCGGTCAGAGATTCGCGTCGGAGTTCGGTCGTTTGAATGCCGATCTTTTGTTGCTCCTCCGGAGAGAGTTGAACAGCCGCAGCGCCTTGAGGTGTCTCTGGGGCTGCAGGTGCACTGGTGGGTGCGGATTGCTGCGCTGTCTCCGGTCCCGCGGAAGTCCGCCTAAGCCAAAAGAACCTGCCGACACCCAATGCAATCATTAGAACCAATACGATTCCAATGATGGATAGCACCGTCCTCTTGCGTGTCATAACGGCTTCCTTTCACCCGGAACGGACGCGCCAACGGAGCGCTCCATGTCCGCGAGACTTTGTTCGTAATCCGCCAATGCATTGAAAAGCGCGTATTCCACGTCGATGGACATGCCTTGAGTGTCGAGAACACTGAGAAGGCTGTTCTGATTTGTTTGGTAGGCCACGGTTGCCGCTTTCGAGACGCTGGCGGTATCCGGGCGAAGTATGTCGCGGTAGAGTTCCACGATCTTGAGTGCCGATTGGGCGCGGATCAGAGATTCTCGAATCTCTTTCGAAATTGAGGAGAGCTGTTTTTGGTACTCCGCAAGAATGGCATCGTGCTCTTCTTGCGCCTGTTGAATTTCTGAATCGTGTTTGCCGCGATTCAGCCATGGGAGAGTCATGGAAACCTCGCCCATATATCCGTTTCGATTCGAGGATCCGCCAGGCATCAACATGTACCCAGCGGTGATCGAATAATCCGGATTCAAACCTTTCCGGGCAAGATCGACCTTGCGTGTTGCCTGCTTCGCCATCAAATCGAGTTGGAGCAACTCCGGACGGTTCGCGACAGCAAGTTTCTGGAGCGACTCCTGGCTTGGCAGCATTTCCAGAATTCCGTAGTTCCCTTCCACCTCCAATGGTTGATCGGGCGGCCGCCCCATCAATGTATTCAATTCCGCCCGCGCGGAATCCGCGTCGCGTTCGAGCATGATTTCGTGCTCCGCAAGCCGGGAATAGGCAACTCCAGCCTTGAGCACATCCGACTGCATCGCCTTTCCTGCGGTGTACTGGATTCGCGTGGCTTCAATGGACTGCTGGGCCAGCTGGACTTCATCGTGATGAATGCGGATCTGATCGTAACTCCGTAGAAGCTGATTGAAGGCCTGATGGGCCATTGCAATCACTTCACGCTTTTTGGCCTCAATCGCCATCGCCTGAATCTCGGTATCATCGGACGCGATGAGGAACTGCAGTTCCCGCTTACTCCGTGACGGGATGTTTTCAGTGACCATGAACATGTGCTGTGTCTGATTGAGATTCCAAGGCTGAAGCAGTGGAGTGCCCCACGCACGATAGGTGAATTGAGGATCGTCGGAAGTCATCGCGTTGCCGAGATGCGCCTCCGCGATACGCTTCTGAGAACTAGCGCTTTGGATATCTGGATTATGTGCCAGCACTTCGGAATCAATTTGTGCCAGCGTCATGGGGTTCGCCGCTAGCAGGGCGAACAATAGAAAGGAATACATGAATCCTCCTGTTGAACTAACCGCGTAATGGGTGAATTACAAACGAGGAGGAACGATCAGATACGGAGTATGGCGATGGAATTTAGGTGTGGTGACGGCTGAAGGGCGACCGAATCAAAACGGTTCTCGTTTCGAGATTCCTGCAATTCATGACCGGTTGGGAACAAAGTACCGAGAACTACTGTTTCAGTGACGAGCGGCTGTGACTTCGCCTGTGCAATCAGCCGCAATTCGCCATTAGGGGATGAGATCTTGCAGCACGAATGTGGCATTTGGATGTCACCACAATTGGACCCCATTTGACGGCAGCATTCGGCCTCGGCAGCAGTTAACATCGCGCCCGGAATCAAGCAGAGCATCGACGGCGCGAGTAGCGACGATACGACAATCAGTCCGATAATGAAATGCGTTCGATTCATGGTCCCGTCAGTTCCCTGCTAAGTTTCTACAAGGTACCACAGGAGAAGTAAAATTGTTTGTGAGCCCATTCTTTATTCGGTTCCCTCAGTGAAGCGAGCCTTATATTCAGAGGCGAACCAACGGCGGCGGCGAAAGTCCGCGAAACTCTGAAGACGGGAAACCGATTCTGAACTGGATCGACAATGGGCCCAAAATGGGCCCAAAACTTCGGGAAACACCGGTAACATACGACAACAAACGACCTGAAATGATTGAAAACGCAAGAGCTGACAAAGTTTACTAAGGCTCATAACCCAAAGGTCGGAGGTTCAAATCCTTCCCCCGCAATTAGTTAGCCGTTTTTCAGTGTTTAGATCTGTGAGCAAAACCTCCAAATCGTTAGGAAATATTGATACTCAACCCAACGATTTCAAAAATTCCTCCCGCCACCATCAGCTTCTGATCAAGATTCCAATTAGAATTTCGTAACCATTCCAAGCGGGTAGTTTCCCATACCAGCGGTTCGCATCCCTTGGCTGGCCTTCTATGAGATTCCTCGGCAGTCTGTTTCGAACATTCTGTGAGCATGTCGAATCGCTGGCAGTTCGAAGGCTGAAAACCTCCGCCGTTGTGTCTTGAACCCAAAGCAATCTCTGGATGCTTATCAAATGGGAATGTCCCCGAAAGATCGAGTATCCGATTTATATGTAGCGTACCGAATTCTATGTGGGAGTGTGATCCGCAGGCTCAACGATGTGGCAGCGGAATTCTACGGCCACTGGAAGACACTACGGTATTACCCGAATGGGCGCTTGCCAAAAGACTGCTTTCTGACTGGCCGGGTCCAATACGGAAATCTGACAGGTGTATTGGCCCGGAACCAGGCCGTCGAGCGAAACGGTGAGTTTCAGCGGTACGGCTTTGGAATGGGAATCCAGGCCATCGCTCACGATCGTTGCCGGTAGTTCGATGGCCTTCTCACCTTCACGAAGGAAAGTAACGAACGCGGCCAGAGGTTGCGTGGATGTCGCGTCGCGTTCATAGGCCTGCAGGTAAATGAGCAGATCCCGGTTTTTGCTGAACACCCGCGTGACGCTGGGTATCAGCTTCTGGCCGTCTTCGATCAGCGGGTTTGCAACCTGCGCTTTGTCTTCCTTTTTCTTTCCAGCGGTGAATAGCGCATCGATCATGGGCACGCGTTGCGAGCCGAGGACAACCGAGCTAATTGGAAGCTGCAGTACTTCCTTATTCAAGTTGGGAATAATGAAGTTCGCCTGATATGTACCGATGCGGCCGGTCTCCGCGTTTCGCGCCAGGAATTTGATCGTGTAATTTTCGGGCAGTAGCGTGAACCCCGCATCGTACTGCACGGGGCTTGTCGCCAACCGGCTTGCGGCTTCTCCCTTTACCTTGATTTCGACCTTGTCTCGAATATTGCTGATGACGGTGCCGTACTCGTTCCGGATCTCGCCAATGAAGTCGATGACGGTGTGGTCGGCGCCGGCCTTTTGCGCCAACACGAGTTCCTCTCCGGGAATTTTCACAGCCAGCGGAACGAAGTACTCGGCCTTGTTCAATTGGAAGTAATTGATCTCCATCGCAATCGTGATTTCCGTAATGGGACTTCCCAGCATCAGGGCTTCTTCGAGCTGACGCTCTTTGTCTGAAGCCGTGAACTTACTGAACTCCTTGTCGGCGTAATAGGCATCGCGATAGGAAAGTTCCGCTGAACGGTTCTTCAAAATAATCTTCACGCGGCGCAATCGCCCATCCTTTGCGATGTTGGTGGGAGAGTAGCCGAGAACGTAATAGCTGGAGTTGGCGCGCTGCGCGGCAACAATGCCCAGCGACAAATCGTTGTAGTCGAGCAGCGCCTTGCCGCCGGTATCGGCCGCAAGCGTGAAGAGCGCATCCTGGGATCGCTGGAATCCTCTCATTGAAGCCATGGCAGTAGCGCCAGTGTACATTCCGATTCCACCCGGCGAAGGCCGGCTCGCATCGCCCATCGGGGGAAGAGCGACCAGACCGCGGGCGTCCACCGGATAGAATGCCACGCTCGCCCTCCGCGCGGCGTTGAGCGTGGCGCGCAGCTGGGCCTGATTGTCGGCGCCGTGGAGATTCAATCCTCCGGCAAAGTAGATGAGGGATTTCTTTTCATCGAGAACGCCGAGTTTCTGGACCGCAGTCTGAAGGGCTGCCAGCTGGCGGTCCGTGTTGAAGAGGTTGAATTCGCCATCGTCCTGACCGAAGTCACCAATACCCACGTCCTGATCTTCTCCATTAATGAGTGCACCAAGAATTTCCTGCAGCGCGGACCGGTCATCGGTGAAGTCGTGCCGGACGCGGACTTGTCCGTCTGCATACGTCATGATGGAGACGAGATCGGCGCCGGTCATTTGTTTCGCGATGAACGACTGTGCCGATTCGAGCGCGCGAAAACGATCCGGATCGGACATGGCGCTCATGTCGAAATAAAGGGCCAGCAGCCTCCGGTCCTGGTACCGACTGCTGCCAGGGGGGCCCGGCTCAATCTGGTTTTGGATCGGAGCAGGCGCTGCCGGCCCACGCACCTCCGCGGGAGGATTGGGTGGCCGTGGAGGTATCGCGTCATCAAGCTTCTCAAATTCGAAAACGCTGATGGTTTGGGGAACTCCATCCTCGGTCAGGATGAAATCGTCTTTGGTGAGGCCTTCAATGGGCTTACCGTCTTTGTCTTTCACAGACACGGTCTGCACAACGAGCCGCGTGTTGACGCTCAGCGTGAACGGCGCCTGCTGATCCTGCGCGGCGGCGGTGAGACAAAGGATCAGAAGCAAGAGAACGGCAAGCTTTGTCTGACCCCTCATCCGGCCCTTCAGGAGAAGGATCCCTCTCCTGAAGGGAGAGGGTGCCGCGAAGCGGCGGGTGAGGGGTAAAGAATTTTTCCCCATCATCAAAACCTCACCCGCAGCGATGGCTGCAGCGTCCGCATCCCATTCGCGTTTCCCGGCAGTCCAAACTGCGAGTTACCGACCATAGTGTTCCAGTTCGGAAATGTCGGGTGATTCAGTACGTTGGTCGCACTCACGCGCAGGTCCATGCTCACGCGCTGGTTGACATGAAATGTCCGAGTCAGCGATGCATTCAAACTCAACTGTCCCGGGCCCGTGATCGAGTTCCGTCCCGCATTGCCCCACTGTCCCGCCGCGGGCACTGTGAATGCCGCGGGGTTGAGCGCCGCACCGGAAACGCCGGCATACAACGGCTCGCCGGTGACATCCGGCCGGAGGCTTCCCGTGACGCCGGTTCCGCTCACCGGCGCAAGAATCACCGGCGTCAGCGGTAAGCCGCTGCCGATAGTCCACTGGCTGCTCAGCGTCCATTCCTTCAGCAGCGTGCCTTTCCATCCATCCCAGAAATTTCCGATCCGGGCCAGCATCCCCGACGTGTACTGGCCCTCCACGACAAGCTGGTGCCTCTGATCGAAATTCGAAAGGCCGCGCTCGGCCCCGAGATCGAGCCAGTTTTGTGCGATGGAATTGCCTCCCAGTCCCGCATCGTCGATCGCCTTCGCAAACGTGTAGCTTGCGCTGATCTCAAAACCGCTTTTTTGCCGGCGCCGCACTTCAATCGTGCCCGAGTGCCGATTCGTGTTGCCGTTGGAGGAGAGGTAGACAAAGCCCGCCGGACAAGTTGGACACGGATTCACAGCGCCATGCTGAAACGTGTTGGGAAGAATCCGCTGCGGCACGTGCGTGCCCTTGATGCCCAGGTAGGTCAGGGTTACCGCCATGGCCGACGGCAAATTCTCCTGAATGGACAGATTCCAGTTTTGCGCATTCCCAACTCGAAAGTTCGGATCGACGGCAAACGTCGTTGCCGTCACCGTTGGCGAGCCAATGAATCCATTTGCAAGGGTCAACGGATTCGAAGGAGTGTTCTGCACGCTGAGACTGGTCGACAGCGGCGATTGCTGCGCCATCTGATCGGCAATCGCGCGATACACGTTCGTGTCGCGGTAGATTCCATATCCGGCTCTCACCACCATCGACGATTCTGGCCGCGGCCGCCAAGCCAGGCCAATGCGTGGCTGAAACCCATTCTTATCAGGCCGGATCAAAGAATTTCCAGACGTCCCGGCAATCACGGGTGATGCCGAAACAAAACCCGGTGCGATATCCAGATTGACGAGTCGGCCGTACTTCTCCGTGATCGGCGATTCATATTCCCACCGCACGCCGATATTCAGCGTGACGGACGAGATCATTCGAAAATCGTCCGTCACGTAGGCATTTGTGAACGATTGGCGGAAATATTTGTCTGCATTTCCAAGTGCCAGGGAACTTGCCGTGGGAATACCAAGAAGGAAGTCCGCGAAGTCGTTACCGGTTTCGGCACCGTTAATCGTAAAGGTGCCTCGCCCATTCTGCTGCGACCTTAAATTGAATTGCTGTCGCCTGTAGTCCACACCGTAACCAAAATTGTGCCGGCCGTGAATCCAGGTGCTCGTGTAGCCAACAAAATTGGATTGCATGCGATCGAATGCGTAGGACCCGGTCGAAAGCCGCGCGATACCGCCTGCGAAACTCACAGCCGGCGGGCCCCAGTTTCGCGGATCGCGATCGTTTCCGGTAATCCCGGCATTGCCGGAAACGTCGATCTTGTCTCCGAAGTAGGGCAAAGTCTGTACTGCTGTCCTTGCGAACTGATAGCGCACATTGCCCGAGATTCGCGGAGTGAAGCGATGGACCCATGTAGCAGCAATCGAAGTGGAAGAACTGCGGATCGTATCCGAGAAGCCGAACAGATTCGGGTTGTCCGACCGCGTGCTTGAATAGCTCCCGCTTCCCGCGAGCTGGTTGGACCTGCCGATACGAATGTTTGTGATATTGCCCTGAATGTTATCGCCATGAGTCGCGCCAACGATAGGAACCTGATAGTTGTAGCGAACGCCGTTGGAATTGGGCATCGGATAGAGGTCCAGGAGCGCGCGGGCCTGAGGGCTGATACGGCTCTGCGGAATGACGCCATCCGGAAAAGGCGAGCCGGTTGCCGGATCGATTGGAACGGCCGGACTCGCCGAAAGGTCTCCCATACGTTCGGCAGCTGTCGGCATCAGGGCTGTCTGCACGTTGGCGTTTCCGTTCTGCGTTCGGCCATAGCTGACGGTGAACTGTCCCATCCGGAACAGACTCGGAATCTGCAAGGGACCATTGATCATCAAGGAAGTTTGGAGCCGCGAGTAGTCTTGCTGGGGCGTGTCCTGACCGGTGAGCGAATAGGGCCGGGCATCGAACAGCCCGTAGCTTTCGCTGACCGCCAACGTGCCATGGTAAGGCGAACGTGGCGCCCGGACATTGCCAAACGCCCGCTGCAATCCAAAGTTCGTCGCCGCGCCGTTGACGACGCTGCCGTTGATCAGCAATCGATCGGCGGCGTCTGGCTCAAGCGATGACGACTGAAGCGCTGGTGCAAAAGTGGAGGACTTCGGAAAACCCTCTGGAGGTTTGCCTTCAATTCCACTCAATGGAAGCATCGTCAGGTCCCACTGCGCTGCCTCGGTGTCTGGGGTGATCGTCACGTCCCGCCGAACTGTTTCAAACCCCGGCATGGCGACCTGAATTGTCCAATTCCCTTCTCCGACTTCCGGCAGCACGTAGCGTCCGTCCGCATCCGTAATCATACGGACGGTCTTGTCACCCTGCGTAGCCTGAACGGATGCCGAGGGTACCGGCACCTCACCGAATCGGACTTGCCCGCGATGCTCCGCAGCGGCGTGGACTGAAACCGCGATCCCCGAGAATGCGATTAGCGCGAGGAGTCGTTTCATAGAACGAAATCCACCTGAGGAAGGCGGCCACTACGTATAATCGGCAGCGTGGTTGATTCACGAGCGCAATCTATTGTCGACCAGGTCAAGGCTCTGCCTATCGAGGAGCAACTCCGCGTGGCGGAAGCGATCGACCGTTTGACGTGGTCCCAGAGATGGCGCAAAATCTGCGAACGGATCGCCTCGAAAGTGACATCGGCCACATCGCTGACGAACACCCAAATTGACGCGGAAGTGCGGGACGTTCGAAAGGAGACGCCGTTATCCGAACGATCCTCGACACCTCGGTCCTGATCGATTCCACGATGTTCCTTGAACTCGCACGTTGAACGATGCATCATTCCTCGATGAGCAAGATCGAGCAAATCGAGGCGGAATTGGAGAAGCTTTCGCAGGCTGAACTGCGTCAAGTCCGTGAGCGACTTGACGATTTGATCGAGGACGAGTTGGAGTTCACTTCGGAGTTCGAAGAGCGCATCCAGCAATCCGAGCGACAGATCTCCGATGGCCTCCGTCCCCGCACGCGCCAGCCCTGACCGCCGATGCCGGCTGCACTCCAGATCTATTATTCCGCCTTCGATGCGGCGTTTTTCAAACTGCCTTCCGAAATCCAATCGCGAATCGAAAACAAGATCTACGAAATGGGTCTTTGACTCGGCACGTTTCCGCACCACAGGCTGAAAGGTCAAGACCGCTGCCGATTGCGCGCCGGCGACTATCGGATCATCTACACGTTTGATACTGAGCAGAATGTCATTCATCTGCTTGCCGTTGGAAACCGCCGCGAGATCTACAGACAAATGTAGAATTGCGTTGCCCTTTGTTTCCCCGCTCAATAAACGGAGTGTCGCGTCATGCATTAGCCGGGCCGGACCACCCAACTTTGTCGGCATATCATCCTCAGTCGCTACCCCCACACCCTCCGGTTTAGCCATGATGTCCTCGATTCGTTTCTTGAGTTCGCAGCCCGTCAACCGGTAGACCCTCAGTTTGGCGAGAGTCTTTCGATGTGCTCGATGACGATAAATTCGCGCGGAGCCTTGCTCTTCTCGAGATGGAGTCCCAATTTTTCGAGTGCGGCAAAGATGTTTGGCGCTTTCGGGAGACTCAATTCCGCGCCGGCAGGTGTCCTACCGTTCTCCGTCAAGAAGCTTTCGTCTATGGCAAATTCCAAAACGTAATTGAACAGAGGGGCGCAGGGGGTTACAGCCGAAGGAATGGCAATCAAGCAGTTGGTATCCGGCAGGCCGGTCTTGTCGACAACCAGAAGACCATTCAGGGAGTCGGAGACAAAGTAACTATTGTTACTTCCGGGGTTCGCGTGCGGGCTGTTCAGTGAATCGACCAGCAAGCTGATCGGACTCGCGCCACTGTTGATCACCCTATTGGGGCCATTACCATAACTGTCAAAGCCGCACACCGGTGGTTGCCCCTCGCGGCGGAGCGCTTCGACAAATCGGCGATACTCCTCCGCCTGCCCCGGAACAGCACCCCGGGATTGCAGACCACCGGCCAGTGGGGCGTAAGAGCAACCCAACAAGCCAGCGTAGGTGGGGTCGCGTCCCAACAGCGCCGCCCCCCGTGGCCCGGGCCCGCGCTGGGGGGGCAAGCTTGCGCGGATCTTTCGCAACTCCCCGTACTTCCCAGACTCAATCTCGAGCGGCTTTATCTTAAGGCCGCCTTTCGCGATCGTGAGCGCGTAGACAGGGATTTCCTCGGTCTCGACGCGCAACTTCAAATCGAACCGGCGCTCCAGCAGATCCAAAAGCATGGGACCTTGCAGCGTCGGGCCGTCCGTTGAATCTCCTACGGCTGCGACTGTGTATTTTTCCGAGCGCACCCAATCTGGCCCTCCCCTTACCCGCGTCCCGTCTTCCGCCACGTAGCCGACAGTCACATTCATCGATAAGTTAGCAGGCCCGGGACGGGGATTGTTTTTGAGGGAGCGGTGAGCCATGGTGATAAGCGTAGGTACGGTCATGCACAGCGCATCCACCCGCCCGGGCGAGAGACGAATGGAGCCGGCGCCTCCGCCGCCGCGCCCTTCCGCCGCCGGGAAATCCTCCTTGCAGGGTCGTATCGAGGCTTCCTCGAATTTCGGTTTGTCGGAAACAGAAGTCGTTCCGCTCTGAGATTGACGGGCCGCCAGGCTTTGAGCCATCGACTCGTGCAACTTCGACAGATATGCGTAGGCTTCACGGCTCCAACCGGTTTCCCGAAAGAACGTCCGATCATCGGATTGCGGATTGGATGCCAATTGCTCTCCCGGCCGCAGACTCTTTCCCACAGTGCCTTGCTGCACGCGCACTTCACCCTCGATCACAGCGACACGTGAGCCTTTGTCATCGGCGTTGACAAGGAATACTGTTCCGACGACGGACACCGTCACGTCCTTCGTTTGTACATAAAGGTGTCCATGCTGCTTGGCCGCATTCACGATCACGCTGCCTTTGTTCAGGCGAATGCGCATACCGTCATCCGCGCGCTCCAACACAAGTTCCGACTGCGCACGCATCTCGACACGCGATCCGTCGGTCAGCACCAGCGTGCTGCCGTCGCCATCCGCGCGGACGACTTCGCCCATCGCAACAGTGGCGCCGCTCTTCTCGACCACTGCAACGGAACGATACCGCTGCACCATCGGTGTTCCCAGGACCACAGCCAGAAGCACCGCCGCCGCTACGGATATCATTCCCATCCGGGTCCCAAAGAAAGACAGGAATCCGGATGTCTCGCGGCGCGTGTTCGGCTCGCTCTGGGCAGTCGTCCGAAGGCGGTGCAAGACTCGGTTGCAATCCGCCTCCGCTTCTTCCCGCGATGCGGACGACCAATGTTGTTTCAGGATTTCTTCCACATTCTTCTCTTCAGGTTTCATAGGCGGTCTCCTTCTGAGGAGGCACGGAGTAGTTTCTTCAGGCGGGACCGGGCTCGATTCAACGTGACGGCAATGGTTCCGCGGGACTTCCCCAGCATCTTCGCGATCTCGGCATCGCTGTAGTTATGCTCGTAGCGAAGAACCAGAACTTCAACGACTCGCGGCTTGAACCGCGATATCGCGTGCAGCAAATTGCGCCGCATTTCGCCGTTTACTCCATCGGCCGCTCCATTGGCGCTTACACGCTGCGGCGCTTCCAGCAGTTCAACATTACCGACGATGTTTTTGTGCTTCCGCGACCGGACCGTGTTCAACGCCAGGTTCACGGCGGCCCGATACAGATAGGCTCTCGGGCTTTTCATGAGCGCCGATAAGAACTCGCGCTGGAGCAGTTTCAGGAATATGGACTGGAGAACATCCTCGGCATCCTGACGGTTGCCCGTCACGCTGTATGCCGTGCGATATACAAGCTGACAATGTTCTCGAAAAAGTTCCTCGAATTCCCGCTCCAAGGCCTCACCGCTGATGTTGGTTAACGTAACTGTCGACATGTGCTCCTCGGCCGCAAGACACGGCGCGAGGAGATTTGTTAACAGTTTTGCTTCGACATCAGCGGACAAGCGAGCCTCCATTCGTTAGTTCTCCGTCGGCCTGTCCACGCGATCGATCACCCAGACATCGACTTTTTCTTTTGAAAGCTTCAGATCGAGCCCGACCTTCTTTAGCACGTCAAAAATGGATTCCGTGGCGAACGCACCGCCGGGTTCCACTCGGAGAGGTGGCGCACCAGGCACCTGAATCGGTGCGAAGTTCAAGAAGAAATTGAAGTCGCCGGTAAGGCCCGTACGATCCAGAATCGGGCGACCGAGGAAATATTCGAGCAGTTGTGTCACATACGACAGGTGTTTCTTCCGGCCATCTATCGATGCAGGCCCGCCATTATCACAACAAGGGTTGTCTCCTTCTTTCCATACGGAAAATTCCGGATTCACGCCCTGAGGGTTTTCACCGCGGCTGCCGCGGCTGCCTGCCGCTATCGCGCCGCCCACAACTTCCTGTCCCGGAGCAGCCGGTCTCGAAGCGGTATATTTCGGACCTCCGTTTGCGACGCTCAGCACGTAGGCGGACATCTCCCTCGTCTCGCGATGCATCGCCAACTTGAAGCGATCCGCGAGAAGACTCTGAAGCATGCGTTGAATTTTGGGGCCGGGAATCTGAATCGGGCGCGTGCCGCTCAATGATGAGTTTGTATAGTCGTTGGGACCGTCTGGTCGGTCCGCCTGCACATCGTAGCCGTCTTTCCGCATCCACTCCGGTCCGCCCGACAGAAGATAAGCGCCGTCGGAACCCACACAATCGACGCTGTAGGCCCAATCGATCAGCTGAATGATGGTCACATTACTGGCATCAAACCGGCGAGGATCAATCTGGGGCTCGACAATGACGCTGCAGGGATTGTCTCCCCGGGGATTTCTTGTCCTGTTCGCAAAGCCCCCGCCCCCGCCTGCGCCGCGTACGCCGGCACTTGCCGGAGCAGTCGTTGGCCGGATCGAAATCACGTCGAAAGCATCTCGCGCCGCAGGAATGGCAGCCGTCTGTTGCAACAGCGCCATGTGTTCCGGAGCTCTGCTGCTCCATGCGAACTCCTGGCTCATCGGCTGCAATTCCGACAATGGGTTTGTGTTCACCTGCTGACCGGGCAATAATTTCTCTTCCGTCGTACCCTGCTGGACACGGACTTCCCCCTCGATGACGGAGACACGCGAACCTTCGGCTTCGGCTTTGACGAGGAACACCGTACCGACGACAGACACCGTCACGTCCTGTGTCTGTACATAAAGATGGCCGTGTTGCTTCGCCGCATTCACGATGACGTCGCCTTGGTTCAAATGAATGCGCACGCCATCGTTTGCGCGTTCAAGCGACAACCTGGATTGCGCCCGCATCTCGATGTGCGAGCCATCTACCAGCTTCAACATCGCTCCGGAGCCGTTTGCTCGAACAGTTTCGTCATCTGTAATTCTTTCTCCGGCCTGAAGGACTCGTCCGGAATCCATAGCCAATCCACCGTCCGCCACTTCGACAACCGCTCGCATATCGATTCCAAAGATGGACTCACGGATAACCGGCGACTTCATGACAACCGCAAACAGAGCAACTGCAGCCGCAGCAACTACCGCGAACCGCCATCTCCAGGTGGGTCGCGCACCATACTCCGCTGTCAATTCGTTCGTTTCGCCGACCGGCTGCATGCTCAGTCGACGGCGCGTGCGCTCTTTCGCGTCATCGATCTCCTGCACAGGCGGAGCGCTGAACAACTTCAAATGCTGCTCCACAGACTCGTCCACTTCTTCTTCACGACGTTTCATGATTTGCCTCCTGGAAAGGAGGTAGCACTTATCAATTTTTTCCTCAGGCGGGCGCGCGACCTGGACAGACTGACGGCGATGGTTCCGCGCGACGTTCCCAGCAGCTTTGCGATTTCCGCGTCGCTGTAGTTGTGCACGTAACGCAGGATCAGGATGTGGGCGGACTCGGGACTGAGTTCCGCCACGGCCTCGAACAGACGCCTGTGGATTTCCTCCGCCGATTGCGACGTGTCCTCAGAAGATCGCGCCGGAAATTGCTCGGCATCGTCGGTAAGAACGTGTCGCTTCCGTTGTTGAATCGTATTGAGCGACAGATTTACCGCAGCCCTGTAGAGATACGCCCTCGGATTTTTCATCAGGTCGGGCGGGAATTTCCGCCGAAGCAACCGCAGGAAGATCGTCTGGGCGATGTCCTCGGCGTCCTGGGAGTTTCCCGTCACGCCATACGCCGTGCGATACGTCATATGGTAGTGCTCCTGGAAAATCTCTTCGAACCCCGGCTCCAACGCCTCGACGATCCTTTCGGACACCTTGATGGTCGACATGTGCTCCTCGGCGTCTAAACCAGGCAGGTCCCGAATTGTTAGCAGGGTCGTCTTCATGAATTTGGATCGGCAAACCGATGTTCAGTTTGGCGAGGGTCTATCGATGTGCTCGATGACGATGAATTCGCGCGGAGCCTTGCTCTTTTCGAGATGCAGTCCAAGTTTTTCGAGTGCGTTAAAGATGTTTGGCGCTTTCGGAAGACTCAGGTCCGCGCCCATGTCGGCAGGTGTTATACCGCCATTTTTTTCTAACATCGTAAAGAAGCTCTCGTCTATGGCGTATTCCATAAGGATATTGAAGAGGGGGGCGCAGGAGGTTCCAGCCGGGGGAATTTCAGTCAAGCAGTTGGTAACCGGAAGGTTGGTCTTGTCGACAACCAGAAGACTATTCAGGGTATCGGAGAGAGCTCCCCCTCGTCCTCCCAGAGGGGACGAGACATTCCTCAGCATAGTGACCAGCGTGCTGATCGGGATCCCGCCATTGGCGATCACACTATTGGGGCCATGAAAAGGAATCGGCGTGCCGAAGCACTCCGGTGGTTGCACACCGCGACGGACCGCTTCGCGAAATCGGTTAACCTCCACCGGGTCGTTCTGGACAGCCTGGGGTAGGAAAGAACAACCCAGCAAGCCGGAGTATATGGCCCTTAGTTTTTCTAATTCCCTGGGATCCTGCACAGACTGCCCCGACGGACGGGGGCCGGACTGCGGCGCCAGGTTCGAGCTGGCGAGGATCTTTCGCAACTCCTCGTACTTCACAGGCTCAATCTCAATGGGCTTTATCTTAAGACCGCCCGGCGCGATCGTGACCGCGTAGACAGGGATTTCCTCAGTCTCGACGCGCAACTTCAAATTGAACCGGCGCTCCAGCAGGTCCAAGAGCATGGGGCCTCGCAGCGTCGGAGCGTCCGTTGAATCTCCTATGGCTGCGATCGTGTATTTCTGCGAACGCACCCATTCCGGCCCTCCCCTCACGCGCGTCCCGTCGTGAATCGAATCAATTTCGTGCGGCGCGATGGTGTAAGTCGAATTCATCCGCAAGTTAAGTCCGGGGAATGGTGGTGGATTGTTGTTGAGAGAACGGTGAGCCAACGCGATGAGAGTGTCTACCGTCAGGCACAGCGCATCCACCCGCCCGGGCGTAATGCGAATGGACCCGGAGCCACCGATGCCCGGTCCGTCGCCGCGCGCTGTCCCTGCAACCCCCGGGATAACCTGCTCGCAGGGTCGTATCGAGGCTTCCTCGAATTTCGGCTTGTCGGAAACGGTTGGCGTGCGTCCCTGAGACTGACGGGCCGCCAGGCTTTGGGCCATCGACTCGTGCAACTTCGACAGATACGCGAAGGCTACACGGCTCCAACCGGTCTCCACAAAGAACTGCAGATTCTCGGACTTCGGATTGGATGCCAATTGCTCGCCCGGCCGCAGACTCTTTTCCACGGTGCCTTGCTGAACGCGGACTTCACCCTCGATCACAGCGACGCGTGAGCCTTTGTCATCGGCGTTGACGAGGAACACAGTTCCCACGACCGACACCTGGAAATCCCGGGTCTGAACATAAAGATGTCCGTGCTGCTTTGCCGCACTCACAATTACGTCGCCACTGTTCAAGCGAATCCGGACGCCGTCGCTTGCACGCTCCAATACAAGCTCCGACTGCGCGCGCATCTCGACACGCGATCCGTCTGACAGCACGAGCGTGCTGCCCTCGTTGCCCGAGCGAACAATCTCCTGCGCTTCGATCCGATCTCCGCCACGGACCGGAATCGCCTTCCCTTCCGAGACTCGGGACAACGAACCATCTTCCGTTTCCACGCGTGCATACACACGGCGAGCCTGCCATCCTAATCCAATCCAGATCGAGGCAACCAGCATCACGGCGCCAGCCGCTACGGCAGTCCATGCCCACCGTTTCGCCAATAACGGCGGTTTCATTCGAATGGAATCGGCTGAGACTTCCAGTCCTTCAAAAACGCCTTCGAGGCTTTCGGCTTGACGATCCAGCAGCCGCACCAATGCCGGCTCTAGGTCAACGGCCGAAAGGTTTTGAGAAGGTTTGAAGAACTGATCCAAATGCTTTCGATACTTTTGTCTTTCGCGTTTCATAACCGGTCTCCTAATGAGTTCCGCAGCAGGTTTTTCAGGCGGGCCCGCGCTCGAAACAACCGCATCGCGACAGAGCCGCGCGACGTGCCCAGGAATTTCGCGATCTCGGCGTCGCTGTAGTTGTGTGTGTATCGGAGCAACAACATTTGGGCCGTCTCGGGTTCAAGCTCGGCAATCGCCTCCGCAACGCAGTGACGCACTTCTTCCGCGCCCTTCGACTGGTTGCCGTCGGTGGCAATCTCAAGATGCTCGAGATCGCCGATATCATCAACGAGCCGCTGACGCTTCCGGCTTCGAATGACGTTCAACGACAAGTTCACTGCCGCCCGATAGAGGTATCCCTTTGGGTTCTCTTCCAGATCGGGTGGAAGGCCCGATCGCAGCAGCCTCAGGAATATGGTTTGCGGTACATCTTCGGCATCGGCGGGATTGCCGAGCATGCTGTATGCGGTCCGGTACAGCAACGGGTAATGCTCCCGAAACAACTGCACGATTTCGCGCTCTAACTCGCTCACTCCCGTCACTGCCAAGATTGACATCGTCCTCCTCTAGCCGGGAAACCCCGGGCCGGCGAGTTTTGTCACGCGCAGCCTTGAAGACTCTTCTAATTCTCCGAAGGCTTCTCGAAGCTCTGTGGCCAACCAGCGCTCTTACATCGGACGTTCTTATAGCGCTTCTTTGATTCGCTGCATCTGCAACATGTGCCGCTGTTCATGAATGATGAACAACTTGAACTCTTGTCCGAGGCTGAGGCGAAGATATCTGTAGCCGAAGATGGATACCTTTGTTCGCGCCAGATTCAGGCCGTTCGCTTTCGTGATGCAGTCCAGGATTTCGTCCTGCACTTCAAAGAACTCCCGCGTCACGAGAGCGGCATCTTTTGTGTCCGCCGGTAAATAGTGCCTGGGCGATTTGAATCTCAATCGCGGGGGCGCACCCATTAAATGGACCAGCCAGCTCGCGATCGGGTTATATCGATAGGGCCCATGGCCTGTGAGCCCGCGCGATTGTCCTTCAGCGATCGCACGGTGGACCAGGGGAAGCTCGCTTCGAGCCGTCGCCACCAGGTGGTCCAGGCATTGAGAGATCGACCATACCTCAGGTTTTGGCTTCCAAAGCAGTTGAGATGTCGTCAGATTACCAATCAGCGCTTCGGCATTGTGTTGGATCGCCTCTATCTGCTCGCGGAATGTGTGCAATTCCGGCTCAAGCTCAGGATTGGTCTTAAGGTCCCTCATGTCAATCCCACGATAACATCACTGTTTTCGCCTCGACCATGTTGACGCGCGCGTGATCTCCATGGGTTTGATCGAATGACGTCCAGCTTGGGAAAATGCGCGTAGATTGATAATAAAGAACTACTGCGTCTACTGCGGACACGGAAAGGTAAGGAAAATACGAAAACTGGCAAAACGGCGCTTAACGGAAGTAATGGAGTATCGAATTTCGCTCTCAGTCGTTCGGAATCTTTACAGCATAGCCCTCCACACATCGGCGTTACAGGTAAGAATCGTCGTGGAAAGAACACGGGTTTCACAACCTTATTGGGAGAGTGTGCAGCGTGACTGAATTTATCGTGCCCGTCGGCCTCTGCCCTCGCTCCGGCAGCTGTGAGCAGAACGAATCGAATAGCGAGGAAAATCAAGTACAACATGGGGTCCGAAGCTGCCGCTCGGAGCGAGAGCGCCGCCGGCGCAGCCCAGTCTGCTGTAAACGGGAAGATTGAGGTGTCTGCCGCTGGTGGATCAGGTGGTGAGATGGATCAGTGCGTGCCGGGGTTCAGGGGCGGGATGGGGAAGGGCGGATTTAGCCGGTGGTGTCCATTCGACCAACAATCTCTTGCCAAACTGCAGCATTGGTTAGAAACTGGCAAACATTGCAGAGCCGAAATGGCATCGGCACCGGACGTAATTTTGGGGGAGAAACAGCAATGAGAAGAGTAAGAGTCACCATCATGTCCTGCTCAATCGTCCTCGCTGGCATGGCCTTCGCGGCAAATGCCAGAGCGGAATGCAGCCGTGAGACGCTCCAGAAGCTGGCCGACACGTATGTCAAGGCCCAAACGGCCGGGAAGGCCACCATGCTGCCACTCGTAGCCAATGCATCCTACGCGGAGAACGACAAGGCCATGGACGTTGCCAAGGGCGTGCTGGGTGGAGCCCTGACGGTCGACTTCACCCGCAGCTTCTACGACACGAAGCAATGCGCCGCCTTCACGGAGTTGGTGGCGGCCACGGACCCGCACCCGTACGTGATCCTCACGCGCCTGGAGGCGACCAATGACGGGAAGGTGTCGAAGATGGAGTCGGTGGTGACGGACGCGGGGGACTGGCTGTTCGGAGCGGACAAGTACCTTGGCTTCACGAAGGGCGAGAAGTGGGACGAGATCCCCAAGGACAAGCGCGACACGCGAGAGGTCATCCAGGCGGCGGCGGACGCGTACCTGGACAATTGGGGGAACCCGGACATCGCAGTGCCGCATGGCACGCCCTGCGCCAGGCTTGAGGGCAGCGCGTACACGGGCACCCGGAACCCGGAGGGCCAGACGTGCACCATGGGGAAGTTCCCCCAGCCGCTCAAAGTGACTAACCGCCGCTACGTCATCGACGAGAACGTCGGCGCCGTTGTCATCTTCCACAACTTCCCCTTTCTCGATGGCGGACTGCCCATGGACCCGGGGACCCCGGCCGGACAAATGTTTCGGGTTGAGGGCGGCAAGAATCGCTACATCCACGAGGTCACGGTTTGCACGACGCCAGGCTGTGGGAGAGCCGCGAGAGGGGGCGGACCGGGAGGAGCTGGAGGACCGGGAGCACGGGGAGCACAGGGAGCGCCGGCCGCACCGGCAGGCAAATAGTCTGTTTAAAGCCCTGCTGTTTCGTACGACGGATCATATATCGAGAAGCCTCGGTGCGAAAGTGCCGGGGCTTTCTTATGTCTGAACCATTTCTGCTTGAAGTCCCCAGCTGGTCGAACAGCGCTATCCCGAATGGTCCCCAAATACAAACGTATTGAAAACTCAGGCTAAAGAAGCGGAGTCGACAGTCTGCTAAATGGTACGATTCCTCATCATCAGTTCCCAACGTTGACAAGCGTACCGGGAACCGGCACGGTTCGCGCACTATCGCGCACCTTCCGCTCCCAATCCGTGTTTCCATTTTGAGCGCTGAAAGTTTCCGGCAGGATGGTTACGATCTGCGGCGCCTGATCGTCGTACGACACCGCGACACGCAATCCACGACCGGGTTGAAAGTTGAGGGTGGGGGACAAAATCAGGTTGGTCGTCACGGCACCGGGCGTGAACCCTTACATGCTGTACTCGAGGTCGGCGGCAAGCAGGGTCGCGGCAATGGCAGCGATCGAGGGCGCGTCATTGATGGCCGCGCTTTCTATCGATCCCCGGAACTTCAACGGTCGGAGAAATCGACGATGCATGAAACTGTCTGGATCGACAAGACACGTTCCAGTCTTCGGCGGTTGCATGATATAAGGATGGTCATCGACAACCGCGCCATTCGTTGTTTGCAAACACGGGGATCCCTTACTCGAACATGGAGATTAACAGCATGCGAAAACATTATCTTTGGTTTCTCTCACTGCCCTTTGCGGCCTTTATCTTGCTCGGCGGACATGCCGTCCTTAAGGCTCAGCAAGCAAGTTCGTCGGCCATCAAAGGGGGACGCTGGTCTGATCCAGCCACCTGGGCAGACAAGAAGGTGCCAGCCGAAGGCGCCCTTGTCACCATCAGCCAGGGCA
>JBGPBY010000036.1:0-23692 GCA_041481485.1 Terriglobia bacterium
AGGGGTACCACAAGTAAATATTGTTACTTGCGGTACCCCTCACCGGCCGCTACGCGGCCCCCTCTCCCGTTGGGAGAGGGATTTCTTGATTGCCCCCTACAGTCCGAACCGCATTCATTCGCACCTTTCCCTCCAGTCGCATTTCTGTTGGAAAATTGTATTGCTTTAGTAAATCCTGACTCACGGCTAACATCAATCCGCGGTAACTCATGCGGAACTATTGCACTTATTTCGATAGCAGTTTCATCGTTCGTGGCCTGACGCTGTACCGTTCCCTTGTCGAGGAATCGGCCGCCTTTAATTTATGGGTGCTTTGCCTCGACGATCTGTCCTATGACACGCTGGGCAAGCTGAACGCCCCAGGGCTGCAGCCGATTCGTCTTTCCGATCTGGAATCGGCCTTTCCGCAACTACCAACGGTAAAGTCTCAATCGGGCCGAACTGATTATTTCTTTTACTACTTACCTTCCCTGCCCGCATATGTGCTGCAGCGGGAGCCATCGATTCAATCGATCACCTTTCTGGACGCCGATCTGTATTTTTTTTCGGATCCCGATACGATTCTGAACGAAATGACCGGAAATTCGGTCCTAATCCTTGAACATCGGTTTCCAACGGCGCTTCAGAACATCCGCAAGTTCGGAAGATTCAAAATCGGATTTCTGAGTTTCCGAAACGACGAGGGAGGCCGAGGATTCCTGGAACACTGGTGCGAAGAATGGAAAACCTGGAGCGACATTCGAATTCGCGATCAAAAAGCGGCAGATCAGGCGTATTTGAACGAATGGCCGGCGAGATTTAACGGAGCCAATATGGTTCAGCATCTGGGTGCGAATGTCTCGCCGTGGAATGTGGGCAGTTATGATGTCCAGCATGCCACGGACCGGGTGACCGTCAATGGCATTGAATTGATTTTTTATCATTTCCATCAACTCCGGATCCTGAACCGCTGGTTGTGCGATCCGGGACTGGGAGATTTTCAGAAGACTCCGGCGACAAGCGAGCTGCGAGAGTGGGTTTACAAACCCTATCTTCGGGCTCTCAGCAATACGTGGGACTGGATGGGCGACCATACCGACGGACTGAATCCCGGATACGTTCAGGTGCAGCCCGGACGTTACACGTTCGGGAATTTGTTTCACGATACTGTACGCAGCCTACTACGCGGCCAGCTGCTGGTTTCGATGCGCGGATTCCGATAGATCGCGCCTGCAAAGAATGAAACCCAAAATATTTCACGTCATTACCAAACTCGAGCTAGGCGGTGCCCAGAAGGTAACGTTGATGACGCTGGAACGCCTGCCGCGCGATCGCTATGAGCTGGCACTGGTCACAAATCCGGAAGGCCTTCTGGTCGATTGGGCCAATCGCATTCCCGGGTTGAAACGTTTCTGGATTCCATCGC
Organism: Terriglobia bacterium; assembly: GCA_041481485.1. Lineage (GTDB taxonomy): Bacteria > Acidobacteriota > Terriglobia > 20CM-2-55-15 > 20CM-2-55-15 > JBGPBY01. The sequence continues at coordinate 1,406 of JBGPBY010000036.1, forward strand.
TGATCCGCGAAGTACAGCCAGTACAGGATTTCCTGACACTCATTTCCCTCTGGCGCCTTTTCCGCAAGGAACGGCCCGATGTGGTTCATACCCACAGCTCCAAGGCCGGAATTCTGGGACGATGGGCGGCACGGTTCGCCGGGGTTCCCTCAATTTTCCACACGGCTCATGGATTTGGCTTCAACGACTTTCAGCGGCCTCTGGTGCGAAAAATCTATATTTGGCTTGAACGCATAACCGGACAAATCAGCACGAAACTTGTCGTGGTTTCCTATGCCAATGCCGACAAGGGAGAAAAAAGCGGTGTACTGAAACCGGGAGACTGGCTGCTTTGCCGCGATGCCATCGCTGTCGCGGAATTCATGCAGTCTGGTCCGCGCCGGACCCGGCTGGCGAAATGGGGAGTGGGGAGCGACAAAATCACGGTTGGTATGGTGGCCTGCTTCAAGCCCCAGAAGTCTCCAGTGGACTTTGTAGACGTCGCCGCCGAAGTATTGAAATCGTCGCCGCGGGCCCATTTCATCATGGCAGGAGACGGGGAGCTGAGGCCCCAGATTGAAGACCGTATCCGGGATCGAGGCATCGGAAATCACATCACTTTGCTGGGCTGGATGAGTGAGTCCGATATGCCCGAACTCTACCGAAACTTGGATGTTGTTGTGCTGACGTCCTTATGGGAAGGTTTACCTTGCGTGTTTTCGGAGGCCATGGCCAATGCGCTTCCGATTGTTGCAACTAATGTGGATGGGGCGCGTGAAGCCATCGTACACGAAGAGAGCGGATTTCTTCACGAGCCTCACGATATTCGGGGAATGGCGCAATCCGTTCTCCGGCTTATCGAAAGCGAACAGCTTCGTCAAACGATGGGCGAGCGCGGCAAGGCCCGTGTAATGGAGTTTGATATCGGAACTTCCGTGGCGAACCTGGAAACGGCGTATCGGGAATGTTTGAAGACAACCTGACAAAATCGCTGATTCAATATGGGGCCGCATTCGCGGTCAGCTGCATCTTTGCGCTGTACTGCACGCCGATCATGCGAAAGGCTGCTCTGCAGCTGGGTGTCGTTGACCGGCCCGACGGCAAGTTAAAGAAACACGACGACGCCGTGCCGTACCTCGGCGGACTTGCGGTGTTTATCGCCTTTCTGCTCACGGTCGGCATATTTACCAACTTCAAACACGTTTCGGCCGAACACCAGGAAACCCTGGGTCTGTTGCTGTCCGGCAGCATTGCCGTCATTGTCGGGTTAATCGATGATTTTGGCGTACTGACACCGGGACAGAAGACGATTGGACAGGTTCTGGCTGCGGCGGTTCTGATCAAATCCGGAACCTTCATCAAGCTGACGTTCCTCCCATGGTACGTATCCATGCCAATGACCGTGATTTGGATTCTCACGGTCACGAACGCATTCAACATTATCGACATCATGGACGGCCTGGCATCCGGCGTTGCCACCATCGCAGCTCTCATCATCGCAGCTGCCAACTTCATGGCGGGGCGCGATTCTCAGGCATTGCTTGCCGTGGTTCTTGCAGGTGCCGCATTCGGATTTCTCCGGCATAACTTCCATCCTGCGCGCATCTTTCTCGGAGACTCCGGAAGCATGTTCATTGGCTTCATGCTGGCTTCACTTTCCATGAATGCCGGCTACACCCGGATTAATCTGCTGGCAGTCATCAGTCCGGTCTTGATACTGGGAATTCCAATTTTCGATCTCATGTTGGTGATGTTCATTCGATGGCGTAAAGGCATCCCCATGACCAAAGGCAGTCCGGATCATTTCGCACTGAGGCTTCGCCAGTGCCGCCTCTCCGTTCGCGAGACAACGGTAACGGCATACGTTGTCGGTGCTCTTCTTGGGGGAGTTGCACTGCTGATGAGCCAGGTTCAATTCGAATGGGCATTGGCTACATTCGGAGGAACCGTTTCCGCACTCATCCTTTCGGCCTATCTGCTGATGAAAGTCGACATGCAGTCATGAACAAGGTCGTGATTATCGGTGGAGGTCTGGCGGGAGTCAGCGCCGGCCACCATCTGGCAGAGTTCGAACCCACGTTGTTTGAACGCGAACATGAGATCGGCGGGCTTTGCCGCTCGTTTACGCAGGACGGATTCACCTTCGACTGCACGGGCCACCTGATTCATCTGCGAAACCAGTACACCAAAGATCTTGTCGCAAAGATCCTCCCCAACGCATTCGATGCGCACGAACGGCGCGCGTCGATCTATTCGAAGTCCGTAACGACGCCGTATCCATTCCAGGCAAATACCTATGGATTGCCGCCGGAAGTCGTTAAAGAATGCCTGATCGGGTTTATCGCCAGCCTCAACTCGAATGGAAGTGCCGGCACCTCAAATGACTTTCATGACTGGACACTGCGCACGTTCGGATCGGGAATTGCAAAACACTTCATGCTTCCGTACAACGAGAAGTTCTGGAAGCAGGATCTGCACAACATCACTTCCGACTGGGTGAGCTGGTCGATTCCCAAGCCCACTCTCGAAGAAGTCGTCAACGGCGCGCTGGGACTCACCAACAAGGGAATGGGGTATAACCCGAGATTCATATATCCGAAAAATGGCGGCATCGCCTGCCTGCCACAGGCTCTCGCCACTTCCATTTCAAAGATTCATTCCGGCCAGACTGTGGAGCACATCGATCCCAAACGAAAGTTCGTGCGCCTGACGAACGGACGAGAGGAGCGCTACGATTCCCTCATTTCGACGCTGCCGTTGCCGGTCGTATTTCGCATGCTCGGCGATACCCCCGATGCGCTTCGGCAGGATGCGGAGAAACTGAGCGCGATATCGGTGCTGAATTTCAACATCGGAATCGATCGTCCGGAAATCAGCGACAAACACTGGATCTACTTTCCCGAGAACGAATTCATTTTTTCGCGCATCGGATTCCCCATGAATTTTTCGGCAGCAGTGGCGCCGGAAGGAACCAGTTCCATTTATATCGAGATTACCCATCCATTGAATGAAATTCCCAATGTCGATGCGGCCTTCGAGCGATCGATTTTGGATCTGCAGCGCTGCGGTATTCTTCTGCCGGGCGATCGAATTCTCACGCGCCATATGATCGACATCAAATACGCGTATGTCGTTTTTGACGTTCACCGCCAGGCCAGACTTCAGAAAATGATCGATTATCTCGAGTCCCGCGATATATTTGCAGCAGGGCGATATGGACGATGGGAGTACTTCTCCATGGAAGATTCGATACTCAGCGGCAAAGACGCAGCGGAACGTGTCTCGACACGGGCCCTCGTGTAGACGCTGGATGGAATCTCGTCCTTTCGTCAGGTAATCCGGCGCGCGCCCTGGCGGAGCTGCCCTACCTGGACAATGCCGGGGGAAACGATCCTGTCTATCTCCGCTACGACGGCAAGCTGGATCTCGCCCGCTTTTTCCGCGAAGCAGAAACGCTGTCCCGCAAGAAACCCATCCATGTTGTTCATGCCCACGACCTGTATTCCGCCGCGACCGCACTCCTGGCGCGCAGCACCTACGGATATCGTGTGGTACTGGATTACGTTCCCTCCATCCCGACCCATGGGGGAGAGCGGCCTCCACTATGGGATGTTCACCCGGTGACGGGATTTCGAGTATTGGAAATTCTGGAAGAGTGGGTACTTCGGAATGCCAATCACGTGATTGTCGAAACACGATGTTCTGGGCGCTATCTGAAAACCCGGTATTCCATCCCTGCCGGCAAACTCTCAGTGATTCCTAATTGTGCCGATGCCACCATCTTTCATCACGACGCCGCTGTGCGGGAAAAAGCCCGTGCCGAACTCGGCCTGACGGATCGACTTGTCCTGGCACAAGTTGGAGACATCAATTCCCATCACGACATCGATTCGGTGATTCAGGCATTCCGCAATTTGTTCGAACGCCATCCTGACGTCCATCTTCTGTCCCTGTCATGCAATTCAAACCAGGACCGGGAAATTCTCAGTCACCGTCTTCCACATGACGCGTTCTCAGTGTTCAGCACTTCAACCGAATACATTTCCCCTTACCTTAACGCATCTGATCTCGGTCTTCTTCTGCTGAAAACAGATTCGAATGGAGAAGCATCATCGCCGGCAATCTTTGCGCAGTATATGAATTGCGGAGTTCCGGTTATTATTACTTCGGGGGTCGGAGATTTCTCCAATCTCGTCCGGCATAAATTTCTAGGCGAAGTTCTTAAGGATTTGATGATTTCAGAAGGAATGGTTCAGGCAGTGCTGCGTTCCCGGGAAGAAATTGCGCAACGTTGCGTTCAGGAAGGCCGAAGCCTGACCTGGCAGTATCAGCAAGACATGGCGAAATATGTCTTCTAACAATTCGGCCCGGTTCCTTCGAGAGTTCATTTCGCAGCCGATGGCGACAGGAGCGATTGCTCCGAGTTCGGACGCATTGGGACGCGCGGTAGTTTGCGATCTTGATTTGTCACATGCCAGAGCCGTCGTCGAATACGGCCCCGGTACCGGAGCGTTTACGACTTACATCCTTCAGGCCATGGACCGCAAAGCCAAGTTCATTGCCATTGAGATCAATCCACGGCTCGCCGATCTGTTTCGCGCCAGACATCCGAAGGTGCGCATCTTCGAGGATTCCGTTGCGAATGCCCGGGAAATTTGCACAAAGGCCGGCATCGGCGAAGTCGATTGCATTGTCTCCGGGTTGCCCTGGGCTTCGTTTCCCAAGCCGATGCAGATCGAATTTCTCGACGAAATGATGCGCGTATTGAAACCCGGCGGACAGTTCGTGACGTTTGCGTATGTCCATGGCGTCATCCTCCCGCCCGGCAGGCGCTTTTCCAGAATTCTTCCTCGCTATTTCAAATCGATTACCAAAAGTCCAGTAGTGTGGAGAAACGTTCCACCCGCGTTTGTTTATCGCTGCACAAGGTAGCAGAAGCGTCTGCACCGGCCATCGCTACTTGTCGGACGGCGGATCACACGGCAGTCGCGTTCCCAGCCGCGTTAGCGGCGGCAGTCCCTTAGCCCCCGGCGTGAGCCGGGGGTGAAGAATCACAACACCACACAGAGTGCCGTAGGCACGACAGATCTATAACGTTGATGAATAGAAATAAATTGGGAACAGAGTAATTTCTCAGTGCAACACAAGCATATCCGTAACGTTTCTAAACGGACACTCCCCTGGAGTTGTTAATAACGCTGAAACCGACACTCGAGTCTAGTATGGATTCCCTGCTCTCCTTTTCTAACTGGCTCTTTCATCTCATTCAACATGCCGGTTTATTCCGGCGCTCGACCTATACCCCTAACCTGCTTCGCACCCACACCTAATCGTGTCCGAAGCGAAACACCAGGCCGCCACCGATACGCATTCCGTTGGAGCTGAAGCTACCGATATGAAGGAAGCTGTAATCTACTTGCGGGGCGCGGAGGGCAAACCACGGACGGATTCCGATATCGACACCGCCTCCAACGGCCAGCGCGAAACCGTTCAGGGGTTGTGAAGCATTAACGGTCGTCCCGAATACGAATCTGGAACTGGTTCCCGACAACCGTGTCCCGCCAGCGAGGATCTCGCCGAACGCCGTGAACCGCTTCCCACGCGGCATGACAAACTTCGGACCAAATCTGTACGTGGTCGTTGTCACATCGACGCCGGATGTTGAGTTCTTGTGAATGGCAAAATCGGCCGCGATGCCCATTCGTTGGGATAGATAGCCTGTCAGCGAGAGGTCGCCTCCATAGAAATTCAGGCTTCCCTGACGGGAATACGAGGCGAAATTCCACCCAATTTCATAACTACGGTGGGCATTGGGATCCTGGGCAAAAGCGGGAATTGCCATTGCGGCCAACACAGCGAACGAGGTCAGTATTCTCATGCTGTCTCCTATCCTTAGGTGTTGTTTTTGGATTGGCGTCGAACGTGATTCATCGGAACGTTACCCCAAAGCGAGGCCCAACCTCATGAATCCGAAGCCTCCCGAGATACGCCCGATACTCGAAACGCAGCGCCACGTTCTTCTTTTGCCAGATATTGACACCAGCTCCAACATTCGATCCACTTGCGATGCCAGCGCGAAAAGTGGCGGAATACCCAACGTCGAAAAAAGGCTCGACGCGGTTGGATTGTCGTAAGAAGTGGTAGGCCGCACTGGCGGACCCCAATCCGAACACGTATCTACCGCCGATCTCCGTCGATGAGATAACCGGTCCAACCTCCGCACCGATACTTGCTCCTTTGTATAAGAAAACTTCCCCACCCCCCGCGGCATATATCGCCTTGCCACCAAAAACGGGCCGCGCAAAGGGCGCAGCGAAAACATACGTCTCGCCGCGAGGCGGTCCTGGTGTTTCAGCCCATGCCGAAGGCAATGCCGCCAAAACGGCCACAACAACAAGCAACCATGACTTCATAAACCGGCCTCCTCGTCCGCGCGATTGACTCTCGGGAATGTTTCGGGCGACTCTAGTGCATTCAGTTGTTCGCGCACCTGAGTGTTTAAGTTGCACGCAGGATTTCGTCAAGAGGCGTGCCGCTCGTGGCGCGATCTGGCGTGACGTGACGTGATTCCAATAAGCGTTAAGCAGTGAGACAAAGATGAGCGAAGACTTACTCGTAACCTGGAAAGAAATTGCCGCGCACCTGAAATGTAGTGTCCGAAAGGCTCAACGCCTTGAAGGTCAGCACCTGCCTGTCAAACGCATTCCGAACACGAAAGCCGTATGGGCTTCGAAATCAGAGATTGACGAATGGTTGAACAGGCAGTCCGCGAAGGCAGTGGCGGAGACAAGCCGCGCGACACATGGAGCGCAGTTCCGATTTCCCGGTCAGCTATGGATCCTGGCTATAGCCTTCATACTGACCGCCGTGTCCGCTCTGTCTTCGGCTTATGCATTAACCATCGTCCTGTTCGTCGTTGAAACCACGGTGTTGGCAGTGACCTATTCACGTTTCCCGGATACCCTGTATATGCGAGCCTTTGTTGGGATATTCCACATCGCGGGGCTTTCCTACGCCATAGCTGCTACTTCGCTGCCTGCTGTGTTGTCAGGCGCTGTGAACATGACCACCCTGCCGCCCGCGTTTGCCTATCCATTCGCCGTTGGCTTGCGTTTCATTCCGATTCCAATCCTCATTTGTGGAATGCTCATTTTCGGCAAACTTGGAATCATCGCTGCGTTCGATCGCAACCGTCACGTCCGTGTTGCCTACGTGATTGCTGGCGCCGTCTTGATTGGAGCTACCGCGCTCGTTGGATTTCCTGAAATGCGAAGCATATGGCGAGAGGATTTGTCGATTCGATGGACCCTTCTGGCTGGAGAAGTCTTTATCTGCGCCGTAAATAGTGCCTTGCTCGCTCTCGGCTATTCCTTTTTCCGGTCTCCGCGCGTCCGCAGTTACAATACGTTCATATCGCAGTGCGGAATCGCGTGCGTGCTGATCGCACTGACGGCGGCAATCGACAATCGCCATTGGACCGAAATCAGTCATTCGTCCCTGGACGTACTGCATCCTGCTACATACAGGGTGGGAAACGCCAACGCGGCGAGTGATCTTCGGAAGTGGTTAGAGAATCATCATTCGGAAGCGGGAGAGGATCTTGTCGCCCTATCCAGTGATCCGGAGTTTTTGTACGCCTTGGAAAATAAGCAGTTCTACAAACAGAGTTTCGATGAAGCATTCCAGGGGTCGCACCGTGCCGTGATCTTCGGTTTCAGAGACATACCGAACTCATCGCTGAGACAACCACGGTTCCTGCTGATTCGCTTCCCTGCGGAGTTGGCCACGATACTTCGCTTTCAGCGCATCGACTAGGAGTCATACTATGGTTAGTAGTTCTATCCCGGTTATTGGACTGGCCGTCGGCATAATACTATTGCTTTTTGGCCGAAGGCTTTTCTGGCTCTTTGTCGCCGCGATAGGATTTGTTGCCGGGATGGAAATCGCTCAGCAAATCACGCATAACCCGTCGCCATTGGTCGTTCTGGTCTTTGCACTTGGTCTCGGAATTCTGGGAGCAGTCCTGGCCATTTTGCTTCAGAAATTCGCGATCGCAGTTGCGGGCTTTATTTCAGGAGGGCGCCTGGCCACGGCATTGTCCGCAGCGTTTTACATGAATCATCCGGAGAATGCGCGGGTCATTTTTCTAATCGGTGGCATTCTCGGCGCCATTCTCCTTCTCGCGCTTTTTGATTCGGCGCTGATCCTTTTGACTTCTGTGGAAGGTGCACATCTGATTTCTAACCTGATTGTGCTTCCGCAGATGGGCTGCACGATCGTAATGATCACCTTAATTGTGATAGGAGTGCTTGCGCAGAGTGCGATGCTCCGGCGAACTTTACAGTCGGGTATGCATCCTCGACAGATTCAATGAGCTATTGGTACAGCGTCGCCGCTATTGCGGGTCGAGCACCAGTTGCAGTCCCGTAATATCCTTGTCTGCGACAACGACATTTACAGGCGAACCTGCCACTTTCGAGGAACTGCATCCCCGGCACGACCTAAGGACAATCGCCTGGTATGTCCGAGCCGGCACGTTTCTTACAGTAAACGAATTATCAGCCGCGACTTCCGCCTCAACGATCAATCCCGACGGTCGAAGATTCTCTACCAATACGACGCGTACCAGTTCTCCCGCGTTCAGGCCGGCTATTCCGGTGACGCGGCCGGTGACCTTACGCAACGAAGGATCCTGCATCGACGCCACGACTGTCTGCGGCTCCTTGGTGGCTCCCAAAATCTCCGCGAAACTAGCTGGTGCGCGATCCGCCTTCTGCAGGTCGACCAGCTCCGAGATCGGCGCCAGCGTCATTACCAAACGATTCGGATCGGAATTCCAGGGGACGTATGGAGTTCTCATCGCCCATCGTATGAAGATGCTCGATGCGCCAATCGGCAGGGTCGCAACATTGGCTTGAAATCTCTTCAATGTTGGACCTGAAAGGTAGTACTCCACGTTTGAAACATAGAAAGCGGCAACAGTGGAATTGCGTTCTTTGAGATAATCCGAAACCTTTCGAATGGTCGAGGGTCCCGCGAAATCTCCAACAAGAGGAATAATGAGATTCTTCCGATGCAGCTCGCGCACATACTGATACGCCGCTTCCGATGACAAGTAGCTCCAGGACTGACCATTCCTGTCCGTAGCTGTCATCAAATTTGTATATGTAATCGGAACTGCCGGAGTAGGCCCGCCCGGACTCGCAAATTCGGCCGTGATCGACGGCCCGCCGCGGTTGAAGATTCCGTAAATGAAGTCGATCGTGGCAAGGTCGTCGTTACTCAGCCCATACTTATGGCTTGCCAGGATGCTCCTGACCCTTTCCATGTTGACCGCCAAACCTTCTCTTGGCGCGGCCTCATAGGATGCCATCAGCGCCGCAGCGCTTGTCGACGCAGTGAGACCGTCGGGTCGCCGCCGCGAGAAAAGAAGCGACATAAAATCCGCACGATCCGGGGCCAGCTCAAACAAGGCTTTGAACAACAGGATGTCCAGCATGTTCTGCCGGCGAATATCGATAATGAACCCAATTTTCGATTGCAGCGCCCACATGTACGTGAAGTTCTGCTCCGGCCCCACCCCGAGATAAACCCCTCCCGGTTTGATTATTTGCCTGAGTGGAGGAATGACGTCTTGAATGGTGGGTTCGTTCGAGATCCAGTTATCGCCGGTATACTGCCCGGACGGCTCGGAAAGCTCCGTAATCATCCGCCAGAAGTCTTGATCACTGATCTGATCCGGCAGTCCGCGAACCTGCGCGGATGAGGTGCCGACAAGGTTACAGAGGACGAGTATGACTAGAATGAGGATGAACCGAATGGAAAGCCATTTGTCCAAGCGAACCTCCAACTCCTGGGATTGCTGCACAATCTTACATGACAAAGCTTGCGGACCTATACCAAGTCGTCGGGACCCTGTTGATCCTCTGGAAAGCGCGTGGCAAAGCGCGACACGGAAATCGGTTGCGCATAGCTCTTGCCCGGGCGATAGTCGGCGCGGGACAGCGTGTCGTATTCGAGCCGACTAATCTTCCAGTGGCGCGCCGCGTCTTTCCGATAATTGACGCGGTAGACGCCGCCTTCCCACCACATCCGCACGCCTTCGCCGTGCAAGCGGGCCATTGCAGCTAGCGATGTCTCGGTCTCAAACGGCATGCCCACCTGGATCGAATAGGGGAACACGGCCTTTGCGGACCGAAGATCCGGCGACACTTCCACGCTGTCGCGCTGCTGGTCGGCAGTGAGCTCGAAGCCTGGCGCCGGCTCCATCCTGCGGCCGGTCTTCCCTGCGGGGAAACAATCGCGATACAGACGGCTCACGCCGTGGCTGCGGCTCCTGAAGACGCCGCCGTTAATTACGACCTCGGCGCCTTCAGTATCGGCGGCAAACATACCGATGACTTCTTCATGCAGGCCCTTGTCCATCGCCTGCTCGAAGGCCTGATGAAACTTGCGAAGCGCCTTCTCCTCTTCCAGCAAGGCCGCCCGCAGTGCCGGGTTGTCTGTAGTGGTGGCCTCTTTGGCTTCTGCCTTGGCCATGCTCACGGCCGGTACGAGCGCCGCAGAGGCGCCGGCGCCCATTTTCCAGATGAAGGAGCGGCGGCTGTTGTCTGCCGACTGCGCAGTCCGCGATTTCCCAGGTCTCAGGATATTCATCACGCATTCCTCCTCTTCGGCCCGTACAACTCGAGGATGTCAAACTTCCCGATGTGACGACCGATCGCGCCGGTCACACCGAGGCTGACGCCCCTGGCGCTGCCGTTGAACGTGAAGCCGCAGTCATGGGAGGCCTTGGTATTGAGCAGCTCGATCATCTGGTTGCCGTTACACGCTTCTTCGTTCTGACAGAAGATGTAAACACCCGGGCGCAACTTCACGTAGATGCAGGGCGAGCACCACTCCGCCCCCAGGGCCTGAGCGCCCGTGAAGATCACCCATGACATGGAATGCGGAGAAGAATAGATGTGCATGGAGGTCGTCTGGTCGGAGTAAGACCACGAGAAAGCGTGCCCCACCAGTTCATCGGTCAGTTGATGCCGCACATAGAGCGGCGCTTCTACGTTTGACGGGCCGGGCATTTCCACCGCGCCGAAGATGGCGTGATAGGTGGTCTCGTTGCCGTAATACTCTGTCCCCATGTGGGACTCGATACTGGTGGCGAGCCCGTTGGTGAAGTCCACCGCCACCTGCACGCTGGCGCGCGGCTTGCTGTCCGCGATGATGTGACTGAACCAGGCCAGGTTGTCGTCGCCTTCATAGGCGCGGTAATCGGCATCGTGCCAGACGTTGTCGCTGCGGTCCCGATACTGCAGCTTGAACATCTCCTTGATGCGATAGTCTCGCACCGGGCCGCCGTTGTCGAAACGCAGCGTGAATTCCTTGCCCGTCAGGATGTCGGAGAACTGCAGGTTGTTGCCGGTTGCGACGGCCTGCGGAGGCGCCTGCTGGGCAGCGCCACCGCCAAAGGCGGATGTCATCTTCAGGGCTGCCTGATGCATCTCTTCGTCTGTCATGTGAGTGAAAGACCTCACGGGACGATAGGTGGTCCGCGCTCCCTTCTGCGGTAGAGCCGCGCCTGTCGGTGGAACTGCGGCCGCACCTCCGGCTGGCGCGGAAGCAGCCGCCGGTGCAAACATTGGCCTCAGGCCATGGTCATCGAAGTTTTCAAGATAGGCCAGCTGCCCGACAACCTTCCCGTCGCCCCTGAACATGTAGTACTCGAGTTCATCCTTGTCGTTGAAGCCGAAGCGCACTCCCACCTGTTTGACGCCGTACAGATCGGTCACAAAGCAGGTATGGATGCCCGAGAATTCGCACTCGGTTCTGTTGTATATAATGGTCCGGTCATCGACAAGCACGTAATCCGAAGTGGCGACGTAACTCAGATCGTCGATATGCCGGGTCAGCTCGACGAAGTTGGTGTTGGCCACCGACGCATAGAGTTCCAGCGTCTCGATGCCGGCATCCTGCGTCCAGTGGATCCCCTTGCCGGTCATCCGGTTGGTGTAGTGGTGAAGCTTCTCCGGAGCCTTCTGCCCGCCATCGACATACCCGAAATAGATCTGCCGCTGGACTTCCCGGTCATCGAGCGTGAACTCGTTGGGTCTTCCGGCATTCTGCTTGATGCCGCTGGAGGTCCACACCTCGAACACCGTGGCCAGATTGGTCTTCTGGTCGATGAACACGTTGTAGCCCTTCTGTTCGCCGGGAATCAGGTGCGAGAAAAACAACATCTGGTTCAGGGTCAGCTCGCCGTATCCGGCTGCCACCTGCTTGCCGCCTTCGGTGAGGGTCAGCCGCCTGTTTGCAGCGAACTTGTATTCAAGAGTCGGGCCGTTCTGGGTGACGATTTTCAGCGTCTTGCCATTCAACACGTTTGAAAAGGTCGAAGCACTCCTGGGGCCCCCTTCAGCCGACTTGAGCTTGGTCCCAATCTGCTCCTTTGTCAGCATGGTGTACTTGAAGCGATGCATCGGTATACGCATGTTTCCCCTGTCTTGATGCCCCGTTGAAGGAATGATGAAAGGGCAGTGTTTTGCGAGTCGTGGGGAATTCTAGTGGGGATTGGCAACGTGCTGCAAGGTTCTCCTTGAGAGCGGGAATTCAGGACAATCGAGTGCCGGGCGTGCCGGGGCGGCCCACTCGATACATGATGAGGCCCGTGGCTCGGCCCTCGGGATCCGTTTCAAAGGTGAACTGCGAGCCAGTCTCCTTGACGAAGAAATTCTTTTCGCTTTCGGCAAACATTTCAAACATGGGCCCGCCCATGCCCTGCTGTCCGAAACCCTGTGCGAAGAGGCGGCCGCCGTCGCGAGTGATTTCGAAAATGCGATCAGGCAATTGATAGCGTCCCGTGTAGTTATCGAGAAGCTTAGGATCGAGTTGAATCACGGTGTGCGACTTTGGAGGCTCGGCATTGGCAAGCGGCAGCTTCGGGTTCAGGAGATGAAGACCGATGTCATCAACGCCGCTCGGAGTAGAAGCATTGGACAGTACAACGACCCCGATACTTTCCTTAGGATTGTATGCGACGAATGAGCGGAAGCCTCCGGTGCCGCCGCCATGCCACGCGGTCTCTCCGAAAATTTGCCACGCCAAACCGATCTCGAATTTTGTTTTGCCCAGGGGCCGGCGGACTTCGAGCATGGCTTTCATAGCGGGCGCGAGAGGCGATTCCTTGTATCCGAGGAATGCTTCCAGGAACGTCAGCATGTCATTGACGGAGGAGCGCAGTGCGCCTGCACCGGCAAAAGCGTGGGAAGGGTCCCAGTCTTTTTGGTCAACGGGCGCAAGGAGCGCGTTGTGACCGGTTGCCATTCGCTGCTTCATGGAGGGAGAGAGTGTTATACCCGTGTCGGGCATACCGAGCGGTTGCGTGATGCGGCTTCGGATGAGGCTCTCATAATCCGTTCCGGCACGGTACGCGAGGATGTGGCCGAGAAGACCTGCGCCCAAATTCGAATATTCGAATTCGGAACCAGGGTCGCGCGGCAGCGTGTAGCCGGAAAGGAACTCGTACAAATCGTCCATGCTGTAGAAGGCGTGAGGATTGGCTGCGTCCTTCATCTCACCCTGCGCGAGGTTTAGCTTCAGGTTGCTGGGAACGGGCGGGAGCCCGGAACTGTGCGTGGAAAGATCAAGCAGCGTAATGGATTTGCCGCTCCGCTGAGGCATCCTGACATGTTCGGGAAGATATTTGGCGGCTGGATCGTCGAGGGCGACCTCTTTGCGATTCACCATCTCCGCCAATAACAGCGAAGTGAAGACCTTGGAGATGGATCCAATTTCGAAGATCGTATCCCCATCGAGCGTACGTGGATCGCCGTTCGCGAGCTTGCCATAGGCGACGACGCGGCGGCCATTGGGTCTGATGACACCCACGACAATGCCGACCGCCTGCTTTTGTTGATCAATGCGTTTGGCGAGGATCTCGCGGATTTCGTCGGTGCTGGGAGCTGTAATTGGTTCGGAAGTATTCGGATTCATAACACCATGAACGAACGCGGATGCAGAAATATCGTTTTCATGGCGCGATGCTGAATCGCAAGCTGCGAAAATCGATGGTGTAGCTGGAAAAAAGCTGGAGCAAATTCTGCCCGATCACTCCGAAGTAGTCTTCGGCCTCGCCGCCCTGGGATTCGGTGAGCACGTGATCGCCATTCAACGTGACCCACGTCGATCCAAACGCCAAAGGCAGATTCCTGGCGGAATAGGCAGGAATAGCACGGATGCCGCCGGACCCGGCTAAGCGCGCGGTATCGGTGGGTGGCCCAGTAAACGCGTCCCGGTGTTCAGCAAGATAACGGTCGGTGATTATCGTGTCGCGGGATCCGGTATCCAACTGGAATAACCGCGGTTCGGCGCCACCGGCCACCTTGCCCTTGTCCACAATCGGAACAGTATTCAAGCTGATCAGCAATGTCGAATCCCCGACCCATAGCGCGGCTCCATCGTCGCGTGTTGTATTGGGCGATTGCACACTCACCGTCAACGTCCCATTTCTTGTAAAGGTCAGACGGCCCAGCGCGGAGATCACCGGGTAACCCAGCAGAGCATGGATCTGTTTTTTGATTTCGGCAAAATACAAGTTCTGATCCGCCGTGACAAACACCACCACGTTGTGTAGTTCGGCTTTGCCAATTTGGAGCACCGGGAGCAATGCCGGATGCGCTATAAATGTATCCGAGCTATAGCCGTGAAAGGTCACCGTTCCAGTCAGTGGCGTGACGCCCCAGCTCTTCGCGGTACTCTCGGAGAGTAACGAAAATATGGCGCCAGTATCGAGTCCGGCCGAAACGTTATTTCCACCAATACCGATGGGATATTCTCCCATTCCGTCACCCGTTTTCTTCAATGTGAAGTCGCCGGAGATCCGGACGGTTTGTGCAGGCACATTGCGCAGGACATCGGCAATGGCATGTTTTTCTCCGAAGGCGCTGCCCATGAGATTCCCTAACCGCGCCGAAAAGATTTTGTCGACGTCGTCATACATCTGGGCATATCGCCCATACTGATAAGACCTGGCGGCAATATCTCCCAACGTTTCGAGAGACGTTTTAATAAAGAAGGCCGTAAGCGACGCATCTGGCGTGCGGATCGCCGCAGCAGCAAGCGACTTAACGGCGTCGTCAAAGCGGCCTTGCCGGTATGCGAGCATGCCGGTAAAGTACAGCCGCTCTTCCGGTGTCAGTCCCTTTGCCCTGGGCAGAGTTCGTGCGATCTCCATGTAATCGTGGCTATCCAGAAGTTTCTCCAAAGCCTCTGCCGCCGATGAAGGATAGGCATACGATAGTTCTGCATTCCGAACACGCCTGGCAGTGAACCGGGGTTGGGCCGCGTCTCCAAACATTCCATCTCTTGGGAAAGCATTGTTGCCCTGAACCTGCTTCACCCACGTGAATATAATTTCATCACCGCTTAGCTGGCCTGTAAGGCTGATGGTGCGGTTGCCGTCTGCGCTCTTGCATTTGAACGCAATGGTGTTGCCATCCACTCTTCCCTCGTAAATATCCAAAGACATCTGCGATGAAGCGCATGTTTTGACAGTTCCGGTCAGTACCGGACCGTCTGCCCGGAGCGCAACAGTCCACGGAAACGACGTTCCAACGCCCTCCACAAGCCATGTGCCGGTGGGGCCCGGTTTGAAGTAATCGTGTCGGTCGATCAAAGTCTGCAGCGCGACGGCCCCAGGTGAAGGTTGTCCCGATTGCGTGTTGACACCTGCCTGCGCGAAGAGCGGTGACGCCGGAGTCCGCAATCCCACAAACAAAAGAAGAATCATCCAAACCGCGATACGTTTCGTCAATACATACACTCCTGCCACCCGCACACATATATAACGTCCAGCGTTGATATGCAGCAACAAAGCCCGTTCCGTGCCGACGGCTCAGCGGTTGCCAACTACCGCATGTCGACATCGTGGAGCAGATCTTCTTTTGGAGCGCCGACCTTTGCCTCAATTGCGGCGGAGGCGGCCTGTTTCCCCTCAAATCCGATGTTGCGAAGTGTTTAGAAACCCTGCGGCGTCCGGCTGGGTAAACAGATGCGCGACTTCAGTAGATCCATTGGAAATTACCGATCGCGCCCGTCTTCGGGGACTTGACCAACGGGTGATATTCTTCTGCCATGGGCCGGGAACAAATCGACGAACTTTTCGCCCAGACACTCACAGGCGATTTCGATGATCAGGCCCCGTGGGACGCCGTGCAATCATTGCACAATATCGGTGGCCGTGAGGTTTTCGATCGTGCCGCAGCGTGGTGCAGTTCCGATGACCCACTGAAGCGAGCTCGTGGTGCAGCTGTCCTGGGGCAACTCGGCAAGTCCGCTGACCACCCAGAGAACCAATTCCCGGAAGAGTGTTTTTCTGCAATTGCACCTCTCGTGCAACAGGTGAAAGATTCCTTACCGCTTATGTCAGCCATCCACGCGTTAGGACACATCCGAAATCCACAAGCGATCCCGCTAGTCATAGAACATCGCCTCCACACAAATGCCGATGTGAGATTTGCGGTTGCTTGCACGTTGGGGAGCTTTGCAGACGACCCCTCAGTCGTGGACACATTGCTGGAATTGATGCAAGACTCCGATGACGATGTTCGAGATTGGGCGACGTTCGGTTTGGGTGTGCAAGGTGAATTGAATACGCAGGAGATTCGCGATGCGCTCTGGCAGCGGGTAAGCGATTCCGATCTGGATGTCCGCGAAGAAGCTCTAGTGGGTTTAGGCAAGCGGAAGGATCAGCGAGCACTCATCCCACTCATTGCCGCGCTGAATCAGCCGGAAGTCTCCTACAGGGTGATTGAGGCAGCGGAGGCCTTTCTCAGGGAATTAGAACAAACGCCCAACCGAAGTCCGGACGACTATATTGCTGCTCTAATAAAACGTTTGTCCCTCTGAGTTTGCTTGCGCAAATCCTGCGTTGTCGCACAGCGTTACCAATTGAGCGAAGCACTTGTCCGTTCAAACCGGCAAACCGTCGATTGGCGTTGGCTCCGGAACTCGAATTCACTCCTACCGTTACCGACTACGTCCACTCGACTTCAAGATCGGTAAATACTTGCCAGTTTTGCGGGCGGATGTTCGTCAAGCTGGCCGTATCTTTCCCTCTCCAGCCCGGTAAGTACTAATGATATTCGCGTGGAGGTCTGAATGAGAGTTCGATTGGTTGCAATCGTGGTTTGGCTGACAGTACTTGCTGGACCACTGCTGGCGCATCACTCACCCTCCAGCGAGTTCGATGCCAAAGCGACGATCACCCTCAGGGGTGCAATCACGAAGCTGGAATGGGCAAACCCGCACGTGTGGATTTACATGGACGCTAAAGGTCCGGACGGCAAGCTTGCCCACTGGGCTGTTGAATCGTCTTCCCCGAACTCTCTGGAGAAATCCAATGTCGACAAGCATCTCTTCGTAATCGGTGCTCAAGTCACCGTAGAGGGTTGGGCCGCAAAGAAGGGAGGCCATCAGGTCGGCGGTCAGACTATGACATTGCCCGGTGGCCGCAAGCTCGATATCCACGACAGATGGCTGGAGAGCGGCAATATTCTCCGCCCCTCGGTTCCGTTGATACCAACACGATGAGGAATTGCAAATTCTACTTCGCCATACATTGTCTTTCCATGATCTAGTGCAACCGGCAAACCGCCGAGTCGACGAACCGAAATGCATAAGTCCGGTTTGCCGACTACCCAATAACTGACAGGCATTGATGTCCGATGGCCCAAGTTTCCTCGTGTTGATTCCCAAAGACTGATTTTTTAGGCTAGTTCTGGGAAGGGTTTTCCAGCCCATCCACCACCAGACTCTCTACTTGGAGAGGTGCTGTCTTGATTTTTAGACCGAGCTGCTTCTGCAGCGTGGTCGCGAGCGGGGGATCGTACTCGTACACTCCGTTTCTCCCCGTTCCAGGCGCTGAATCCGCGAATCCGTCCTCGCAGGAAACTTCTCTGGGGTTCCGAACGATCAGGGAATTCCCGGACTCTATACCCCCCGCACCGGGCAACGCACGGTTCGGCGACAAAACTCGATTCAAAGAAATGGTGTACTCGTATGTTCCGGAGAGTCCGGTTCTGTCTAGCGCGGGGCGGAGCAGAGGCCGAGAGAGAGTTTCGACCAACTCTGTAAGGTTCGACTTGCCGCGAATGACGTCGCTGTTCCCCTCGCGGACGACAGTTGGAGGTTCCATATCTCCGGTCACAGACTTTAGTTTTGGCCCACCCTCAGCAATTCCGAGAACGCAGCCTGGGACGTTCCAGGCGTCACGATGAAACTTCAGCTTGAAACGGTCCGTCAACAGGTTCTGAAGCATGACTCGGAGTTGTTCCAGCGTCACAGTGGAAGCATTTTCGGCGGTCGCGTCGATATCGACCCCGTACTTGCTGAGATTGTTAGAGAGTGCTGGCAAGACCGACACGTCAATGCGGTTCTTGGGTGTGTTATAGGCAGCGGCGATGAGATCCTCGCCGTGGACATTTTTGCCAACGCATCCGCCGGGCGGCGCATTGATCACATTCGCACTAACGTCAAGAGAAGCGCGCCATAGACCATCCTGCCCGCGGCAGGCGAACCCTGTTTCGCCGTCAACCTGTTCGACCTTCATCAATGCGACGCTGAACTGAAGACGAGGTGCCGCCACAGGTCCGGGCGTTGCACTTACCTGTTTAGCTTTGCGGTATTCGGTCAGGCAAGCATTCAGCGGATTACCTCGCTTGTAGATACAATCGCAGAAATGCAGGCAGACGCTCGGGTTGTCACCGGACGTGCACGCATTCGTGCATTCCGGTTCTTCATTACCGGGCCGAATGTCGAACAGGAAATCATTGAAGACGATGATGGAGAAGGTCGCGGCGAATACAAAGCCAAAAAATAGGAAAGGGAACTTACTAGTCTCGGCGCTGTCGCGATACTTGGCTCGACCGTAAGACGGCAAAACGTACTTCAGCCGGTCGTAATCCCAAACTAGTAAGAAAATGTTCGCGAACAGCATGAGCGTGACGATGCGCGTTCCGTCAAACCGCGTCGCATGGGTCAACACAAAGATGTTGAGGATGATGGGGAAGTAAAGGATCGCTCCCACAAGCGATGTTCTTGGAATCAGCAACAGCAACGCCGCAATCAACTGGGTGACGCCTATGAACGTATAGTAGAAGCCAGTCAGGACTAGCGCGTCGAAGTAGTGGCCCAGGGGATTATTGGAGGGTAAGCCGGTGAATCGCTCTCCACCCAGTTTTGCGAGTGCTGCCGGAATGAATCCGAGAGCCAGGGTTACGCGGGAAAAAACGGCAAACCAGCGAAACCATTTGTTCCGTCTGAATTCAGCGTACGTCTGTTCAAAGTTCGCAAGTAAACTCATCGGCAGCAACCGAGGAATTGTCAGCGGAGGCTCACCGCCATGTCAAGGACTTTTCAATACAGAGTGAATCCAGCCGCAGATTCCCAATGGCATTGGGGCCAAGTGGGCGGGAATTGCCAGGGATAGGCACGCGCGCATGAAGATTTGGAAGTTGAGATATTTGGTCATGTGGACGTAAGACCGCTAAATCGTAGATTGGCGGGTGCCATTTCGAACCCGAGGTTTCACTTCTACGAGATACCGACTACACGACTAAGACGATGAGAATCGTTAATAGGCGATACGATTCGAGCTTCTTAAGTTGTGCACCGTTCATCGGATCCTATTTCGTAACGCTTCCCGCAGCCTCGACTTGACGGCAGCGCGATAGAACAACCACCGTCTCAACGGCAAGTTTGCCTTATTCGCTACTGCGCAGGCTTGAGCGCGGCTAGAATCGCGTCGATGTTGCCGGCTTCAACCAACTCATTCAACCGCTTCTCTTCAATTCCGGCGATTCGGCCCAGCAGCACTCGGGCCTCATATGCGTGTCCACTGCTGCGCCAAGTAGCCATCTCGACCAGCGTATCAAGTGCCTCCGCTCGAAGTTCCTGCAACACTCCCGGATCTCGCGGTCTGGTGAGGGATCCCAGCAGGAGCACCGCTTTGTTGTGATCCGACCACGCACCCGATCTCAACAGCTGTATGAATGGCTTCACCGGAATCCGTTGAGCAAGATCCGGCTTCGCCCCAGCGAGAACCTCCAAGGCTCGAATGGCATCGTTGCGCACTTCTTTATCAATATCGAAGCTCGCCTTGACAAGAGCGTCGATCTGCTCATTGGACTGTCGGCCGTAGCCGAGCGCATGGGCGGCAATCTGTCGATGCCGAGCATCAGAGGATGACGTGAGCACTTGCAGAATCAACTCTTCATTGCTCATCGCGTATTCGCGGATCGCCAGTTCTTTATTGCGAGCGGCAGGATAATCCGTCAAGGTATAGCCCTGCGAGTCATCTTCCGTGGATTTCCCTTTCAAGACCGCTTCGGTCCAGGCGTTATCGAATTCCTCACGCAGCTTCACGATTGTTGCCGGGAAACGGATGTCTCCCGTTGGGACCGGATTGAACACGACAGGCCGATTGGATTCTCCCGGCAGTCCGATATAGACCATGAAGCGCTGCTGCGAGTCACAGCAAACGAACGACACGTCCGTGGGCTCCTGGCCAATGGTCTGCTTCACGCGATCGTTGATAATCTGCTTCAATTGATCCGAGGACTTCATCCCTGGAGGCGGAAACTTGTCGCCTTCGCGAAAAGGAAAAGCAGCACGGATCGCGTCCTGGTTGAATCCCTTATAACCGAAGAATTCAATTTCGCCTAGAACGCTACTCCCGCACCCCGTCAACAACAGTACGATCAGCAACTGAGCAAGAATTTTCATTTAAACATTGCCTCGAAGAGCATCAGTTTCAGCTGACGCCCGCGAATATTCCGCACTCAATATGCAGAACCTAATCATCTTGGCACTAAGATTGGCACGTCGTGAACCTTTCTGTAGTTGGTTGATCCTGCGAAGCGAGGCCAGGTGAAGCCTGTGACTCCCGCTCACAGGTGTGCGCTTCAGATTGTTCAACTCCAATCGGTTATCAGCAGTCTCCATGATCCCTTGGTAGATGATTGCAACCTCATCCAACCTGTTAGGGAATGCGACGCGCTTCCGGTCAGTGTCCGGAGTATCTAAAGACTGGTCCCAGCATATCCACACATGATGGCGGACTTGATCTTGGATCGATCCACTTGGCGTAGAACCGGCATCCCGTCACTGTGCTCGGACTTCCCTGGATCGAAATTCTCAGTTTCCGCGATACCGACTTTACGCCAACTGATCGAACTATTCCGAAGGGTGCCGTAATAAGAAACGGGATTACGGGAGGCGTGTAATATGATCATCCATTATGAAACTGCCGCTCTTTGCAATGCTGTTTGCAGGAAGCATTTTCTCTTTTCAGTCCGGAAGCGGAGTTCTGAGCGGACAAATACTCACCAGTAACGGGGATCCAGTCGTTGGCGTTCGTGTTATGGCTTTGGATGCGAACAGCTTAACTGCAAGTCCGGTGTTCAGCGGTATTACCGAAACCGACTCTTCTGGGCACTATCGACTCAACAATGTCCTTCCCGGCCGATACTATATCCAAGCAGGTTTGATAAACAGCCCAATATATTATCCGGGAGTCGGAGACGTTGTGAACGCCAAAGCAATCGCGGTAACGAATGCAAGCGTGAACGAACGACTGGATTTTGTTCTCGAAAAAAACTCACTCGGGTTCAAGGTACTCGGTCATGTCGCTCGTAGAGACAGCGGCAATGCTAAAGTTGTAGATGTGATTCTCGTCACTGGAGAGTTAGACAGCAATCCGCAGATGGCTGAGGTCAATTCAGATGGATCTTTTGAATTTTCAAGAGTCGCTCCCGGAAAGTACCTTGCAGAACTTCGGATATTAGACGGAACAACATTGTCTGAAGAAGTTGTGGTTGTCGACAAAGATGTTTCGGGTGTCGAACTGTCCGTTCCGAAAATACTGGAAATCGCAGGGAAAGTTATTCTTGAAGGAGGCGGCGATGTGCCGGCGTTTTTTTTCAGGATGGAACGGCCAGCCTTCGGCCGAATGACTTACAGCGCGAGGCCGGACAGGGACGGATCATTCAAAGCGAATCTGCCAGAAGGGATGCACATCACAATTCAGGGATTTAATCCCAATAAATACACGCTAAAAAGCGTGACTTACGGATCTGTGGACCTGCTCAAGGATCCACTCAAGGCTGGTGGCAGCGAAATGATCATTACATTCGCTCCAAATCAGGTCCGCTAAACCGTTCATGTCCGTATCGAGGGCGACTTTACTCTCAGTGGTCGTGTTGAGGTGGTCCCCATTCTTTGGACCAAAAAACAGCGTGCTTAAGGTGGACCGCTGCC
>JBGPBY010000037.1:0-23430 GCA_041481485.1 Terriglobia bacterium
CTCGAACTCGAATTGCTGCATAGAATTGGGTTTATGAAGATTTTGCCCGAACCGTGTCGTATCCACCGTCTCGGCAACTTGAGGACGACCGCTCGTGTGCTGGGATTCGTCGTGGCGTTGTTGATGTGTTTAGGGCTGGTCGAATCAGGGGGCTACGCGCAGTGGGTGAACAACCCAGCATGGACGACGTTCGTTCCGGCCACCGCGGTGTCCTTTGCCATTTCAGCGGACCGGAACAGTTATTCGGTTCAAGAACAAATAACCCTAAAATACCGGATCGTCAATATCAGCAACCGGCCACTCTATGTTCCGCGAGCGTCGTTGGAAGGATGCCCGACGGTAACAATGCATGTGGAAGCGTGGCTAGAGGACAGTACGGGGCGGCGCACTATTACAGGTTGGGGCGGATCCTGTCCGGGCTCGTCCCATCCGACCGTGACCCAACGAATGAACAAGGAGGCTGTAGTTCTGAAACCTGGCGAACATTTTGACCTCACGACATCGTTGCTGATACCGACGGGTGTCCCGCCAGGCGGTTATCGTGTCGAGGCAATACTGCACGGCTGGGACTACGACAGGTTTACCGAGGACGAGCGCATGGAGCTGGCAAAATTTGGGAATCCATTCTTGCGCGGCGAGAACCCTGCGTCTATGCGCTTAACACTGACGCCATGAGAGGTTGGCAGATTGCGGGCGGCGGGCTAGTATCCGATTCCGGATTTCCTGAAAAGCGGGCCCACATTCTGACTTTGAGCAACTGCCATCAAACGGAACATCAATTCGCCCCACGTCGTATTGCATGATGTGAAATAGTCCGTCTCGGCCTGCCAGCCGGCGTGTGCAAATCGAAGACTCGAGCCCGCGGCGCTGGGAGCAACCTCAAATGTGATGGTGGTTCCTTGCCACTCCTTTCCGGATTCGCATTTCCAGACGACTTTTTGCACCAATGCACCGGATTGGCGGCTGAGCCGATAAATGGTTCCGCGATTGAAGAACCCCAGACTGCATTCCGTACTTGTTTCGTCGAACACATCCTCGGCCCACCATTTGGACAATCCGCCCGGTGTAGCAATCAGAGGAAACATGGTTTCAGGTTTTGCCTGAATCTGGATCAGATGGTGGATGTCCGGCATCGTGAGGGGAAATTATCACGACAGATATTCGATTCCAATAGTTTCGCGGTCCTCAACGCAGACGGACAGGCAGGATAGGCGGCATCTCTGAAGTATCCAGCCGAACGCCTTGCCCCGTCTTGTCTCGGTGTTAGTTGTTAGTCTAGGCAAATGAAGAATACCCGCAGATTATTTCCAGCAGTTGCCCTGGTTCTGCTGATGATTCTGACTGTTGCCGCACAAGCGCCGGCTCCGGCGAATGAAGGCAAGAGCTTGGCGGACATCGCACGCGAGACCCGAGCCAAGGCTCGGGTCAACTTGCTTTCGGTGTCGGATGGCTCGCAAGTCGGAAATACGGAGTCCCAGTTCAGAAAAGAAATTCAGGCGCTACTGGCAAGGGACGCGTTTGCGGATCACGATGCGGCGGCCGACAGCGTTCGCGCGTCGAAAGACCGAGTCGAAGGCGGAGCGTGGAAACTTTTTGTCTTTTACGATACTGCGGCCAATCCCGTTGCAGGAGAGCACTCCACGAGCGCCGATTGGAACCAACAGATATCCAAACTGCAGAAATGGATGTCAGCGCGTCCGCAGTCGGTCACAGCCCGCATTGCTTTAGCCGAGACCTACATTAATCTGGCGTGGAAGGCGCGTGGCGGCGGCTTCGCAGACTCGGTCAGTGCTGCCGGCGGTCTGCAGTTCGAAAGACAGATTCAAATGGCTCAAAAAACCCTCATGGACGCCTCAGACCTTACCGCAAAATGCCCGCAGTGGTACTTCGACATGTTGGAAATCGCGCGAGACCAGGGATGGAGCAGGGAACAGACGAGAGCGTTGTTTGAGCGCGCGATCGCCTTTGAACCCGCCTACTACCACAACTATCGCGCGTATGCGTCGAATCTCCTTCCCAAGTGGAACGGAGAGCCGGGCCAGGCGGAAGCATTTGCGGACGAGAGCAATCGTCGCATTGGAGGCCGTCAGGGTGCGTTTGTCTATTTCGAAATTGCGTCTGTCCTTTACTGCACGTGTTCCAGCGTTCCGGTGACGCCAAGTCTGTCATGGCCGACGATCCAGGAAGGTTTTGCTGAAGTGGAACAGCGGTATGGGGCGACAACGCTCAAGCTCAATCGTTTCGCGGTTCTGGCTTATCTCTATCGTGACCGCGATGTTGCCAGACTCACACTGGCCCGGGTGAACGACCAGTGGGATCCGGCCGTTTGGCGGAGCATCGATTCGTTCAACTCCGCGAGGGCATGGGCGGGCCTGCCAAGTCTCTAGCATACAGTGCATCGTGTTACCATCTCCGGCAACAACCGACCATTCCCCGGAGGTCCCTTTATGAAACCGTTGCTGCGGTTTGGATCTGTCCTGGCCGTCCTTCTCTCTGCGATTTCAGCAATCCGGGCGGCCGACACACTGCCCTCTCAGATCAGCGATAAAGACTTCTGGGCGATGGTCACGACCATGTCCGAGACAGGCGGAAGCTTTCCCTTTGTTTCGAATGTGGAGGTCTACATCCAGAATGGAACCGCATGGACCGACTTCTACGCCAATCTCGCGATGCTTCCGCTGGACTCCTCAAGCACGTTCATCCGTTTTGTGGACTTGAACAACACGCGATATCTGAATCCGCCGGGCTTGGCCTGGGTTTCGAAAATCAGTCCGATGCTTGAACTCGTGAACAAGTTCAAGGCGGACAGCCTTCCCAGCTATCATGAGGTTCTCGGAGCACTGAAGTGACTTGCTGCTTTTCGAATAAGATCTTGTTTTCTGAGCACTTTCAGAGTTGAATTCAGGGGGTCGCCATGCGGAAGCTCCTGCTTGTCGTCATTATTTCGGGAATATTCTGGTTTGCGCTGTCGCAGTCTAAAGCGGCTGATACGCTGCCGGCTCAGTATTCTGACGGCGAATTCTGGCGCATGGTGAATGAGTTCTCAGAACCGGGGGGCGCGTTCCCCTACGAAAATTTTGTTTCGAATGAAATTTCCTATCAGGACATCCTTCCGGAACTGAAGCGCGTCACCAGGCCCGGCGGCGCGTACCTCGGAGTTGCGGCAGAGCAGAATTTCACGTACATCGACGTGATTCAACCGAAGGTCGCATTCATTCTCGATATCCGGCGCCAGAATATGATCGAGCTGCTGATGTACAAAGCGCTCTTCGAAATATGTCCGGATCGCGCAGACTTTGTTTCAAAGTTGTTCTCACGGAGGCGTCCCGCCGGACTGACCGCGGCGATGGATGCGGAAGCTCTGTTCAAAGCGTATGACGCCCAGCGAAATGACGCGCAGCTCTATGCCGAAACACTTGCTGCCATCAAGGACCGTCTCATCAAATTTCACGAGTTCACGTTCGTTGGCGACGACGTGCAGAAAATTGAGTACGTCTTCAACGCGTTTTTCCGTGGCGGTCCCCGGATGGACTATGCCACCGCCAGTTCGAGCCCGAACCAGCAGGTACCGAGTTACTACAACTTAATGGTGATGAACGACGGGCGTGGAAAGAATTGGGCGTATCTGAATGCCGAAGACAGTTACAAACACATCCGAGAGATGCAGCAGAAGAATCTGATTGTACCTCTCGTTGCGGATTTCGGAGGGCCGAAGACAATCAAAGCCATATCGAAATACCTGAAGGACCACGGAGCCACGCTACGGATAGGCAGTATTAACGAAGGCGCGAGAGACGAAATGAAAGGTCGCGTATCTTTTGTTATGTGGGGAATCGGGTGGAAGCGTGTCTGAGGACTCGTTGTGAGGACTCGTTTATTCGTTTAAGGCACGGAGCGGATAAGAATGGTACGACTTCCAGACAATCCGGCGCTCAGGTAGCAGCATCACCGCACCGGCCGCGGTGTCTGTCCCCAATAGCCCTAAGAGAATTCCGGACGGCGAACTGACCCTTACTTTGTCGCGATGAGATTAAAGAATGCGCCGTTGTGGTTGTATTTCAAGTCTGTCAGGTCGTCGGAGAAGTCCGTGAAGTTGTAACCAACTCCGACCTTCAGATTTTTGCCGATATAACGATAAACCGCGCCGAGTGCGCCACGGCGGCGTTGATCGACATTTCGCAGATCAAGCATTCGCGCTTCGGCCAGACTCTCCCAGCCTTTGCGGAACCGATAGTCGACGCGCAAAACGGACAGCTGCGCGGCGTTGTCGAAGAACTCAGGCTGCTCGCGGTTCAGGCTCGCCTGTCCCAGCCGGTAGGCGTACTTGCCGCCGATCGACCATTTCGCCGTGAGGTCGTAGGAAAGATCGAGTGCCGCAATGTGGCTTTTCTGAATGAACTCGACCGCAGTGTTTTGCAGCGTCACCTGATCCGTAGTCGGGACGTTATAAAAATACGTGTACTTGAGCAGCGCATTCAGCCGGTCGTTCCGCACCGGACGGTATGCGTAACCAATCACGCCTTCCGTGTAACCACCGTTATAGAACTCGCCAAGGGAGCTATCGCTCACCATATAGTTCAGCTTGCCGATGACGCGCCAGTCCGGCGTCAGGCTGACCTTGAAGTTGTTCCGGATTAGCCATGCAGTCCTTCTGTTAAACGCCGTGTCCGGTTGTTCTGCGCGATCCCGGCGATACTCGACCGCACTCGAAAACTGCATCGCATCTATGCCGTAACCCACCCGGATTCCGGTCGCCCTGCGCTCGGTTTCGGCGCCGCTCAGCGCATTGCGCAACGAACCAAACTCCGCACTGGAACCGAAATTCCAGCGCTCTCTGGACACCAGATTGATTCCGGCGGCGTGCGTGAGTCCGGTCTGCGAGTCCTGATCCTGGTAACGTTCCTCGACGTAAACACTGGAACTATCGGAGAGCCTCGTCTTCGCGCCCGACACCAGATTTCCCACGCGGACTTGACTGCCGTTGTCTGTCCGCTCGTTTTCCAGCGAATAGTTCAGATAAAGACTGGATCGCTCCGAATACAGATAGCTGGTGCCCACTTTGCCGCCGAATCCAGAGTCTCCGTGAGAACCCTCCGCGTCTATTTTGAAGCGTTGCGTCAGACGATAGGATCCGCCCGCGCCGACGCGGCTGTTGTCTGGACGGCCGCCCGTTGACGCAACCGTATCCTGAAAGAAACCATAAGTGCGCCATGAGGCGCCAGGATCGAACGTCAACTGTGCGACAGCGTCCGTGCGCTCACCCTGCTCCTGAGTCAGCGGAACAATCGGCGAGCGGTCCTTGCGCAGATCGTTGCGCACGCCGGCGCTGATGCTCCACTGCTCTCGCAGTTTATAACCGACGTTCACTTCGGCCGCCCGGGTCTCGAGCCCCTGGTCTTCGATTCTCTGATCGCCCTTGGCGGTCACACTGAGCTGACTCGTCACAGGCATCTTTAGAGTGCCACCATAGAACTGCGTATCCTTGATCGTTGCCTGTCCCGGCGCAGAATAGCCGGCATCGAGGTGCTGTACATACGTCGTCAGGCGGCCGCTGCGGCCATTGAACAAATCGTGGAGGCCAACGCTGACATCGGCGCGATATGCCGTCGCCTGTGCGTTGACGAACGACAAATCGTCCTGGCTGCTGAAACCGAATCCGCCGTCTTCGGAACGGAGCTGGCTCGAGAGGAGACCCTCGCTACGGCCCATCTGCATCTTGAACCACGAATCCTGGTTCGCCCGCACTGTCAGGTCTGCAGCACCGAGTCTGCTTTCAGCGTCGCCTTCGTTGGAGTTCGCGGTCATGCCGAGCCGCAGGTGATCGTTGAACCAGTAATTGCCCTGTCCGCCGGTGGCGACTTCGTTCAGTTGGTCGAAACCTGGGGTGTACTCGTATCGAACCACCAGATAGGCTTCGTTGCCGCTCAATCCGGTACTTCGCACCAACAGGTTATCGTTGGCGGTTGAAGTCAAAGGCTGCGAAAGCATCAGCCGTCCCTGCAGGTAGTCGAAGTCGTAGTCCGTTGTGTCTTTCAAATTCACCACGCCTGTCACAATGCCCGAGGCCTTGTCGCGGATTTCGATGCGCACGCGTTCGGATCCCGTCAGGATGTCCTGATGATGCAAAAAGTAAAGCGACCCGCCAGTTCCTCGGAACTCCTCATAACTCGGCATGGTTCCGGGCGCACCGGCAAACCCGTCGAGGCCGATTCGTCTCTCGCCGAAAGTGGTGGTAGCCTGGGATCCGAAGTGTACGTTGGCTCCGTACAGGCCGCGATCGACGTGGGCCAGCTCGTTGCCCATATAGCCGACCTTGAAGTTACCCCACATCCCGTAATTCTCCCCGCGGCTCGCTTTGAGGTAGAACTTGCCCAGGGTCGGCGCCATTTCTTTTACGACACCGTCGTCTCCGAATGTCGGGTAGTAGTAATCGGGATCGATGCGGCGGAGCAACGAATCTGGCGACTTGCTGAGAAAGTTACTGAAAAGATCCTTCATCGGACCCTCTCGCGTATCCGTGCTCGCCGTCAATCGCCAGTGCTCGGTGACCTTGCCATTCACGTAAAACGCCAGCCTGCCATCCAGTGACGAATTGTACGGCTGCGGAGAGTTCGCACCCTGCATCAAATCGACGGGTCCGCTCGCCCGGTTTTTTGAGAGCGTCAGGTCGGCGACGCCGACATAAAAAAGGTCCTTGCGCTTGAACTCCAGGTCGCGAAGATACAGCGAGCCGTTGCCCTGAGGGTCGAGCACTGCGACTTCGACCGTATGCGTACCATTCGGAAGAATCTCCTCCGCGGCGAATTTGCCCTGCGGATCGATGGGAACCCAATGGCCCGCTACCCAAACCATGTAGTCCGGCGGTATGCCGTTGCCCTGTACCTTCACGGTGCCGCTGCCGAGCGGAATTCCGCGTCGAGCCAAACTACTTTCTCCGTAAGCAGCCAGCAATTCGCGCGACGGCGGGCCATCGGACTTCACGGCGGTTCCAGGTTCGTGGTTCAGCCACAGCGGTTGCACACTCGTTTCATCAAAATTTCCTTTGGAGTCGTAAGCGCGCAGCAAGTACTTGAGTTCACGTGACGGGCCTGCCAGGATTTCTGCCGGCGGCTGCCACTGCGCGAGACCCGCGCTGTCCACCGCGACAACTGCCAGCGGCACTGTTTCCAATGATTGCTCCTCGTCGAAGATCCGGATCTCTGTACGCTGGATGAAGCTGGCATAGTTGGTGTACGCCCGGAATCGCACAACCGATGCGGCAGGACTGCCATCCAGTTGCTTTATGGCGATAGCGACTGGATTTGCTGCCACGCCGAGCCGCGGCCGCGACTCGAGATTGTCGAAGCGGAACTGGATGTTGGCGTTGTCGAGCGCGACGTCGGTGCAGCGTTGAACATCGGAAGAGCTGCGATTCGGGTCGTCGATCGGTTTACCGTCTACGGTGATGTGCATCACGTTCAGCTCGTAGGGACTTTTCGGGCGGAGTTCCTGCGTGAGCCGCGTGATGTCGATGCCTTCGTAATCGTCCAGAGCCAGCGGTTCGTCATACACGACCTGTACGCGCACGAATGACTTTGCGCCCTGCGTGAAGCCGGTGTTCACGACGTCATCGGATTGGACATAGCCACGCCCCTCGTGCTCGGACCGGGCACCCGACAACAGCGGATCCTTCATAAGAGTATCCATTGCGCGTCGTGCTCGCGCCGCGGAAAGGCCGATGTCGTCACCGTATACGGAAGCGGTGCGGCGATCGAGGCCTTCACTCCTGGTGTAACCGACAAATCGGATTCTCGCGTTGGTTCGATCCGCGATGTCCGCCAATGCGCGGCGCAGGTTCGCCGCATAACCGGACGGAATAACCGGTTGGCCGTTCTCCAGTTCGAGCGCCGCGATGGTGCCCCACGACGGTTCGTAAACCCGGGTCACCACTTCCTTGCCATCGTCAGGACAGATTTGCGGCTCTTCCGGCAACTCCTCGAGAGGATCGTCGTACCAGAACTCCACTTCGATGCGACGATTCAACGTTCGTCCTTGCACGGTGTCGTTAGATCCAAGCGGACGCGATGCGCCGCGGCCATCGCTCTCAATCGCCGACGCCGGCAATTCCAATTTTTCCTGCATGGCCAGTGCGACGCGGTTCGCCCTTGCCTTCGATAACGACAGTGGGTTTCCATAATTCTGTTCGTCGCTTCCAGTCAGTGGCGCATCGTCGGTGTAGCCAATGAATCGGACTGTCACGCCTCGCTTGTCTCTCAGGTTGTCAAGCGCCTGTCGAACCTGTCTGGTGAAGTCTTCGGGAATCGGGCTACTTTCGTCTTGGTAGCGCAGAGGCGCAACAAGATTCTTTACTCGCGTCCGAGGCGTCTGGCCTTCCTTGAATCGCATCTTGCAGACGGTTTCTACCCGGCAGACCTTGATGCGCCTGGTGTCGTCGGTTTGATCGGAGCTGTGCGACCATTCATGGAATGTCTGATCGGCGGACAGGTGCCGTTCAACCGGCTCACCGGGCTTTGCGGTGTTGTTCTGGCCGGCGCCCACTGACGCGGTCACCATCACTAATCCGGCTAAGAAAAATAAGTGTGTTCCACGGAGCTTCCTGGTCATGCCTTTCACCTGTTCTTCGGCGCACGCACGTCGGGCCGTTTGGGTGGCGCACCACGGCGCCAGAACACCTCAGGCTCGATGGTGAGTGCATAGCTGTTGTTCGCCGTCTTCCACTCTTGGGTCAACTGGCGTTTGATTGCTTCCACGCGCCGCTCAACAAGTGCGGCGTCTTCTGTGTCGGCAACATATGCCAGACGCAGAACCGCCGGCGCTTTGCGAAGTTCATCAAGAAGTAGGTCCAATCGCGGCCGCCACTGAATTCGGACCACGGTCGAGCCCGGCTCGAATACCGCATCGGACAGATCGATGCCGACCACGCGGTGGATCGACGCACCGAAATTCATCTTCAAAGCTTTACCGCGCGTGGCTCGTTGAATCTGCACTAGGTCCGTCGACATCCGGAAGCCGCTTGGTAGTGTTCTATCGTCGAGCTTCAAGACGAAGTTGCTGCCACGACTCTCATTTGGTGTGATCGCACATGTAATGTGGTATCGCCCAAACTGATCCGTTGTGGCCTGCAGACCCTGTGTTGTCAGCACACGCACGCCAGGCAGACCGGCTTCACCGTCGTCTTGACGCCCGTTTCGATTGGCGTCGTTGAAGACCTTCCCTGTGACGTCGGTGCAATCGAACGTCGGATCGGGCACGATGCGCACGGTGGCGGTGGCTTCACCCGACATCGCGCTGCCGGTCACGCCGATCACAGCCTGCGCACGGTTGACATACTCGCCTTCGCTGACGCCGGCCCCCACCGCAAGCAAAAGTTTCACTGTGCGAGTCTGGGTACCCGCGAGAACGAGACCATTCCAGCGGAGCGACTGGCCCGCTACGGCGGGCTCAGACGGCGCGCCATCCAGTAGTGCAGAACCCGGGACATAGGTAAATCCTGCGGGCAAGCGATCCACGATGCTCACATCCGAGAGCAGCATGCCCGCAGAGTTGTTTACAGTGATCACGTACGGAACCAGCTGTCCGCGGGTCACGTCCCGCAGAGGTGTCGTCTTGGAGATCGCGATGGCGCCATTAAGTTGCGGATCGAGCGGGATGTGATTGTTGAATATCTGACTTGTGCCCGGCATCTGGCTGTTGTCCAACATCAGGTGAACGTGATAATTCGTTCCAGCGCTGCGAGGAGGTACCGAAGCCGCCGACGCGAATTCCGAAGGCTGCACTTCGCAATAAGCGGCTGTGCTTGGAATCGAATCATTCGAACTGGAGGGGCAAGCCGGCACCGAGAACGCGACAGCCACCACACCTGACGTCGGTGGAATGATTTGCGAATAACCCGGGACGTAATTCGCTCCCGGAGGTGTTGTCACGGCGATGAGGTAATCTCCGCCGCTCCGGCAGGATGGATCGCTGAAGTTGACGTCGAATTTGTAATATCCGTCCGATGTGGTGATCTGCCCTTGTTGCGCCGTGTCATCGAAGCAACTTGCGGGTAAAGGCAAGTTGCCGGAAAAATCCAATAAGGTAAGCGTCACTCCGGCAATCGGTGTACGCGAGACGGAATTGTAGACGATGCCGTTCGGATGAATCGGCAGATTCAGGCCCACCACATTTGCGCCGGACGACACAACGATATTGGTAATTCTCTGCAAGCCGTTTGTGAACGGTGAGATTGTCCTTCCCAGCAGGGCAGTGCTAGCACCGGCACCGGGCGCACGGAATCGCAACTCATAGGCGTTGCCGGACACATCGTTGGGTTCCACACCGATAATGCGATAACTCCCGTTGGCATCCGTCACTGCTGAATGAATCAGCACACCATCGCGGTATAGATCGGCCATCCAGCCAGTCAGGATGCGTTCGCCAGAATTCCGAGAGTCGTCGAAATTGGCGTCGTGCCACAGGGATCCGCTCAGTATCGCGACGCCCGGTATTCCACCGACCGCGAGGGATACGGCGGCGCTTGCCGCTTGTGTTGGAGTATTCCAGGCTACAGTCCCGGTGTTCGTCACGACCGTGCCATCTACCAAGTTATTTGCCAGGGTGACTCGAAATCGGAGAGTGGCGGCCGCGCCCGGATCGAGCGAGCTATACACCGCGGTGTAATTCGCCGTGAGGGTTGACCCCGTGAAGGTGACACCCGCCGCCGACCCATTCATCGTTGCGGATCCGGTTACATAAAGAAGCTGGCCAGGCTGCGAACCATCCAGATTGTCGGTAATGACAACATTGGTTGCAGGTACAGACGAAATATTGGTGACTCGGACGAGATACTCCAGCTGGGCACCCGGGATCGCGCTTCCACCTGCCACCACCAGTACCTGTTTGGTAATGGACATCTGTTGTGCGGCACCGACTACCACGATGGTCGGCTCTGGACCCGTTGCGGGATTGCCATCGCCATCGGTCAAAAGATCCGGCAGTTCGGTACTGTGAACCACAGCTTGATTGCTAATCAGAGTTCCGGCGGACGTGCCGGCATTCACGCGCAGATCAAATTGGAGCGTCACCGTGGAGGCCGGTGAAATCGTGCCCGCGGTCACTCCTGCAATAAGCGGCGATACGCCCCCATCCGGTTGACCCAACGGTGATCCGTTGAGCAGCGTCGAATTCGCGACGTACGCCGTGTTTGCTGGAACCGCATCGCGCAGGACAACGTTGGTTGCAGCAATCGTTGCGGAGTTCTGCACCGTGATGGTGTAGCGCAGCACATCTCCCGGATCGACGATGCCTGGGGAACCGCCATCGACTAAAAGCGCGGCCCGCTTTTCGGCATAGAGCAACGGCAGATTCCCGACGATGTTGCGGGTTGGATCATTGGCAATCGGTGTGGCCGGATCATCGGAAGGGAAGTCGACAATGCTGCTATCGATGGTGCTCACGAATCCCTGATTCGAAATGACGGTGCCATTCACCACGTTTGGATCCACCACAACATCGAACTGAATCGTGGCGACGTTGGCCTGGCTGTTGGATGCATCGGCCGGCATCGAACCCGCTGTGGAATCGGCCGGCGAGTGGATGAGCATGCCACCAACCAACGGAGAGACTCCCGCGGCATCCGCAACAGTAGCGCCGTTCAGTGTGGTGCTGCCCGCAACATAAGACGTGTTTACCGGCACTGCGTCGCGCAGCGTGACGTTCACGGCGTTGCCATTGCCGATGTTTTTCACTGTGATCGTGTAGCGCAGCTTCTCACCGGCGAGCAGAACTTTCGGATCGCCGGTCAAGTCCGTCGAAGTTTTCTGAACCCGGAAAGCGGGCGCAGAGAAAACTGTCACGCGCGTCGGGTCTTCGTCACCCGTTACTGCCGGATTGGCCGCCCCATTGACGTTCGGGTCGTCGCTCACTGCGAAGGCCGTACCATCCGACAATCGAAGCGTCGACTGATTGGTGACGATGGTGCGATTGGCGAGAATTGAAGTGAGCCGGATGTCGAACTGAATCAGGATTTCGCTGTTGGCTGCCACATTCAGGTTGCGGATATCGATAACGCCGGTGCCTTTGGCGCCGCCCGTACTGCTTGTGCCGCTGATGTCGGCCCCGGCCGGATATGCGACGAGTGTCAGCGTACTCGGAACGAATACCGGCTGCGCGTTGAGCGCATCCACCTCGTCGAAAATTCTGAAATTGTTGAGCGCCTGGTTGACCGTCCGGAACCGTAGCGTATAGCGCAGCGTGTCACCCGGGGCAGCGGCTGTGGCGGGACTGACGCCACTGGTATTGTCTGCAACGGTCTTTTCGAAGAAGTATGCCGAGAGACCAACGATGTCCAGCGTGGGGTCGTTGGTGGCCGTCGTGTCCGGGTCGTCGGACGGGTAATCGACGATACCGTTTGCGGCAGCCGTGACGAATGCCTGGTTCGAAATGACACTACCATT
The DNA here is from genome assembly GCA_041481485.1 of Terriglobia bacterium. Classification (GTDB taxonomy): domain Bacteria; phylum Acidobacteriota; class Terriglobia; order 20CM-2-55-15; family 20CM-2-55-15; genus JBGPBY01. The sequence continues at coordinate 12,435 of JBGPBY010000037.1, forward strand.
GACGGCATTCGCATTCACGCGCACATCGAAGCGGATGGTGGCAACGTTGTTTTGGCTGCTCGACGGGTCTGCAGGCATGGAACCCGGAGTTGCGTCGGCCGGCGAGTGGATCAGCATGCCGTTCACCAGTGGCGACGCACCGGCGGAATCGGAGACCGGCGCACCATTCAAAGTCGTGCTACCCGCAATGTAGGTCGTGTTTGCCGGCACTGCATCGCGCAATACAACGTTCGCGGCATCTGCATTGCCGGTGTTCTTTACCGTGATCGTATAGCGCAGTGTCTCGCCGGCGAGCAGCACATTCGGGTCGCCTGTCAGATCGGTGGAGATTTTCTGCACCAGGAAACCTGCTGTCGAGGCGATCGTCACTCGCGTGCGGTCCTCGTCCCCAGCGACGTTGGGATCGGCTGTGCCATTGACGTTCGGATCGTCGCTCAACGCGAAGACGGTTCCGTTACTCAGCAGAACTGTCGACTGGTTGGTGACAACCGTGCTGTTGGCAAGGGCCGCTTTCAGCCGGATATCGAACTGGATTAATGCTTCGCCACTGGCCGGCAAATTCAGGTTGCGAATGTCGATGACGCCAGTACCGTTGGTGCCTCCCGAACTGCTGGTCCCGCTGATGTCTGCTCCCGCTGGATATGTAACGAGCGACAGCGTACCCGGCTCGAATACCGGTTGTCCGTTGAGAGCTCCGAGGTCGTCGAACATTCTGAAATTCGTGAGCGCCAGGATTGTGCGGAGGCGCAGGGTGTAGCGAAGCGTGTCACCCGGCGCAGCAGTGATTGCAGGATTCACGCCGCTTGTGAGGTTCGCGACAGTTTTGTCGAAAATGTATCCCGAGAGCGCCGTCGTCACGGTGTGCGCATCCTCGTGGTCTGCCGTGCCCACCGTGCCGTTCGTCAACGTCCCTGTCGATGTCTGACGGCTGGGGTTACCACTGGGGCCGTTGAACCACTGGATGGCCCCGGCGATGTTCGTGAGCGCAATGCCGCTCTGCGTATCCGAGTCCAGTTGTGTGCGGTACCTGACGATCAGCCGCTCGTTCGGCCCGATTGATCCCGAGGCGTTCAGCATGGTGATGTCGAGCCGGCAGTTGGGTGCGGCGCTGTAGCTCAACGTGTAGTCGGCATTCAACGCGAGCGGGCCCTTGCCAGGGGCCGGGGTGACGCCATCGGCCAGGTAGACCCGGGCGCTCATGATTTGCGGTGTCAGATCGCACATGCCACCAGTCGGGCCATCCGGAAGCAGGTCACGGAGGGACACGTCCCATGCCGTGCCGGTCCCGGTGTTATGGACGTCGAGGGCGAAATCGCCGAACTGTCCCAGGTTCATCGTCGCCGGGCCCGACTTCTGGACCGTGAGCGGCGCCGGCGGCAAAACAAAATTCCCGTCCAGGCCCGAGGTGTTGAAGGTGCCGCCTTCCCTCGTGATGAATTCGGTCACCGGATTGCCGTTGACGTTAAAGTTCAACGCGAACGTGTAATCCACTCCGCCGATGTTGAACGTCGTGGGTTGGGCGGAGGAGACGATGGTCACACGGTCCGTGCACCCTTCTCCGGGCGGTGTCGGATAGGGACAAGGGTTCGCGTTGTTCGGGGTTTCCTCGTGGTTGAACGTATACGTGAAGGTCAGTGGAGCAGTTTGGACGCCGTTCACGCTGAGGACGAGGACGATGTCGAGCTTAACTGACGTCAACGAAGGACTGTTGACCTCGAAGTTCCGATGCGTAAACGTCCCGAACGAAAAGGAAGGGCCGGGGAACGTTGTAGGCGGCGGGAGCACTGCGGTGAAGTCATAGCCGCTTTGCGGAGTACCGGACGTTTGGCCCCAGCTGATACTCGAGGTCGGCGTGCCGTTCGTGATGACGGGATCGCCGGGCTGACTTCCGGGCAGATTGTCCGTTGGGTCATGCCAGATTCCCTGGATGGAAACGAAAGTAATCTGGGCCGGAGGGCTCTGAGCCGGCGACACGCGCCCGGTTAGAGCGACAACCAGCAGTGCTGACACCAGAATTCGGATCCAGCTGCCGCGCGACGTCGCCTTGTTTGTGTCTCTCGAAGTCATTTACGCCCTCGTTCCACTCCGCACGCTATTTCGTCGCGCGGGACCGAGGCAGCCACACTATGGACTGGATTTCGGCGGTCCCGCTGTCGTAGGGCGCTTTTAAGGATGTCGCCCGTTAGACCGGTAACTTTGCGTCGCCATCTTTCAATGGCTTTGCCTTTGTCAAAATCGCGTACTGTAGGCGCGGTCTGTGACCGCGCGAAATACTGACGAATTCAATTCCGTCTGTAGGGGCGGTCTGTGACCGCCCACAGTCTCACAGGCTTAGAAATCGCGGGCGGTCATAGACCGCCCCTACAGTCTCTCAATTCAAATTCATTCAGCCATTCATAGACCGTCCCACCGCGGTCTTCACGCCGCCGGCAGAAAGTCGATCGGATACACAATGGTCATGGCCTGCACGCCCTCCTTTGGTCCGAAGTTGATCGTCTTCACTCGGCTCACTACCTGAGCGACGAGATCCGGCGCACCCATGTTCGTCGACTGCAGCGCACACATCGACACGCTGCCGTCCGGTTCGATCGTCAGCCGCAGCACTACCTGTCCCTGCAACGTCGGGTTATTTCGCAGTTCCCGGTTATACAGCCGGTAGAACGACGCCTTATATCGATCGAACACAATCTGTATTTCTTCGTCGGTGCGCGAAGACCCCGGACCGCTGCGCGATTTCGGCCGGTCGCCGCCACCGATTGATGCGATCGGACTGACTGCTCGGCCTACTCCCACTCCGCCGCCGCCTCCACCACCGCCGCCTCCACCACCACCACCTCCTGCACCGCCGCCAGGGCCGCCACCGATGCCTCCACCGCCGCCACCTCCAACATTGCGGTTTAGCGAGCCGACGTTGATGCCGCCACTCGATCCGGGCGCACTGGAAGTCAATCCAGAACGAGACGATGTTTTGCCGACTTCATCGGCAGCGCTGTAGCGGGCATCCGCTCCCAGACGCGGCGCGACTTTGTCCTGAGACAAGCTCGCGAACTTATCCTTGAAAGCCAGGATGCCGGCATTTCCCACCTTCTCTTTAGGCTGTGCTTCCGCGACGGCGGCGCCCACAGGACCGGGTGTCATACCCGGTGTTCCTGGCGCTTCCGGAGCGGATGGTCCGGCTTCTTTTGAAGGGATCGTTGCTCCAGGGGGCCCCGGCTTCCCACCACGATCCGGTCGCGGAGCCGCAGTCAGTTCTTTCACTCCAGCAGGCAGAGCCACTCGCGTAGGAACCTCGATCGGCGGACGCGCACGATGAAAGATCACTTCGAGTGCTTTAGGGGGAGCGCTGCGATGCAATGCCCCAGCCGACATCATCATCAACAGCAGCAATAGCGCGACGGCATGGAATACAGCGCTCGTCGCCATGCTGCGTCCGGAGGGAGCACCAGACAAACCAGACATCGTTTTTTCGGATTGCACGGTTGTCACCACGACATAACCTCTAATTCGTCTCCACGAATTCGATTCTCAAATCATCGACATTGGATTTCGCAAAATCGACGATTCGCAGAACGGCTTCGTAGTTCAAGCTGCTGTCCACGGCCAGGAACAGCACACGCTGGTCCGCGGGACGGCCTCCCAGAATCTGCGCAACACGCACAGGCAGGTCGGCCGCAGGAATTTCGTGTTCGTCCAGACTCACGCGACAGTCCGCTGGGAGTCCTTCTCCCGTCGGTGGTTTGAAAATCGGGCAAGTCTTGGGCGCGATGGTCAGGACAACCTCGGATGCGTCGGCCTCCGCAGGTTTTGTTTCGGCAGTCGCTCGAGGTATGTTGACGTCGTAACCCTTTAGGAGCATCGGAGCAACGACCATAAAGATGATCAGCAGCACCAGCACCACGTCGACGAGCGGCGTGATGTTGATTTCGGACTGCAGACCGGGGCCCTCTTCGTCTGTGTTGAACTGCATGAGTCTAATTCCCTTTCGCTTCGCTGGCGTCTTTGGAGATCAGTCCCACTCCGCGGAAGCCCGCATCCTCGATCGCGAGCATGGTCTGCCGGACCTCGCCGACCTGGAGCCGCGCGTCACCGCGCAACACCACTCTGGCATCCGCTTCGTTCCCTGCCGCAGCGCGGAGCGCTTCGCCGAATTTATCGGCTGCAACTTTTTTGTCCTCAACCCACAGCGCGCCGCTTTCGTCGATCGTGACGATGATTCGCGCTCTTTCATCGCCCTGATCGGCCGGCTTCGCCGTGTTTGGCAGGTTCACCTCAGGACCCTTTCGCATCTGCGGCGCCATTACCATGAAGATGATCAGCAGCACCAGCACCACGTCGACAAGCGGCGTAATGTTAATGTTCGCCTGCAACTTGCCTGGTTCACCAAGTCTCATGTGCGATCTCCTGTACCCTGACCTTCGGCGCCTTCTTGAAAGAAGCCTCCGGCACCACGACATCCGGCACCTTGAACAGGCAGTTCACGAGTTGGCTCGAAGCCCGGTTCATCTCGACGTGAAAACTCTCGAGTTTCCCCGAGAAATGGTTGAAGGCAACGACAGCCGGAATCGCGACAAAAATTCCCAGAGCCGTCGCGGTCAGAGCCTCGGCGATACCGCCGGAGACCGCAGCCATACCACCAGATCCGGTGGCCGCAATGCCGCGGAAAGCGTTGATGATTCCGACGACGGTGCCGAACAGGCCGATAAACGGGGCAATGGAGCCGACCGTGGCCAGGAACCCGAGACCCCGTTTCAACTGGATCAGCGTTTCGGCCTTGGAGTCGCGGAGCGCGCTCGTCACGAGTTCAAGCGAGGACTCCGGATCGCCTCCAGACTGACGTACGCCGTCATACTCGAGAATGCCCGCCGAAACCACTTGCGCCACATAGGAAGTCTGGTGCTGTGACACGGTTTGTATCAGTTCCTGAACTTCTCCTCCATGGAGAAACTTTCCAAACTCGGGCTTGAATAGTTGCGACTGGCGCCATGCCGCTCTGAAGCGTCGATGTTTGTCCACGATCATTGCCATCGAAAAGATGGAGAGCGCGACGAGACACAGCATAATCGCGAGTCCGAATGGGCCGACATTTCCTAACAGTTCAGTGAACTTCATTGTTTCCTCCTGTTTGCCGCAGCAAAACTCATTATTTCTTCCTGTTCGCCGCAGTGGCGCCTGGCGCTGAATTGCTTACCGCCGGCGCACCGTCCTGGCGCGTAGTGTTTGATCGGATTTCGTAGTAACGCAACGCTCGCATGAACACTTCCTTGTCCACGGGTTGCCTGGAGTCGTCGAGCTTCGTCGAAATGCCGATGGAGTCGCCGAGCTCCGAACTCTTCCAGGGAACAATGACCAACGACTTAGGCGCTTCCTGATTACCTAAAATGGACATGCCGGAGATCACCTTCGTGTCCTTCTCCGTCTTTGCCTGCGTCTCTTCGGTCTGTTTCTCTTCGGTTGTTCCCTGTGCCGCTTCGGTCTTTGCCTGCACTGCCTCGGGCTGAACCTGTACTTGCTGATTCTGTTCGTGCGAAGCATTACTTTGCTGCGCATACGCGGCCGCCGGCAAGACAATGACCCCAAGCAAAATCCAGTGAATGGCTTTCATTGCTGCATTTCTCCCTTCCAGGACAGCACTTTCACACTGTAGGGGCGGTCTATGACCGCCCACATTGTCAAAGGCTTTGAAATCGCGGGCGGTCATAGACCGCCCCTACAGTGCAGAGTATTTTTCGATGCACCCGGCTTGCCAGAGACGGTGAATGCTTGATTCTTTGGGACGTAAGTTGTACCGATCTCCTGTGACGTCCTTCCAGTTAAATCAACTGCGTGGACGCAACTCAAACTCGGTGACACCCAAAAACTTTTTTCGCTCCACGCCGTGGATTTTCGATTCATCGCTTCTCCCTCTGACTTGCGCGCGTGCGCAGGTCGGCAATCCACTTGACAACATCGGTGTCCTCAGGAACAAGTTTGCTGTACGCTTCGTAATGTTCCAGCGCGCACGCGTAGTCCCCGATATACAGGTCGCAGAGAATGGCCAGATTCCTGTGCCCATCCTGAAAATCGGAAGACAGCGCGAGAGCCGCCTCATAGCTCGCGCGCGCCTTCGCAAACTCTCCCTTGTGCCGTTGCACCAGACCCAGTTCGTTATGGGCGGCAGGTTGAGGATTCAATTCCAATGCCTTATTCAAGCTCGCCTCCGCGTGCTCCAGGTCGCCCTTAAGCGCGTAAGAAATGCCGAGATCGATGTGCGCTTCCGTTAGTTGGGGGGCCTGCTCGGTTACCTTGAGCAGCAAGGGGATGCCCTCTTCGTAATGCGCGTCTTTAAGCATCCGCAGAGCCGCTTCATATTCGGCGTGCACTTTGTCGACTTCGTCTGCGACGAACTCGCCCTCTGTAATCGCGGATTCCGTTGCATTCGGTTCGAACGCGTCAGGGAAACCACTGTCCTTTTCGTGTTTCGCGTAACGGCCTGGCATCAGTTCGGTGAGTCTGCCGAGACTCTTCTCAGTCCATGCGTTGGAAATGCCGGCGTGCAGCAACTCCATGTTCTTCTCGTGCACGCTGATGGCTTTCTCCTCGAACGGAAACGCGGCCTCATCGAGGTCCATCTCGAATGCTTCCAGATCGTCCGCCTTCAGATCGGCCGGACGTTCCGACTCTGCAAGTGAGCGGCTGAAATTGAAGTAGGTCTCGCCCATGTAAAAAGTGGCGGCCGCTGTCATATCGGCGATTTCATAGTCCACGATACGGCCCATGGCCTCGATCGTGGCATCCATGCGCTGTTGCTTGTCCTGCAGACTGGTCTCGAACGGTTGCCGCAGCTTCACGGCCGCGAAATCCTGAAAGAGCTGCTCCGCAAGAACCAGTGCCGAACGCGACGCGAGCGTCCGGGTGCGGCCAGTCCTTTCCGGGCCCGCATCCGCGTCCGCGCGAACGATTTCCTCCAGCTCCTTGTGATAGAGCGAGTCGTCGTGCCCCGCTTTGTACATCTCAGCGATCTTGGAACGCGTCTCTACGGCTGTTTCTACCGGCCTCGGAAATTCCTTGACGTAACGGTTGTACGCATCCAGCGCACGATCGCGAGTATCGGATTGTGCGTAGAGGTCTCCCGCGACGAGAAGCGCCTCGCTGCGCAATGCCGGATCGTCGGACTGCGAGGCGATGCGATCGTATTCGCCGGCAGCCTTCGACAACTGGCCGTCTTTTCGATACGCAAAAGCGATTTGTTTGGCGGCCTCGAGCTGCAGTTTGTTCTCGGGGAAAGTGCTGCGAAACTCTTCGAACACCTTCACCGCGGCCTTCCAGTCCTGCAGCTGGATCAACGCGGCGCCTGCATCGTACTCGGCCGTCGCACGGATACCGGACGTCGGCGCTGCAGAACGAATCCTCAGGAAGTGGTCGGCGGCGGCGCGATAGTCCTCCGCCTCGTTTGCAAGTTCACCCTGCTTGTAGATCGATGCGGCAAGGTTATCGACGAATGCGGCGCGCGACTCGTCACCTTCCGGCGTGGCCGCCAGCACCTGGGTGTAGCCACGCTCGGCCTGCGGAAAGTCGGCAAGTTCGAAGGAGCCGTGCGCAACAACGATCCACGCGGCACGCCGGGTGGCCGCGTCGACGCCTGGAAAATTATTTGTCACGCGCTGGGCAGCATCGATGGCGGCACGGTAGTTCTTCATCTCGTACATGTCATCGGCTGCTGCTCCCAATACCGACGCTGCGTGCTCGTGCTCCGGAAACGCGTCGGCAAATTTGAGCGAGCTTGCAATCGTGTCACGCTTGATATCTTCGCTCTGTTCCTTGCGCGCGGTTTTCAACTGCTGACGGTATGCGTAGACCGCAGCGTAGCCAGCGGCTGCCGACTTGGGATGCTGCGGATATTCGTATGCCGTTCGCTCGTACTCCTTGGCAGCCTGTCCGAAATCATTGTTCTCGAGAAGAAGGTCCGCGAGCTTGTAATTGATCGGCGGCGAATCGACGTCCGTCGGAAACGACTTGAGATAATCGCCATACCAGCGAAGCGCCTCCTGATAATTCGTGCGCTTCTCGCCTGGATCGTCCGCGCTTTGATACTCGGCATGATAATGCGTCGCGAGATCATTCAAGTTTGTCTTCAGGTAAGCCAGCACTTCCGGTGACTCTTCAGGTTTGAAGTGTCGCCAGTAGTCGGCCTGCAGTCCGTACCTGGACGCGAAATCGCGCTTGGACTCCAGCACGAGTAGTGGGAATCCCGCTTGAGTAAAGGTCTCGACGACCCGCATGCTGAAACGCGGCGCCTCTCGGTGGAATGGATAGAGCGCGACGAAAGTCTTGTAAGTCTTCGCCGCGTCGTCATATCGCAGCTTTTCCAGGTAGTGCACTCCAAGATCGGCGTACACGCGATCCTCATAAGAGCGATTCCCGAACATGGAAAAATAGTCCCGGACAGCTTCCGGTCCGCCGATGTTGCTGAAGCTCAGGCTGACAACTCGATAAGTGTCGGCGACACGGCGTTCGTCTTCCTTCTCGTGTTTTTGATCGAAGTCGTAACCTGTCGACACTTTGTAGTCGAGAAGGGCCATGTACTTGTGCAGCGCCTCCTCATAAAGTTCCTGCTTGTAGAAAGTCCACCCGAGCTTGTAAAGCGCGAGTTCATAGAGCGACGAGCTGGCGCCAATGTTGATGATCGCCGTATATGCGTTTTCGGCGTCTCGAAAGCGTCTGCGCGTGAAGAAGTATTCGCCACGTCTGAATTGCACTTCGTCGAAGTGCACAGAATTGGGATTCGTGCGAATCAGGCGCTCCATCGTATCGATGGCATCTTCGGTGCGGCCGAGTTCGTCGTACGCGCGCGCCATTTGATAGAGGACCTGGTCGCTGTCTTTGTAATTCGGGTACTCGTTGAGCAGCCGATTATAGATAGCAATGGCCTCGAGTGGACCGCTGTTATCGGTGTCGGCGCTGCCAGCCGCAACGATCCCACCCTCCGCGGTTGTGCGCCGCTCGAAATCCTGATCGGACTCGCGCGGTTTGGCATCGACGACGGTCACGACCGGAATGGGCCGGCTGGCCTGCGCATTCGCAAGTGTCTGGCCCGGCGCCGGAGCCGCCATTTCCCGCGGCTTGATCTCGCCTGCGCGTATCCCGAATTGCTTTTCGAGTTGAAGATCCGCAAGACGGCGCATCGCCTCCGGAGTCAACGTGGTTTCCGGCGACTCCTCAAGGAAGCGCCGGTAATTCTCCATGGCCTGCTCCAGGCCTTGCTCGACCTTTACCTCCTGCACGTCCGGCCGCACTTTCCGCAACTCGGCCAGCGTCCCTACGGTTGCCACCGGTTTGGATGTGGTGGTTCGCGTGGCGCAACCCGCGATGAGAAAAGGCGCGATTATCATCGGAATTGCGATGGTATTTCGCAACTGACTGTACAAAAGAGATGGCGACTCACCAGGTGCCGGGAAATATCCCCTCCTCAGCTGAGGAGGGGTGGCTGCGCGCTCAAGAAAAAGTTGCGAAGCCACATTGGCCCGCGCAGACGGGGTGGTGCTGATCAAGAAAATGAATCTCGTGAACAAACCACCCCGCCTCGCGCTACGCGCTCGGCACCCCTCCTTAGCTAAGGAGGGGAGTTCCTCGCTAGTATGCTGCCCCCACTCTTTGAAATGCACGGTCATCTAGAAACCTCACGAGATACGTCCACGCGCGAGGCTCGATCGTAACTATCGGCGATGCCGTAGCGCGCCTGATTTTGCTGAACGATCAGGCGTTCGCGGCGTGCCTCGAGCTGGTTGATGGCGACGGTCTCGATCATGTTTCCCTGCCTGGCCATCAACGTTTCGACACGTTGCAGTGCATCGATAACGCTCTGATGGAGCTGCGAAATCTGAACGTCGTATCCGACATAACTGTGCGTCGCCGCCTGCCTCGCCCTCACGAAGGCGTCGTACTCCCGGGTGAGAGCGTCGACGTCTGCATTCGTTTCGTTCAGATGTACATATGCCGCGGTCAGCCGCTCCTGATACTCGGTATAAAGCCGCCATGTCAGTGTGCCTCGCAGGCGGGCCGCGCGCTCCCGAAGCTCAAGCAATTCGGGACTGTCCGAGTTGCCGAGTTGCTTCTCGATAAGTGCGATGCGCTCGATGGCGATACGCTCCTCCGCAGTTGCCAGATTCTCCGGACGCGGCGCGGTCAACATCGACTGCAGCCGCTTTGCGAGATGCGTGCGCTCTTCGAGCCGCAGGCGCATCCGCGAATCCAGGTCTCGAAACTGCGCGTCAACCTCCGGCAGCAGCGGCTCATAGTTTTGTCCGCGCAGTTGAACAATTTCGTCGAATGCTTCGAGGCCGGTCTTCCAGCCAATCAGCTTCGACTGCAACTCCTCGAGGTCGAGGTAGTTCTGTAGCGCGGTCTGGAAATCGTGAGATGCCATCAACTCCATCAGGTAATACGTTTCGGGCGCGTCGGGCAGGCTTCGCAGGCGGATGACCCAGCTTTGGTCCTCCCGGCTCTCTTCACGGATCAGCGCTTTGAGGAACTGTCCTTTTCTGATGCTGAGTATCGACGCATCCACTCTCTCGATCTGGCCGCTGAATAGATCGAGCGCGCGCCCGTACATGATTGCGGCGCGTCCGTGCAGGTTCAGGCTCGCGTAGGCATGCGGCAAGGCGAGCGTCGCTTCCTGCACTGCGCTATCCGTAGGCTCACGTTCCGCCAGAATGCTCCAGGGAACGAGCGCACGTTCATATTGCTTGGCCGAGTCCTCGGCCCAGCCGGCACGCAGCAGTGACTGGTTCGAGAACGGCCCCTCAAGACGGACGCGATCCAGCGCTTGTCTTGCCCGATCAAAATTGCCGGCTTCGAAGAGGATGGTGCCAAGTACGAGGTTGGCCTTGTCGCGGATCGCGAGACCTGCGGGTTCGCTGGCCGCCAGCCGGCCGGCCTTGTCCAGTTGCTCAACTGCTTCCTGTTGCCGACCGGCCTGCAGCAATGCAATACCGAGGTTGTAGGCAACAAACCCGGCCAG
>JBGPBY010000038.1:0-22673 GCA_041481485.1 Terriglobia bacterium
CCTTCCAAATTGTGGGCGGTCATAGACCGCCCCTACAGTGGGGAATCGCGATTACAGCTTCGAACATACGTTGCTGTATTTAAGTAATGGGGCACTAAGTGAGGGACTCCGCAAAGGTGTCCGCCACTCTGTTGCGGAATCTCATGCCATTAATCCAGTGTCTGTATTTCTATATTAGGGAAACTGGGTGCCCTGAGTTCGTGTAATGGCGGACTTCCGGTAAGCCACAGCGACACCCATCAGGCCAACAGCCAGAAGCCCGAGGGAGCTGAATTCCGGAACTGAATCGCTTCTCAGTACATACGTGACCGGTCCCGCCGAGCCGGCAACAAAACCTGGCTGACCCTGGAGGGGCGTATAGATGAAACCGTTGTCACCTTCTGGTCCAACCTCCTGAACAGTCAGCACATTGGTATAGCGAGCCAGGGGGAACCCGACGTCGGCAAGAGCATCCACGCCGTCAAAGTTGTCCGAATAGAAAACCAGGCATCCCGTACCGAAGCCACAAGCTGGATTGAAGCGAATGATGTCGGAAATTACGTCGGAGCCGGGCTCGAGCAGAACCAGGTCACCGGCGGTCAGTCCGGGCGGGTTCAACAGACCATAGGTCAGAGCACTCGGCAGTCCTCCGGGTCCGGGATCGAGCTGCATTGCGAATGGCAAGGCCGATGAAAAGCCGGAAGTGTTCGTAAAATGGCCATTCCCATTTTCGTCGACCGTAATGGTTACGGAGAATACTTGAGCGCTTGCAGTGTGTGGCAATGCGAAAACGAAAACCATGGCCGGCACCAGAAAGAAGCTCAAGCGGCGAGTCAGTCGCCGAGCCCTAAGAGCGAATTGAGACATTGGATTTCCTCCTTGTTGGTCTGCAACAGCACCTTCCATGGTGGTTGCGAGCTCAGCGGTGGAAAGAGCAATCGCCATTCCACATCGTTAAATCGAATCGACTCCCAAGTTTCAGATGAAAACATCAGAACTCTCCATCCTTGAAGCTGTAAAGAGTTCCGACAATGCCGGTTTTTCCACGCGAAAGTGGAGCCGTAAAGGACACGGCCAAGCTGGTCTGGCGAAGGAACAGGCCAACCCCGTATTCCCAGGTTCAACCCAATTCGTCTGATTCCCAGGTGTAACCTCCACGTCGACACCGCTTTTACATTCAGCACCGGCATCGCATCGACGAAGCTTCTGATATTGCGCAGCGAGGTTCGGGTGTGAGGCTGAAGCCGCCGCAGGATTGACCGGGAAAGTGTAAGGAATTCAGTCTGTTTTGCCTGAGAGATCCTCTCGGCGCATGCTAACGAACGAAAAATCAAGCTTTTGACCAGAGCCTCTTGTTTGTAAGCCTTCTTGCGAAGCACCAAGGTGCCTCGCACAAACGGCTCACGCCAGGCAGGACGATTGGAGAATGCGAGTTCAGCATTCGTGATCTGAACGGCTTCGACGTGGTGGTGTTTCTTGTAGGCGCTACTTCTTTATATGCTTCTCGAGCATTTGACGGCGAACGACGGCGCCGTACACATTGCCGTCTGCGTCCACGCCGACACCTTCGGCTCCGCTGTGGTCGTTGGCCGTCGACTCCATGTCTTCGATGAAGTACTTGACTGAGCCGTCTTTCGCGCTGCCGATCCGAATGCCTTTTTTCCAGCCGGGTTGATCGGGTCCCCACGATTCGGAATCCGCGACATAGATCGTGTCGTCCTTCGATATGAAGATCCCGCTCGGCCGCCCAAACTGCAGCCACGTTGCAAGGTAGCGTCCGTCCTGATCGAAAATCTGGATGCGGTTGTTGTCGCGATCGCCGACAATCAGTCGTCCACGCGAATCCAGGGCGATCGTGTGTGGTGACTTCAATTCGCCGGGCCCTGATCCTTGCTTTCCCCAGGACTTGATGAACTTTCCATTTTTGGAGAACTTCGATATCCGGTCATTACCCGTAGTGCCGCCGGAATGTCCTTCGGTGACGAAAATGTCGCCGCTGGGAGCGACAACGACATCGGTCGGCTCGTCGAAAAGACCCGGATCGGCACTGGCGACTCCGGCTTTTCCGAGGGTCATCAGAACCTTTCCATCAGGGCTGAATTTGAAAACCTGGTAGCCTTTGCCGTTTTGCACCTGAGCGTCAGTCACCCAAAGGTTTCCTTCCCGGTCGATCGTGGCGCCGTGCGGAAACACAAACATTCCCTCGCCCCAACTCTTCAGAAGCTTGCCCGTCTTGTCGAATTTCAGAATCGGCGGCTCCGTTCGTCCGGCGCACGAGTTTCCGGAGCATCGATGGATGACATAGATAGTGCCGTCGGATGCAACTTCCACGGCAGTGACTGCCGCCCATTTTGCGCCGTTCGGAGGCTGCGCCCAGTCCCGTACGGTGCGGTATGGATTGGGCAGGTCATTGATTGGCTTAATGTCGGCCTGGAAAAGGCCGATTCGCAAAAGAACCGAAATCAAAAGAAAGAGCTGGAAAGTCATAGTGCGCCTCGAAAACAACGGCTCCCAGCTTTTCTCGCGGGGAGTACCAGAGCAACCAGTTCCCCTGGAAATCCAGTGTCTCTTACTGCAACGACAATGAACGGGCTGCTATCGGCCATATACCGCAATCTCCGTCATGTTGCGAAGGAATTATTCCCGAAGCCGTCTGTGACGGGACGGGCCTATAATTGATTTCCATGCATCGAAGGACCCTGCTGGGAATGGGATTTGCGTCGCTTCTCTCTATGAAGACTACCGAACGGATGCCGGTTTTGTTTGTGGGACACGGCAGTCCGACCAGCGCCATCAGCCCGAATTCCTGGACCAAAGCCTGGAGCGACATCGGCCCGCGCATCCCACGGCCAAATGCGATTCTCTCCATTTCGGCGCATTGGATTACCAATGGCGGGATGCTGGTGACGGCCAGTCCACGTCCCCAGATCAATTACGACATGGCAGGATTTCCTCCCGAGATGTATCAACTGAAGTACCCCGCCCCGGGCAATCCGGCGCTTGCCAAAGAAATTGAAGGCGCCCTGCAAAAGACGATTCCGGTTCGCGGGGATACAAGCTGGGGCCTTGACCACGGCACCTGGCTGATCCTCCGGTACATGTTTCCTAAAGCCGATATTCCGTTGATCCAGCTCAGCATTGACTACAGCAAGCCGCCGGCGTTTCACTTCGACCTTGCAAAGCAGCTGCAACCATTTCGCGACAAAGGCGTGTTGATTGTGGGGTCCGGCAATATCGTTCACAATCTGCGGGAGATGGTACGCGCGGACGTGAAGCCATTTGACTGGGCGGTGGAATTCGATGGAAAGATGGATGAAAACATCCGGCAGGGAAACTACAAAGCCGTCGTCGACTTCCAGAAACTGGGCAGCCTCGCCACCATGGCGCATCCCACACACGATCATTTTCTGCCGTTATTGTATGTGCTCGGGCTGCAGGCAAACGGTGAACAAGTCCGCACGTTCACAACCGGATTTCAGTACAAGTCCGTGTCGATGCGCTCGTACCAGATCGGTTAACTGAGCCTCACCACACCCTGAACAATGGATACGGGCGATCCTCCACGCGCAATAATTCCGATGATTGCTAATCCGACCAGCAGTGAAGCAAATCGCATCAGGCCTGCCTGATCCGGTTCTTCCGGACAGTCTTTGGTGAAGAGACGGTAAACAGAAACCCCGGCGATCAGCAGCAGCATGGGTTCGTGCGTCATCCACCACAGCACGGCTGCCAGAACCATGATCAGCGTACGTTGATGGCGCGTTAGGGAATGCATCCCACGAGATCCATCCAGTTGCCAGATCGGAATCAAGTTGAAGAGATTGATCACCGCGCCAAGGTGTGCGATAGCCGCGAAGATCGGCAGGTCCGTTACCTTATAGAGGATCCATGCGGCAATCGCCGCAAAGGCGCCATAGATCGGCCCGGCAAGTCCAATTCGAGCATCGGGAATGGGCGGAAGATTTTTCGTCTGCAAACGAATGAACGCCCCCAATCCGGGAATGAACATGGGAGCACTGGCATGAAGGCCGTATCCTCGAATGGCAATGACATGCCCCATTTCGTGAATGTAGATCGAAAGAACGAGTCCCAATGCGAACGGCCAGCCAAATAGAGACCAATACACTCCGAGAGCCGCGACCATGGAGAATAGCGTTCCCAGTTTTGTAAAACCGAGCAGCAAAACCTTCCATTTCGAAATGAGGATCAACAGCGCGGAACCGATCCCCACGGTTGCTGTCTTGTCTCGTCCATCGGAGGTCTTCCCCGGCAGAGGTTTGAGCTGTTGATCGAGTTCAGCAATGCGCGCCGAAACGGTGCGATGCTGGACGGTGCTTTCCGGAAGCAGCGACGCAGTCTCCTTCCAGAGGTTCCGCTCGGCTGCGAAATCACCAATTCGCCACGACGCCCGAGCCCGCTTAGCCAGTTCTTCCAGTTTCTCGCTGTGAGTCAGCCATCCGCACTGCGGGCAGCTGAGAGTAGAAGCCGGTAGCGCCGCAGCACAATCCGGGCAAGAGGGTATCGACATTTAGGCTACGTTGCCGATGTCGGCTTGTACGGACCAGTCACCTGGATGACCGATTGCTCCGTAAGCTTCCACGCCTGTTTAAGACCGAAAAACAGAATGACGATCGACAAGATGCCGGAGATTCCACTGCTCAAAGAGAGAAATGGGGCTGCGATAATGAGCGCACCCAGCCACAGGAGGGCGAATGCGATGCTTCCTCCGGCTGTATCCGACCCGGTTGCTCTCGCAGGAGATTTGGAAGCCGGGGACGATACCCCATCTTCCTCGGGAGGCGTCACCAGCGTGCCCGAAGGCGTCGTCACCGCAGCTTTTGGATGGCTAACCATCTGGTAAATACCCATGGTCACGTAGCTCGTTGTTATTGCAAGATACGTCAGGACTATCGCGAGTATCTGCTGCGGACGGCCACCGAGACCTTTCGCCCCATGCCGAATCGCTTTCCCCACCATCACACCCACCACAATCGAGACTAGTGCGAGTTGATACCCCGTGACGATCGTCACAATGGAGTAAAGAGCACAACCTGCGATCGCCGCACCAATGCCAAACAGAATCGCGCCTGGCATGGATCCCAGGGACGGAGATTTCGCCGACATTCGAACCTTTTCCGCACACGCGGGACAAACGACCTGTCCCCTGGCGCGAAAGTATTCCCCAGTTAGGGCAGTTCTGCAAATCTGACAGCTTGAGCCACTGACAGTGGCAGGTACCGCGCGCTGAAACTGCAGGTCCGACGTAGACATGGAATTTGCAGTGGATATCGGTTCCGCCTTAGCACCAATGGACAGAAGGTCATCGTTCGACATTAGAAAACCTCACAGCAATACGCGCGCTCCAATGGGATAGGCAGCGGAGTCGCTCGGCATTATCGGCGTCAGGCATCTTCATGTCAATGAATCCTCTTCTCTGACGTGGCGGCCGTGCTCTCCATTCGACTGCATCCGGAGGGTTAAGCCCCTTCTTTTGTGCCTGAACACGTGCGTAGTATTCGGTACAATTCACCACCGATATGCCAATGATTGCCGGAATTGACCTCGGAACCACAAACAGCCTGATAGGGGTCTGGCGCAATGAACGTGCAGAACTGATTCCGAATGCCCTGCAGAGTTACCTCACTCCTTCCGTGGTTGGGTTCGACGAATCGGGTGAAGTGCTGGTGGGACAACCTGCGATGGAACGCATGCTCACGCACCCGCATTTGACAGCTTCGGTATTCAAGCGATACATGGGAACAAATCGAAGTATCAAGCTTGGCAAACAATCCTTTCGTCCCGAGGAGTTGTCGTCTCTGGTTCTCAGATCTCTAAAGAGGGACGCTGAAGAATTGATTCAAGAGCCAATCGTTGAAGCCGTCATCAGCGTTCCTGCCTACTTTAACGACGCACAGCGAAGGGCGACAAGGACAGCAGGAGAGCTTGCAACTGGAGTCGATGGCAAGACTGCTTCGTGGTGTCTGGCTTCCCGCTTTGGCCATTTGGTTTTTTCGCAGGCGGAAACGAATCTAATTCGGCGGCTTCAAAAGATCCGGAATCTACCCTGCTATACCAGACATATCCTTCCCGAAGCATCCTTCAATGCTTTAATCTGAAGACTATGGAATATCTGAATTCATGACACCGAAACTGTTTTCCGACCTTGGCCTTTCCCCTGAACTACTGAAAGCAATCGATAAACTGGGCTTTGAGCAGGCCGCTCCGATCCAGGCCAGCGCCATTCCCATCCTCATGGCCGGAGGGGATGTTGTCGGCCAGTCTCAAACCGGATCCGGCAAAACGGCAGCATTTGCGATTCCTGCCATCGAAAAAGTCGATACGCGGCAACGCGGAGTGCAGGTGCTCATCCTGTGTCCGACGCGCGAACTGGCCATACAAGTCTCTGAGGAAGTTCACAAGCTGGCGCACTTTAAAAGCGGCATTCACGCTTTGCCCATCTACGGTGGACAGTCGTTCGAGAGGCAACTGGCCGGACTCAAGCATGGAGCCAATATCGTGATCGGTACGCCCGGCCGTGTCATGGACCACATGCGGCGGGGAACTCTGAAACTGACGGGCGTGAAGTTCGTCGTGCTTGATGAAGTCGATGTCATGCTCAACATGGGCTTTCGCGACGATATCGAAGTCATTCTGCAGGCTGCGCCATCCGAGCGTCAGACGGTGTTCTTCTCTGCGACCATCCCTCGACCGATTCAGCAGCTGATTGAAAAGTATTCGCGCAACCCGCAGCAGGTTCGCATCGAACAGAAGGAACTCACGGTACCGACGGTGGAGCAGGTCTACTACGAAGTGGATCGCAATTATAAGATCGAGTTGCTCACGCGACTCATCGATATCCACGACCTGAAGCTGGGCATCGTCTTCTGCAACACCAAACGCATGGTCGACGACCTTGTCGATCATCTGAATGCGCAGGGATATTCTGCAGACCGTTTGCACGGCGATATGACGCAGTTGATGCGCGACCGCGTGATGAACAAGTTTAGAAAATCCGGTCTCGAGTTCCTCGTGGCTACGGACGTTGCAGCTCGCGGCATCGATGTGGACGATGTCCAGGTTGTCTTCAACTACGACCTGCCGTACGACGTCGAAGACTATCTCCATCGAATCGGCCGCACCGGGCGCGCCGGCCGCAGCGGGCGCGCGATTTCATTCGTTGCCGGCAAGGAGATGTTTCAGATCCATAATATCGAGCGTTTCACGAAGGTCCGGATCCAGCGTGGCAAACCGCCAACAATGGGTCAGGTTGAAGAAGCGCGCGCCGTTCTATTTCTCGACAAGCTTCGCGCCACTTTGAAAAGTGGAGATTTCAAGAAGCAGGATCACCTGGTTGAACTGCTGCTGGAAGAAGGCTTCAGTTCGACGGATATCGCATCCGCACTCATGCACCAACTCCAGGCGGGCGACGGCGTTCCTTCGACAAAGAAGGTTGTTCGTGAACGCGAACCGGAAAGGGACATGCGCGACGTTCTGCCAAGACCTGCGATGCGGAGAGATCGTGAAGAATCGCAAGATCGTTCTCGTTACAGCGCAAGAGACGAAGGGTCTCCTCGCACGCCCTGGAACAAGGATCGGCCGGCTCGGCGCGACGAAATGCCGGCCCGGCCGCGTCCCGCGATGATTCCCGCGCCGCCGGTAAAACCGCGTGAAGTGGTGCGGGTCGCAGAACCGGCCGCAAAACCTGCGCCGGCAATTGTTCCGCAGGCGGTTCGTGAGGGCGGTTCCCATGTCGTTACACCACGGCCTACGGGGAAACTCAAGAAGAGCCGCCGCACTCCCGTCGAGCAGACTCGATTGTGGATGAATGTCGGCGAAGACCAGGGAATCGTCCCGATCGATGTCGTGAATGCCGTTGCAAGTGAGACGGGACTTCCGGGGAATGTCGTTGGAACGATCGATGTTCGTGCACGTCATCTATTCGCGGACGTCTCTTCCGAACACGCCAGTTCCATCATCGAAAAGCTGAACCGCAGCGACCTCAAGGGACACAAACTCAAAGTGAAACTCGCCTGAAAATAGGGCAAGCCGGGTCGTTCCCCTTCCCCGATCTATTCCTGAAAGCGTGGCCGAATTGGCTACGGGGCGACTACATATTTGAAATCCACCGGACCAAAACAGCTTCCGGGCAGCCCGGCTTCATGGAATACATTGTCCGTTGTCGGATCATTGAATACTGCGGATGTGACGACTGCATCCGGTTCGGTGTCAACGTGCGTATCCGATGAGAACCAGGAATCGCCAACGGACGTCTCCTGGCTGGCGATGAAATAGACGTGATTTGCCAACAATGTGATGGGAGTTGCGAGATTCGTGTACGCAAAAGTGTCCGGTGTTTGCCCTGATGTCTGCACCATCGCAGATCCGAGATCCTGGTTAGTTGCCTGGTCGACAATTTTCACCAAATGGGCCGTGCTGTTCCCGGAGACTATGTATCGACCAAGCGACGAAACAATCAGGTTCGCTGGTCCCACTTGAACAATCATTCCCAGAAAACCCTGTGACCCTGGGATTGCTGGAAAATCGTTGTGCACGGAGCCGTTCACCTTCTGCTTCACAAATGGTTTCGGAACCAGATCCGCTGGCGTAGCGGAGACTTCATTGGACGGAACGCTATCTTTACCGTCGGAATTGGCGACCAAAACATAGAAATAGGTCGTTCCATTCACTGCAGTGGTGTCGGAATACGAGTCGACAACCCCGATGTTGATCTCCGTTGAATAGTTGTTGCTGGCGGTTCCTCGTCTCACTTTGAAGGTCATCACTGAGCCTATGTAGGGATCCCATGACAGATCCACACGATTAATTCCGCCGGTGGCCTTCAGGTTCTGCGGCGGAGAAGGTGTGAAATCCAGGGTGAATATGTATTGGCAGCCAACAAACCCCAGGAGCGCCACTACTCCAAGCATCAAGAGCGGTGTCAGCAATACAATCGGATCGATCATCGTGAGCTACTCCTTTTCACGGCGTTTACGTGGATACCACAACATATTTGAAGTTGACCGGCCCGTAGCTATTACCTGCTGATCCGGCGGGGTGGAACACATTATCGGTTGTAGGATCGTTGTACACGGCAGACACCACCGTTGCATCCGGTTCCGTATCGACATGAGTGTCGGACGACCACGAGAAATCGCCGCCGGATGTTTCCTGGGCGACGACGTAATACCGGGAGTTTGCCGTCAAGACAACTGTATTCACAAGATCGCCGTACTCGAAGGTATTCGGTGTCTTGCCCAGAGTTTGCACGCTCGCCGAACCAAGTTCCTGGCTACTGTTTTCGTCGACGATCTTCACGAGGTGCACGGTACTGTTTCCCGACACGATGTATCGGCCCAAAGCTGTGACTCTTAAGTTCAGAGGTCCGACCAGAACAATCATTCCCAGTAGTCCTAGTGAGCCGGGAACTGCGGGAAAATCGTTATGAACCGAACCGTTCACTTTGGCTGTCACAAAAGGTTTGGGAAGCGGCCCGACCGAGGTTGCCAGGACAAAGTTGGACTGTGCACCTTCTCCGGCTGAATTGACGGCCGTCACAAAATATCCGTAGGCGGTTCCGTTAACTGCCGTCGTGTCCGTGAAGGAAGGTTCCGTCGGTGGAACGGAGAAGCTGATAGCCTGGCCGTTTTGCCGATTGACGCGAAATTGTGTCAACGGTCCTCCAGTGGGAGGAGGATCCCACGCCAAGTCCACCCTGCCATCTCCAACCGCGGTCACGTGCAAATTCACGGGCGCAGGAGGTGGCTGTTTTACCTTCGTTTCGTCGAGTCCGTAAACGAGATTGCAACCGACAAATCCCAACAGCGCCACCACACCCAACATCAGAATCGGCGTCAACAGCAGGAATGGATCAAACATGAGAGTGTCCGTATTGAATAGTACGGACCAGGCCAGACGCATCAATGAACACCAATGTCGGCCAGATGTTCACGCCATAGAATCCCGAGATCTCGCGCTTTGGATCCATAACAACGGTTGCGGAAAACCTGTGCTCAGCGGCTGTTCTCTTTGCAACTTCCGCCGACTCACCGTCATTGATCGCAAGCACAACGGGTTCTGGCTCTCCATACTTCCGAGTCTGTCCCTCAACGTCACGCACAGCCGCGACACTCTGTTTTGATGAGCTCTTCCAAAAAACCAAAATTACCGGTTTTTTCGCAAGCTTTCGCAGCGTCAGCTGCTGGCCAGGTGCAAACTCAAAAAGAAAATTGGGCGCAGGGTGACCCATTCTCAAATTCAAACTCAGCATGCTGCGTTTGAAAGTCGCGCCGGAGATGAGATTCTTTCGGAGAGCACCGGCTAGCTTTTCACGATCGATTTCTCCGTCCTGTTGCCAGGCAACGTCGCCTTTCGGTCCGACGATCAGTGTCAATGGATGGCGCACGTTCCTGACATTGAACGCGCGTTCCCACACCCCACCCTGACTTTCCGAATAGATCACCCCATCGACATGACGGGCTCTCGCCATTTGCTCCGGTGTCAGGACCGCCAGAATCGCAGCTGCAGTGTCGGTGCGTTTGCTTTCGCGAAGTGCGGCTGCCAGAACTTCGAGTTGGTCCACAGATCTGTCATTGGCAAAGTGAACGATCAGATTGGGAGTCCCGGTTCCGTTTTCGTCGACTTGAGCCGCAGCGTGTCCGACAATTTCCAGCTGTCCCCGAGAATTCGGCCGGGAAATCACAACCAGTGGAGTTGCTTCCAGGATCGAAAACCTGGAGAGATCGATGATCGGGAAGGCGGTATTTCGGCAAACCTTCGCACTAACTGGAACGGAGACGACCGGGCCGTGGGAGGACAGTCGCGAACCACGCACAGTGAGACAGAGTGGACCGTATCCCCCAACCGGTCCCGAGGAACCATCCGTAAATTCTGGCGGTGGATGTATCAGGACAAATTTATGGTGCTCGATGAAGAATGGCTGCGGTTGACCTTGATGACTCCACTCAAAGCTGGTGATCGTGCCGCCTGGTATCCAGCTCTTCAGCGCGGAATAGTCCGGCCCCGGCGGAGTGACTTCGCCTTGAGTGTTGTCGCTGGGAATGCGTTCAAACTCGACGTGTGGGAGAGGCCACTCTGTCAATGCCTGTCCCGACCCTCCGTTGGAGAATGCATCATCGAAGATAACCGGACCGGCACTGCGCAGAACCGACAAGGTTCCATGAAGAATAATGGCCGTCGCCTCGATACTCACCGCTGTGTACCGTAGCTGGGGAATAAGTTCATTTTCGTTAAAGAGCACCGCGAGGCTCTGATTCGCCGGATTCAACAGCGATTTCAGAAACCCCTGAAGCGCGTCCGCGCTGGCTGCTTTACGCACGGCATCCTGATTCATGGAGTTGGACAAAGCGGTGTCTCTTGCTGCGCGAATTTTCGGTTTCGCGAACTCGGTAAACGCGTTGAAAACGTAACCTGCGACGCTGTCACCGGTTTGCAGGGAAACGTCACCGGCCGCGGCAACTTCGGCAGTACTTCCGGAGGGCACCAGCGTCAACGGAATCGTCGCCTTGTAATGGAAACTGAAACCCCACCAGCTTCCGGGGCCCGAAATCGTCAACACGATCTTTCCTGGCTCGAGGTCGACCGTAAGGCTATCGACTGAAAAGTCGCCGAAGTTCTGGCTCTTGATGTTTTGAGTGATTTTGCTCATCGAGGTCCGGACAAACTCGACGCCTATTGCAAAAGCGAAGTCGTCCCCGGCATTCAAGAAAACGGTGGACATCGTTGCGGGATTGCCGTGGGGTCCGTTCAGATTAAGCATTACCGCGATGGCATCCTGAGCCTGGTGCAATGTCTTGAACTGCATGAAGCCGATTTCGGATGGCAGTGTGGCATTCGACGGCAGAAAGCTTGTTTTCAGCGCATTTCGTATTAATCGTTGGATTGCGGCAATATCCTCGGCGCTCAGAATCCGATCCGACCAAATGGGATTGAAGTTGATACCGACGGTATTCGCCTTGATATTGATATTGATGACGTGTGCCGTCTGTGTCACAACCTGATTCACGGCTGCGGTGATGCGCAGCTCCGCATGAATGAATTTTGCAACGGGGCTGGTATGCGGATCTGCGAGGTAACGCGCCATGACCTCGAATCGGGCAATCATATGTGTCCCTGATCCATCAATCTGGATCGTCGGAGCAGACAGCTGGAGCTGAGCAACTCCCTGCAGATGGCTTGGCTCGGCCGGCGGCTCGAGAATACCGCCCGTGGGATGGACAACCGCATCCGTATTGATCAGCGGATCAAGCGTTGCAGTTACCAGATCCGTTGCCTTGAATTGTCCCGCCAGCGTAAAGGGTCTCGCAATTCTGGTGTGATCCACAGTCGGATCTCCGAATGTATCGACCACTCCAATGACGCTCAAACCATCCGTTTTCGATCCCGGAAGGACAGGGACATCCTTCACGCGGAGACTCATCGTGTGAGCAAACCGTTCGGCCGCGTGCATTGCGGCGAGCAGCCGATTCACGGCGGGCACCGCGAACTCCGCCACGACATCGAAATTACCGGTAATTCCGTTAGCCATTCAGCACCTCCTGTTATTTCGGCCAGCTCGCCGACAGAACCGCAAACGAAAGCACAATCATCAATTCGGAGAACAAGTGGTCAGTCGTTCAAAAAGGAGGGGTTTCATCGACGCCTAGTGGTATGGCCAGAAGGCCATCGCTAATCCAGCAACGACGGCGACATCTGCGAGGTTGAAGACAGGCCACCATTGGAGGTCGATGAAATCGTCAACGCCGTGGCGCCGCATTATGTCGAGAAGATTTCCAGCTGCTCCTCCAAACGCGGCACCGAGCCCGATGAGAGCGGCATGGCTCTGAAACCGAATTCCAGAGCGATACAAGAGGATTGCGGAAACAAGCGCGGCGAGCCAAACCAATAGCAGAACAGTTCGCGCCGCCGGACTAGCGTAGATGGTTTTCGTGTTGAGCACGTACCTGATCCGTACGATACGAGGCCCTTCCATTGGAACGGATACACGGGTCCGGACCATTTTCTTGCTCCACTGATCGAGGAATAAGAGCACGCTGCCCGAAGCAAGCCAATCAATCACGTCTAAAAATATAAACAGATGTTTGGGGACAATCCAATTGTCTACGTTTCAAAGGCCGTGAACAAGTCGATTTTCGCTGAACAACTCTGGGAAGCCGTAGCCTGAAGGAAAGTGGCGCGGATACCTTGCAAACGAGTCATAACCGACGGGATTATTTACGCTTCTGCAAATCGCATCGGTCGAAATCTAATTTACTCAAGCAATGGGACGATCGAACCGATAGCTCGATCATGCCATGAAATAAGGATTCGTTAAGTGTCCTTACCAAACGATCCTGCGGACTTTCAAGTAATCCTGTGAAAAATCACGATGGAATTCTGTCATTTCAATTGCCAGCTGCTCGCTTGATCAAGCGGAGGTGCACCCAATGATTGTGCAGACACTCTCCGGTTGAAGGTTTGTACGAAATCAAGGAGGAACTATGCGCCGTCTGCTATGGAGTGCACTACTGTCCGTGTCTTTTTGTCTGACGTTTGCCGGGATATCCTGGGCAGATACATTTACCGACACGTTCGATGCTCCGAACTTCACGTTAGGGCAATGGATTTCCAGGTGGCACCGTCAATTTTGTAACGATCCCTCCGTTTTCGACAGCCACCATCCAGGGATTCCAGGTTGATGGAATCACACCCACACAATTCGAAATCGACAGCCTGACGTTGGTTACCCAACCCCCCGAGCCCCGCTCCCTGATGGTGCTCGGAATTGGTCTTTCGATGGTCGCGGGATTGAAATACAGAAAGAGAATCTGACAACAGCAATATCGAAAGTCTGGTAAGCGACTGCATGCCCCTTACTCGCGCATGCAGTCGCTTACGTCCGAACGATCGCATCGCAGCATCAATGGAACGGCACTGTATTTCCAGCGGAAACTTTTGAACACAATCTAATACCCGCCCGTCGAGAAATGGAGGATCTTTTATTCCTCGGTCTTTCCGCTGGGCCAGTCGATGACCACGCGTTCGATCCTGTCTCGCTTCTCCTTCTTTCTGGCGCCGAGCTATATCGCGGGTATACTTCCCACCTCCAATTCTGAAAGTGGGTTCACAACTATGCGATTCAAAAATGAAGACGGCGAGATCAAATTGTATGCGGTGGCGGGGACGCAGACAGTGCTGCTCGCTTTCGATATGACCGAGGCCAGGACGAAGGGGCAGTTCCTGGGATTTGACGTGTCGCGGGTCGATTCAAAAGGCAACAAGACGTCGCTCAACGGCTCGAAGCACTTCAAATCGCTGCTCGAGGATGCGACGATCACCGATGCAAAAGTAAAATTCGCGTCTTTGATCCAGTCGTTTTTCTGGAAAGACTACCTTGCGGACCCGGGTCAGAAATACAGCTACACGGTGCGTGCAATGTTCGGCACACCGTTGAATTTCGTGCAGCAGTTCGAAAGCACGATAAAGGTCGAAACCGAAATCTTTGACGAGGGCAAGCACGGAGTATTCTTCAACTACGGCGTTACGGGTTCGCAGGGCTACTCAAAGAAAAAGGAGTTCGGCAACAAGCCGATTAATCAGTTGCCGCCCGCCGATTATCAGAAGGCGCTCGATTACCTGAGCCGAGAGCTTTACAACGATGGGTTAATGGGCTTTTTGAACGACGCAAAGAGCAAGAAACGCTCGCTCTATTGTGCATTCTACGAGATCCAGTACATGCCGTTCCTGAAGGCGCTAAAGGACGTAAAGGCCAAATGCAAGAACATCGAGATCGTCTATAGCGCTCAGCCCGAACAGAATAAGGACTCCACCGACCCGCTAAAGGGCAAGGGAAACAAAATCTCCCTCACCAACGCCGGCCTGCTTGGTGTGAGTCACCCGCGGACCAAGGCGAACCAGCCACACAACAAATTCATGGTGCTGTGTGAGGACGAGGTGCCGATCGAAGTTTGGACCGGCTCGACAAACATCACGCTGTCGGGCATCTTCGGTCAATCGAACACAGGTCATCGCATTCGTGACAAGCAACTCGCCGCAAAGTACAAGAAATACTGGGACACACTGAAGGACAACCCGGATCTTTCAGAGCTATCGGATGTGTCGACGAAGATTCAATCGGACGCCGACCTGACAAAGCTCAAAAACGGCAATTATGTGTTCTTTAGTCCGCGCGATCTGCCACACCCGAAAAAGACCGTGCCGAATCAGCTTAAGACCTACCGCGACCTTATCGAGAGTGCGTCAAACCTCGTGTGCATGATTTTCCCGTTCAATTACGACGAGATTTTCAAGACTGTTTACGATGAGGAAAAGGACTACTTACGGCTGTTGATTTTCGAGAAGATGAGTGAGGCCAAGCGCGCAAAGTCCAAGGCCGACAGCGACCCGGACCTGCTCGTGACTGCCGGTGCCGTGTTGGATTCCGCAGTGGAGCAGTTCGTCAAGGAGGTCTCGCCGGCAAAAACCGTAAAGGGCGGCATCAAGTACGTCCATAACAAGATCTTCCTGATCGATCCGCTCAGCGACGATCCTGTAGTCGTCACCGGATCGGCGAATTTCAGTCAGCCGTCAGTCACCTCAAACGACGAGAACACCGTTGTGATTAAAGGAGACAAACGTGTTGCGGACATTTACCTGACGGAATTCAACCGGCTCTTCGACCATTTCTGGCCGCGGTACCTGACAAAGATCAGCAAGAGTAAAGGGAAAGGCTTCGACAAGCCTTTAGATGAGACCTTCACGTGGTTCGTTGACTATCACAAGAAGAACAGCTTCCACCAAAAACGCGGCCAGCTGTTTATTAAGATGAAAGGTGCGAAGAAGGGGTAGACGGCAGTTCACAAACGCGCGGCACGGCCGAACCGTTTAAATACAGAAAGAGAATCTGACAACAGCAATATCGCATTTCTGATAAGCGGCTACATGCCACCTTACTGGCGCATGCAGCCGCTTCCGTTTTCGTTCCCCTAATCGCGTGATACTGGTTAGTGGCTCCCAGATGACGAGATGGCACCTTCGAACGTAAACTCGCCGACACCGAAGGTTTGCCCGGTGAACACCGCGGATCCGTCCAATGCGCCGGAACCGGTAGCGCCTGAGAAGCGGCCGGTCCCCCCAAGGATTGTATAAGTTCCCTCGAAGGTCACGCCGTTACTTGTAGGTGCGGATGTGAATTCACTCTGGAACGCAACAGTGTCTCCGTTTGCTGCAATCACGTAATAGGTTGCACTTGCAACGCCATTCTGATCCACGACCTGGTTGGTTGTGAATGTCTCGGACCGGCCCATGTGCAATGCGTTGCCCTGCCCCTGGACAGTAATAAGAAGGATTGGGGGTGGGGAATTGACCTGAAACTGCGTAACAAATGATGCCCGGAATGGCACCGTTCCGCCTGACTTGGACGACATAGGCGCAGCGGTAGCAATGGCCAGCACCATAAGAAGCGCGCTACACAACACGCGTGAAAGAGGACTCCGTGTAAACCTGGTCAAGGTCTTCATCATGTACTCCTTGTGACTGGAATTGAAATTGAGAGGTGCCGAGTTTACGTCTACCGGAAATTTTTAAACACGACTAAATACCAGCCCGTTGAGAAACGGAGGATCACCTGACACCTTGGTTGCCCATTGCCGGATGCATCACTTGATTGCGAAAAAGCCTGCCAGTAAGACCTGAATCGCAATCAGTCAGCCACACGGGTATCAACGAAATGAAATCCCAGAATTTGTCGTGAGCGGTTTGCGCCGCCGGCGATTTGCACCCTGCTCGCCCGCATCGTAGCAGCAAGACTCCCATCCTCACTTCATAATATCCGGATTCCCCGGCCGTTGCGGGAGACAGAGTCCGAATCCCCTCGGAATCCAGTAGCCGAATGCAGTGCCGAGTTTCTGAATGAATCATTTGACGAATATGACTTTTGATTCTTAAATGGTGGCAATAGGTTCATTCTGAATTGTCATGCGCTTCCTGACACGAAGTTACGCGATCCTGATTTTCGCCTTTGTCATTTCATCCTTTCAAAGGCCAGCGTTTGCTTGCTCGCCCGGAACCTGCAATATCCGCCCGGAATATGCATCCTTCCGCATTGCCAGCGATCTGGATGGAGACCAAAAGGTCGACATTGCCGACGGCCGCTTTTCCGGCACCAGCTTTTCCGTCACCGTCAGCCTCACCGCATACCCACAGCACACTCGCTTGAGTGTCCCGGTTCTCGATCCGGCCGGCCATGAACTGATCGCCTACGATCTGGATCGCGACCAGCGGACGGACCTTATATTGATCGGCCCCTCATCTATCGAACCGGTCGCAGTCTGGCTGAATAGAGGTAATGGAACCTTCGAGCGGAGTTCGAGACACTTCGCAGTGTTGTTCGGTGCGGAAGACGGAGCGCGCTTTTGTCGCAGAACGACGCAAAACGAAACTCAGTCGGCTATTCCAACCGGAGGTTCGCTACATGATCTTGGATCCTTTGCAGATATCGCGGTTGACCTTGTAAGCAGGAGCCTCGGCCATCTTGACCGTCCAGATTTCCCCCTCACGATGCGGGAGTCCCGTTCCACTTCTCCAAGAAGTCCGCCAGCCTGTTCGCTTCGCGCAATCTGACTCCCAAAAAACTTGGCATAGATATCAAGGCTTTCTATCCATTGGAGATCTTATGCGAATTGTACTTGCGGACTTGAAGGGTGCAGACGGCTTTGTAAACAAAGATACGGTTGTCGGAGGATTCGGTCTCAGATTTCGTGGCTTCTCATTCACGACGCGGTTGATCGAACGATTTCGGAAGCACTACCAGAATGTTCCCAGCATTCATGCAAACTACCTCGCGGCCATTTTCGAGCAACAGGGGCACGACATTGCGTTCACAGATAACGAAGATGTCGAAGGTGACCTGGCACTCGTTCTGACCTCCCTGATCGATTTCAGGCATGAAACGCAATGGGCCCAGAGAGCCAGAAGCCGGGGAATCCGAGTTGGTTTCTTTGGCGCGGTCGCGACCCATGCAACGGAACTGCTGGAAGGGCATGGAGATTTTGTGATCAAGGGTGAACCCGAAGAAGCCGCAATGCGACTGGCTCGTGGAGAAGTTTTGAGCGGGCCCATTGAGAGTCGCCCTTTGCCGGACCTCGATGTCCTTCCATTCCCCGCCTGGCATCTGAATCAGGATGTTAAGACTGTCCGGCACGCCGTTGGCCGATCCCCGTGGGCGACGCGTTTTGCATTTCCGATTCTTTCGAGCCGAAGCTGTTCGGAGTTCTGCACATATTGTCCTCACCGGACGACGGCGGCTTACCGAAGTCGCAGTCCTCAAAATGTCCTGGCCGAAATCGAGAACCTTTGTGACCGATATGGTGAAGTCTATCTAATCTTCCGGGATCCTCTTTTCAGCGTGGAGCGTGAGCGCAGTGTTGCGATTGCACTGGGGATTCGTGAGCGACAACTTCCTGTGCGGTTTGAATGCGAAACTCGCCTGGACCGCCTCGACCCGGAATTGCTCGACACATTCTACGGTGCGGGCCTTCGCGCAATCACGTTTGGCGTGGAATCCCTGGAGGACGGCACATTGAAGCGCGTTGCACGTCGCCCCATTCCACTGGAGCATCAGCGAAGCATGGTGGAGTACTGCCGCCAATTGGGTGTCGCCACGGAAGCGTTTTATGTTTTCGGCTTCCCGCAGGACACCATTGACAGCCTCCGCGCAACAATCCAGTATGCGATCGAACTGAACACGACTGCAGCAATGTTCAAGATCCTGACCCCCTATCCAGGTACGCCACTCCGCAAACGGATGGAACCTCTGATCACCGAAACGGATCCCGAAAAGTTCGATGGACAAACGCCCACATTTCGCCATCCGAACCTGACCAATGACGAACTGCGATTCCTGCTGGGATCCGCATACAGCCGTTTCTATTGCCGCCCATCCTGGCTGTCCACATATCTCGGCATGAAAAAACCGCGTCCACAGTGGCTGCGAACATTCGACGAACTGGCAAGCGCCGAACAAGCGCACATTGAAACTTTGTTTTTTAATTCGCAGCCGCAAAAGGAGAGCATGCAATGAAACGCGCGATCCCACGTTATGGCGTCCGGTATGTGGCGGGTTCTGTGGAGTCCGGACTCCGTGCATTGAAGGAAGGCCGAGGTGTTCAGGGACCGGAAATACGTCAATTCGAAGAACTCTTCGCCGATTACCACCACGCCGCGGACGCCATCTCGGCTTCCTACGGACGGATGGCGTTTTACTACATCCTTCGAGCCCTCGACCTCCCTCCGGGCTCCGAAGTTATTTTTCCAGCGCTCACATTTTGGGTCATTCCGGAGATAGCACGGATCTGCGGTCTCCATCCGGTGTTTGTGGATATTGATCCTCGAACTTTCAATATGGATCCCGCAAGAATCGAAGGAGTCCTGTCTTCCCGAACGCGCGCTGTCGTTCCGACGCATATCTACGGTCAGCCCTGCGATATGTCCCCCATTATAGGGATCGCGCGAAAGCACAACCTCGTCGTCATTGAAGATTGCGCCCACGCGCTCGGTGCGACGTACCAGGATCGCAAGACAGGAACATTCGGAGACGCGGCGTTCTTCAGCTTTCAAATGCTGAAGGGGCTCAACGCATACGGCGGGGGAATGGCGATAACAAACGACCTGAGCCTCGCAAATAAAATCCGCAATGAAGCGGAAAAAGAACCATGGCCAAATCAATCCGAAATCCGGAAACGCATCATGATGGGCCAGGTGATTCGCGCGCTGACCAGCTCGACAGGTTTCAGCTTTGGGCTGTTCGTGCCCTTTTATATCAATTCCATCTTCGGTAACCGTGACATCAGCTACCTTCTGTGGGAGAAGATCCGTCCTTTAAATCCGCTGCCAGAATCCTACCGGCGGCGTTTCAGCAATGCTCAGGCGATCATTGGGCTGAAGGGGCTCGAAAAACTGGATGAATTCAACGCGCGAAGCCGGGCCAACGCAGAGCGTCTGACGCGAGGTTTGTGCGGCGCTCGATCCATACTCACACCCGGCGCGTTGCCGGAAACCGTCTCGACCTTCTATCAATACTGTATCCGCACTTCGAATCCTAAAGAGTTAAGCCGCTATGCCATTCGACGAGGCATCGACATCGAAATCATGCACGTTGATATCTGTAGCGAACTTCCTTTGTTTTCGGAATTCGCCCGATCCTGTCCTCACTCGGAAGGGACGAAGAACACACTCCAGCTTCCCGTGTATGCGAATCTGAGTCCAAATGAGATCGATCGGATTCTTGGCGTTATTCGCAAAGCATCCGAGCATATGCCTCCGGTGCCCGAGTCAATCGCGACTCTCGGTTCGAGCTAGCCAGCGAAAGAACACAATCACCAGCGCGGCCGGTATCAACGGTGCCCACCACACGCGCAATCCCAACTCCCGGAGAGAGGATGGGCCGAGATACATGATGATTGCCATGAGCGCGGCTGCCCATGCAAATCCACTCAGCAGGCTAAGGATACTGAACCGTACTCTGCCAATGCCGGCATAAGCGCATGCCGCCGGAATGGCGATCCGCAACCCTGGCAGGAACCTCGATATCAGAATCATCCAGTTCGCATGACGCTGAACCCTGTCTCGAATTTTTTCACGGCGACGCGCGATGGAAGGAAACCGGTCGAGCCAGCCGAGAATTCCGGTTCTTAGTGCGTAAAAAAAGAATTGATCGCCCGCCGATCCTCCCAATGCACCGGCACAAAATACAGCCACGGGGTTCAATTTTCCCAATGAGACAAGGACCAGCGCACTGACGTATATAATTTCGCCTTCGACCGCGGCGGATAGAAAAATTCCTGCGTATATAGCCCAGTTCACTTGCGTTCGGCCAGTTTCAAGAATGCAGCGACACGGCGGACTTGCGTGAATAATATCATTCAAACTCCATGCAGGAACGGCCTCACCGCTCCCGTGATATTCTCAAAGAGCTGTGAAAAGAGTGCTCATGGTCGTGGCGCTTTTCGGGGTGTTCGCTCAGACGGCGAATTCGGACTGGATTGAGCCCAAACCGGAATTTGTCTTCGCCCGAATGGAGTGCACCAATCGAGATCCCTTTCTTTACTGGCCCAACTACTTCCCCGCCAACCCGCCATGGCATCACGATTTTCCCTCTTCGGACCGTTTCATCATCGACCTGCTGCATGAAATCACCAGCGTGCGTGTGTCCCCGGATTCGTTCCGGATTGTGGATCTCGAAAGCCCCGAGGTTTTCAAATATCCGTTTCTCTATCTATCCGAGCCGGGCTTCATGGACCTCAATGACAAGGAAATCGCCAATCTCGGCGAGTATCTTCGACGAGGCGGCTTCATCATGGCTGACGATTTCCGTACTCCAAACTTTCTTCCCGGAGACCGCGATGAACTGGAAGTTTTGCGCCACTATTTGGCGCTTGCCGTTCCGGAGTACAAGTTTGCGCGATTGAGCGTCAGCCATCCGATTTTCCATACGTTCTATGACATTCCAACTCTGGAAATGAAGCCTCCATACGGCGAAGATACTCCCGGTTTCGTACCCGAATTCTGGGGCTTGTCCGACGAGAACGGCAATCTGCGATTGATTGCAAACTACAACAATGATCTCGGTGATTTCTGGAAGTATCTCGATCATGGCGACAAACCGCTCAAGGAAAGCGGGCAGGCAATCCGCATGGGGATCAATTACATCGTTTATGCGATGAGCCACTGACCTTTCAAAATGTCATTCAATCGGCAGTCTAGTTTTCTTCCGAACCCCTCTCCTTCATCCATGGAACTTCGTGTATTACGATCCTATGCCATTCAAAGGCAACTTACGATCATTGCCTCATGACAATTCATTTTTAGGGATTCGGAGTGAATTATGGATATAGATCCAATGGAAATGGCCAACAGTACAACCGAAGAAGACACTGCGAAGCGTGACCGCCGCAATGCGCGTCTGTCGAGCTTGGTGGCAATTACCGTCGCATTCGTCGCCACGTTTCTCGGCGTTTGCAAAGTCAAGGACGACAACATCGTCCAGGCAATGCAACAGGCTCAAGCCGACAAAATCGACCAGTGGGCCTTCTATCAGGCGCGAAACCTTCGGCAGGAAGTCGCCGATGCGGCTGCCACCGAACTCCGTCTGGCCGCCGCGGGGGCCAGCGCCAGCCAGCAGATCCGCTATCACGATTCGATCACACGGTACGAAGCTCTGGTCGCCGACCAGGCGAAGAAGAAGGAAGAAGTCCGCGTACAGGCCGAAAAGGACCAGAAGGACTACGACGCCTTGAACTACCGTGATGACCAGTTCGATCTCGCCGATGCCCTCGCTGCCATTTCCATCTCACTTCTTGCGATGACGGCGCTCACGCACAAACGATGGTTGTACTGGCTGGCATTGGTGCCGACATCGTTCGGAGTGCTATTCGGTATGGCCGGATTAATGGGTTGGCACCTGCACTCGGATACAATCGCACGTTTGCTGTCGTAGATTTCCTGCGTCTGCGTCCCGGATTCGGACAGCGCCGCCGCCGGATCTTCCTTTCCACTAAATCCGATGCTGCGTCCTTGAAGGTCGAGAATGCGTTGACGCAATTGTCCGCAGCCGGTGTTAAGCGTGTTACTGTCTCGCGGCACGACCTCGAAGATGCCTAACGAATCCAGCCGTCAAAGGAAAGGAAATGGCCAAAACGACC
>JBGPBY010000039.1:0-22614 GCA_041481485.1 Terriglobia bacterium
CCTCGACCGTCGTTCCCTTCAGGGCACGCATGTCGAAGGCATTCTCTTCCTTCTTGTCGGCAAGGCCGGTGTAAGCCGGGTAATGGAACGTGTAGTCGAGTTTGTCCAGTTTGGGGAGGTCGGCAACCTTGATGGTGAATTCTGCGGAGCGCTTGCCGCCGCCGTCCACATAGTAATGAACGGGATCCTGGAGATTGAATATCCGATGACGATAGGTCGGAACCTTGTCGGGGACGACCTGCATCGAAGAGATTTCCCAGTTGGAACCGTTGTCATACCGGAGTGCGATATCGGCACGTTCCGGATCGAACCCGGAGAAGATCGCATCGATGGTGACGTCGGATCCCTTCGGTACGGTAATGCTGCCCGGTTTGACGGTGATGGTCAGCGCATTTATATTCGGCGCTTTCAAAGGGTTGCCGGTCAGGCGTGCAATTCCGTATGGCAGGTACATCGACGAAAGGTACAAGCCGATGAGCAGCATCGCGGCCAGAACGCCGGAGGACACCCCGAACGTCATGATTTTGTTCTTGTTGATCTGGTTTCCGAAATTGACGTTACGGGTCCGGTCCAGTGCATCCTTAACAACGAGAAACCCAAACATGGCCTGATCCGGCTTTGGCTTCTGAATTACTTCAACGGCGCTCACCAGACGGTCTTCGAGACCGGGATTCCGTTCCTGTACAAAGCGCGCCAGTTGTTCATCATTGGGAACACGCCGCAGCGGCATCACCAGGTGCCGCACGATTACCGCGACCAGAGCGATGATGCCCGAAACCTTCAGGACATTGACGATCCACAAAGGCACTTTGGGTGTATTGGCGAGGTACAGCCCCACCGCAATCGATACGACCAGAACTCCCAATACCCAAGCCAAACCCCGCGCCCACAGGAGCGTCTTCCATTTAGTTCGAACCTGTCCTATTTTTTGGAGTAACTCATCATTTGGTTTCATCAATTTCTCCCATAGCCAAGAAGGCCGGAGCCGGAATTTTTACCCGATACCAGAGTCCCAGACGGTGCTCGAAAGCTTCTATTCGCAATTATGATCTCTGCGATTGCTGCCAATATAGCAATTAATAAAAGATACCACCACGAAAGTTGCCGTTTTGCATACTCCAAATGATCCTCCGTCGTATATAGCCCCTTCTGTTGAGCTTCGGCGGCCGTGCTTTGAACGCTGGCAACCAGTTCATCCGGAGGAATCATGTCCAGATTGCCCTCGTTGGAGGGCGGATTCACCGCAATCAGCCGGATGTCGTGCCCGACCCGGATTTCGTGAAATCCAGGAATCTTGGGCGTGAAAAAAAGCTGTTGCCCGGCTTCCAGATCCCCGAGTCCTATCCGTTCCCCATTGGGATCAATGACCGCCGCAGCGCCACCTTCGATGCTTCCGACAATCGGAATGCCTTCACCCAATGCGTACCATTCCCGAACGTCGTCGGAATGCGAGAGATAGCGCGCAACTTCGATCGCAAACGGAACAAACGAGGCCTTGATGGGAAAATCGTTCCATCCATCCAGGACTTTGTTATCCAGCGACGATGCGAACACAACCAGTCCGCGATCTGTCCCCGACGATTCCGCCAGTGCCGGAGACCCGTCCTCAAATTTGGCAAGCGCGGCGGCGCCCGGCTTCAGTTCCATCTGCGTAAAGCGGTAAAACAAAGCCGTACTGAGCGTAAACGTCGCGCTATTGCGAAATTTTTTGAACATACCGTGGTTGCGGTCAAAACTCGTGATGGAGACAGACGTCCGTCCAAGTTCATTGACGGCTGTAATTTTCCGAACAGGCTTTACCGGTAATCCAGGGAAGCTGGCCCACCAGCCCAGATCGGCATACTGCCCCAGAACGACAAACTGACCTTGTCCCGTTTTGCGCAGTTCGACTAGCCGGTCGCGAACGGCATTGCTCAAAGACGGAACGTCATTGATGACCACGACTTTGTACTGCTGCAAATCTTCAGGCCGAACGCCACTGGCATTGGCCACGGCAACTTCAATCGGCAGGTCCGTCGAAGCCGCAAAAACCTTGCGCAGGTAATCGCTCTGGCGAGGCTTGCCGGCATCCATAATCAGGATCTTCTGTCGTTCACGCCGGTCGATGGCAAACAGGAATTCGTTATCCACTTTGAGGGGGTCATCCGAATCGATACGAATCTTTCCTTTCGATGCACCGATGGGGAGGTCAAAACCCGAAAAGTCGGTCAACTGGGTCGAATTCGGGGAAATTGTGACCACATGTTTGCCACCGACTTCCTTGTCATTGAGCAGCAGAGTCGCCTGGACTGTGACCGGCTGGTCTTTCCGGTAGTTGTGAACGCGCGCAACAACGCGCCCTCCAAACTGCCGGGTAAAACTGGTCGCATCGACGTTGACATTGTCGATACCGACATTTGTCGAATTCTCAATCCCCAGGTTCACCTTGTCGACTTTCACGTCTCTCGAAATGACATTCTCGCGGCTGGAACGATTCCAACCCGCTTTCTGGAAATCCGAAATCATGAATAACTGCTTCTGCTTGCCGTTGAACTGCTGCAGTGCGTGTTCCGCGGCCGTAAACGCCTCATAGTATTTCGTTCCGTTGAACGACGGCTCGATCAACGCCACCCTCGATTTCAGCTCACTTTTGTCCGAAGTCGGCCGCGCCAGAACCGTGGCGCTATCATTAAAGACAATCAAAGCCATCTGATCGTTGGCACCCATCGCATCAATTCGCCGATTGGCTTCAGCCTTCAACTTGTCCATGTTGGTGCCGTACCGCATGCTGTAGGAGTTGTCCAACAACATCACGATGCCATTGCTTTGTCCGGCAAGTACCTTCGGTAGGGCGCTTTCCGTCATATACGGCCTCATGAATGCGCCAACCAGCAGTGCGAGAATCAACAAGCGGAGAGCCATCAGCAGCAGGTTCTTGATGATTTGCTGCCGCACGGAGCGCTTCGGCACCTTGAGAAGAAACATCAGCGAACTGAAGTGAATGACTTCAGATTTCTCCCGGCGCACCAGATGAATGATCACCGGAACCGCCAGCACTATCGAACCAATCAGAAAAAACGGATTCAAAAACGACATATTTTAATTAAGGTCACACGCTGTGCGCCCGCGCCGCCAGATACGAGAAAAGTCCTGCATCCAGCGGGTGAGACGTATTCATCAATGTGTAATCGATCTGGGAACCCCGCAGCCCCTTCTTCAGTTCTTCAATATGGGTATTCAGCACGGCCAGGTACTGCTTTCTCAGATATTCCGGAATGACGTGCAGTTTCCTCTGCGTCTCCAGATCTTCAAATTGCGCCATCTGTTCAAACGGAAATGTCAGTTCAAAATCGTCCATGATGTGAAACGCCATGATGTCATTGCCCTTGGCCTTGAGCGCTCGCAGGCCTGCAATGATGTTTGCGGGCTCATCGAGGAAATCCGAAATCACGACGATGATTCCCCTGCGGTTCAAAACTTCAGCCAGGTAGCGAAGAGGTTTCGAAAACGCCGTTTCCTTGGTGGCCTCGGAATGATCGATTTCCTTGAAAATGTTGGAAAGCTGTCCAGTACGCCGGGCCGGCGGGATGTAGGTCCGAATTTCGGTATCGAACGTGACCAGGCCGACGCCATCCCGCTGATGATAGGCAAAATACGACAGACAGGCGGCCATGATCTTGGCGTAATCGATCTTGCGAACTTCACTTGAACCGTAAGACATCGACCCGCTCATATCGAGCAGAATCAACACCCGCGTGTTGGTCTCGCCTTCGAACAGCTTCACGTAAAGCTTGTCGGAGCGCGCATAAACATTCCAGTCGATGCGCTTGAGTTCGTCGCCTTTCTGGTACGGCCGATACTCGGCGAAATCCACGCTGAAGCCCAGGTACGGGGACTGGTGCAATCCGGATACGAATCCTTCCACGACGGTGCGCGCGGTCAGCTCCAGGTTCTGAATGCGCATCAGAACCTTGGGATCGATGAATCGATTCTTCGGCGCTTCGGCGATATTCCTGCTCAAACCTTAGTCCTTTACACCGGATTTCGGTACCGGCACGGTCTCCAGCAATTTCTTAATGATGGTCTCCGATGTGATTCCTTCGGACTCCGCATGGAAGTTCGTCAGGATGCGATGACGGAACACCGGATACGCCAGCTTCTGGATATCTTCAACCGCCACGTTGTAGCGTCCCTTCATCAACGCGCACGCCTTTGCGCCCAGCACCAGGAACTGCGATGCACGAAGGCTGGCGCCGTAGTTCACATATTGTTTGATGAAGTCCGGCGGATTTTCGCCGGATGGCCTGCTGGTTCTGGCCAGCTGCACGGCGTAACGGGTAACGGACTCGGCAACCGGCATGCGGCGAACCAGTTTCTGGAATTCGAGAATCTCCACGCCGCCGATGGTTTTCTGAAACTCCACGTTGCGGATCGCTGTCGTTTGATTCACCACCTGGATTTCTTCCTCCTCGTTGAGGTAGCCAATGATGATGTTGAACATGAAGCGGTCCAGCTGTGCTTCCGGCAACGGATAGGTTCCTTCCAGTTCAATCGGATTCTGAGTGGCCAGAACGTAAAATGGCATATCCAGCGGATAAGTATGTCCTTCAATCGTAACCGAACGCTCCTGCATGGCTTCGAGCAATGCGGACTGGGTCTTCGGCGGAGTACGGTTGATTTCGTCGGCAAGTACAATATTGGAAAAAATCGGTCCTCTTACGAAAGTGCGTTCGCGCTTTCCGGTGACTTTGCTTTCCTCGATGATTTCTGTTCCGGTGATATCCGCAGGCATCAGGTCCGGAGTGAACTGGATGCGTTTGAAATCCAGATGCAGCACCTTGGCAATCGTCGCAATCAGGAGGGTCTTCGCCAGGCCCGGAACTCCGGTGATAATGGAGTTGCCGCCACTAAGCATCGACATCATGACTTGATCGACTACTTCATTCTGCCCGACGATGATTTTCCGTATCTCATGATCGATCCGCTTGATTTCAATATGAAAACGTTCAACGGTCTCGAGATCCTTCTGTTGCTCAACGGTTAGTTCCACGATTACCTCACTTGTAATAAAAGAGACTGCGCCGGTTGATAGGTCGGCGCAATCTTCAGGGATTCCATGACGTTCTTATACGCATCCGCTTTGTTGCCCTGTCCGAGATTGGCCTCGGCCAGGTGATAGTAGGCGCCCGCACGATCAGTCGTATTCAGGGCCAGCAGTGTCTTATATTCGCGCTCAGCATCCTTGTACTGCTTGAGTTTCAGTGTCAGGAGTCCGAGCTTTTCGTGTCCCGCCAGTTCCATGGGCCGCACATACATGGCGCCCTCCAGGGACCTGGCAGCGCCGGCAATATCGCCGGACTCTTCCAGCATGGTGCTGAGCAGGGTGTATGACGGAAAGCTGGTTTCCGAATAATTCAGGAATTGCTTCAGGGTCGCGATGGCGTTGGCCTTGTCTCCCTTTTTGATATAGGCCTGAATCAGGGGCTCATACGCGTTGTCATCATCGGAATATTCCGGGTACATGGTCACGGCATCCGACAGAGTTTTGATTGCGGCGTCTGCGTCGCCGGCTTCGAGCGCCTTCACGCCCAATTCAAAAGACGTATGGTAACGCTCCGGGCTGATCGCAGCTGCTTTGGCTTCGACCCACTTCATAAATTCCGTATCGAATTCACCCAATGTGACGTTGAGTCCTTCTTTAAAGACATCCGAAGTACCCTTGCCGGCTTTATAGAGAAGCAGCATTTTTCGAATGGCCGGGAATCCCCACTTCGACTCAATGTAGTCGGCAACCAGCGAGGACTGGTAATAGGACACAAGAATCTGCCCTGGGTAGTTCTGATGAATGAACCCGTTGTTAAGCTGCGCGATGGGCAGAAATTGCCTCTTCGGATCTTTCGACTTGATCGACTGGAGGAACTGCAGCTTCATGTCGTCTCCCCATCCGGGATACGCCTTGCGCTCCTCGTAAACCGAGAGGCCTTCGGAGAACCATCGGGGGATCTTGTGATCGGTCATCTGCAGGGTGATGACGTGCGTGAATTCATGCCAAAGCGTACTGCCCCAGTTGAATTCATCCGGCTTGCGCGCGGCCGGTGAATCCATTACCACGAGTTTTCCAAAGCAAACCCCCAGGGCGCCCAGGCCAGGCACGCCCAGCGTGCGCACGGCGAAATCCTCATGGTCCGGATACATCTCAAATCCGATCGGCCCTTCCGGCACGAACTCGTATTTCGCGCTGAGAGTCTTGTAAGCCTTCTCCAGAAGGTCAGACACATATGGCGCCAGCGCACCGCTTTCTTTCTTATTCAATTTCAGCCGGAAGTGTTCGGTTGAAATGCGATCGAAGTTCTGCCAGCTGTCGGTCAATCGCAGCGTGTTCACGGTAGGCTTGTCGTAAGGGTTATTTTTGTAAATCCTGTCGAGTGTTTCCACGCCTTCGATTTCCTCGCCAATACGGAGCAGGTTGACTCCCAGCACGCTCATCGACTGGTAGTCCGACGGATTCAGTTCGACTGCTTTTCTGGCGAATTTGACCGACTCCTTGTAGAGACGCAGCGAAACACAACTGGTGGCCAGTGTGTAATACAAGTTGCCCGGCTCGGGATTGATCTGCTTCACCTTTTGCTCGGTCTTGTTGAATTCGTCGGTCTCACCACGCACGTAGTGGACGACGGCAACAATACTCATGGCATCGGTCGATTGCGGATTGATCTCGAATATTTTTTCGACGATTTTCAGAGCGTTGTCATACTGTTCTTCGTCCAGCTGCTCGGACGCTCGAATAAGGTTGCCTTCGATCGAGTTGGGATTGATTTCAAACACACGCTCCAGAGCTTTGCGCGGACTACCTTCCTCGTCCTCCTCCAGATTACCGGCCATTCCCAACAGCGCTTCCGGCATGTTGGGATCAACGGCAAGGGCATCCTCGTAACTTTCAACAGCAAGATCCGGGGCCGTGCTGTAGGCCAGAAGATCGCCCCAGTCCACCATGGCCTCCGCGTTTTGCGGATCCACCTTTTTGATCTGTTTGTAGGTTTCGTTGGCGTCGAAGAAGTTGTCCGTTGCCCAAAGCGATCGGGCCACAAACCTCAGATCGGACTTCTTACTCAGAATGCCCTTCTGATAGTCGTCGACAACCTTTTTATAGATAACGTCTGCCTCAGGGCGCTTTCCCGTATCGATCAAAAGTGACGCCTTCTCCATCCGGGCGGCCAATCCAATTTCGGGATTGTTCTGAACAGCGTTCAGATGAGTGAGCGCGTCGGCATATTTGCCGACGATGTGATCGATTCTCCCGGCAGCCAGACGTATGCCAACATTATTGGGATTGTTTTTGGCCCAGGCCTCAAATCGATCGCGCGCCTTCAGGTATTCGCCCTGGCGGACCCAGGAGTAATACAGGGCCTCGACCACTGCCGGTGTGACGGTGCCAGAGGTGACCGCTCGTTCCAAATTTGCAGCCGCCGCCGCGTACTCTCCTTTTCGGGCGAGAGCCACCGCTTCGGCCGGGCTCACCTGCTGACCGAATACACGCCCTCCAATGGCGCTCGAAAGCAGAATCGGAAGGATGGCAAGAGTCAGAATTGCAAAACTCTTTTTCATTTTTTCTTTTGCTCTTCGATCTGCTGTCCCACGGTGGATAGCTCAAGGATCAATTTCTCAAACTCGCGGTCGAAGTCTTCAGCAAGCATGTTCGCTTTGTTAATTTGCAGCGTTTCGATTTTCTGCTGCAGCTCCTTTTGCTGGTTCAGCATCGCCTGCAATTTGGCATCGGCGACGGTAACGGGAACATCGACATTGAAGGTCGTCAGGCTGGCCATGACCGGAGCCTGCGGCACAACACCGGTCATCGGAGCGCCATTGTCGGAAATCTGGGGATGTTCGGTGGCGATTCGGCCGGCGTCCTTATAGAAGCGCTCGGTCCCATCGACCGCGTATTTGAAGGCTTCCCAAACCGAAATCTTGTGATCCTTGTTTTCGTCGGCGGCAGCCTTCTGCAGACCGCTTAGAAAATATTCATAGAAGACCGTGTCGTTACCTTCGAACCCGGTTTTGGTGGCGGAAATAATCATGCGATTCTTCTTCGCCATGACCTCGGTGGCGCCACCGCTATTACTGGTGCCATTCACAACAACAAATCGCCCGGCGTTCAGACTATCCAATAAATCGGATAAGTCCTTGCCGGTAAGGTCCGGTCCCGCATTGTTGAACTTGTATCCCGCCGCCGGATTTTCACTCGCGGCTGCACCCGGGATGGGCGGGGCAGCCCCTCGGCCACGCGTACCTCCCCCGGAAGTGGCAGGACCATTGCCAGAGCGCTGTACCGGTCCGTCTTCATAACTCCCATGTCCGATGAGAAACAGAAAAAACGAATCGGCCGGTTTCAATTGTTCCTTGAATTTTGCAAACGCCTCTTTGATATTGACCTGAGTCGATTTCTCATCGGCCAGGACGACGACGTGGTTCGGCGTAAATCCCATTTCTTCGGTGAGAATTTTGCGGGTCGTCTCGGTCCACTTGGCGTATTTGGCGGCAAATTTTTCATCGCCGGGAACACCGCTGATGATCAGGGCGCTGGACTCGGCGTGGGCAAGCACCGGGAAAAGGAGAATGAAGGGCAAACTCCAAAACTTCATGCCAACCCTTTCTTCTTTCTCAGAAACCATTCTCCGCCAAACGAAACGCAAAGCATCATGAACAGAATGGGCACATCCCACAACTCCTTCTGTTCCACAAACGATGACTCCCCTTCCACATAAATGGCTTCGTCGGGAATGTCTCCCATTTTCGACAGTGGATAATAGCGGCCGCCGGTCTGCCCTGAAATCGATTTGAGGGCGTTGGCGTCGAGCGACGCGTTGTAGTACTCCACTGGCCGGTTCTTTACCTGAAACGCGGTCGTATATGTTCCCAGTTGCTGTTCTCCCTGAGCCGCGTCCACCTGAACCTTATAAGTACCTTCGGGGCCGGGATGAAACTGGGTGCGATAGGTTCCGTCTTCGGTACCCGTCCAATCCAGCGGCAGGGTCTGCACCGCGCCGGTGGGATCGGTAATTTTGACGGCCGCCCGTGCATTGCTCAGACGATTGAAACTCTTGTCCGCAACATCGGCCGTCAGACTGACCAGTTCACCCGGCAGATATGTGTCTTTATCGGAGGTGATCATCACCGGTTCGGGCGAGGCATTGACGAGCCACCTCAACGCCTGCTTCCAGAAGATTTCGTGAGTCTGATCGTCCTTGTCCAGCTCCATCTGCCAGTGCCAGCTCGTTCCACTCGTAAACGCCATCGAGCGGCCGCGCCCATAGCGCTGATATGCCAGCAGAATCGGCTCCTGCCCACCCTCGGCCTGTCCTTTGGCAAGCACAACCGCGCCGCCCTTCGGATCTCCCGTTTTGTTGAAGTCCCCCAGCGGCGGCAGTTCCGACCACGCTTTGGTATTGGCCGCTGGATCCGGTGAGAGTTTCGTCAGCGTGTTGCTCTTTCCGATATCGGTGAGCATGACTTTAACGATCTGAAAGACGTTGAGTCTCTCGGAAGGAAGCTCGAACGGAATAATGTTGGCAATGTCACTGGTCTGATACTTTCCGCCGGAAAATGAATTCTTGCCGCCCAGCATCAGGAAGCCGCCGCCACGGTTGTTGACAAAATCCACAATCATGTCCTGCTCTTCCGGCTTGAAGAATGTCGATTCGATGCTGCCGAGAATCAGGCCTTTGAACTGATACAGATCTTCCTTTTTCTTTGGAAAACCGCTGGCCAAAAGCTTGTCGGAATCCGGCCCCTGGAAAATCCATTTATTCTGGGATTCCCGCAGCATACTGACGAGCTGAATATTCTTGTCGTCTTCGATGGCGCGTCTCAGGAACTTGTATTCCCAGCGCGGTTCGCCTTCCACGTAAAGAATCTTCGGGTGATCGTCGCGGACGGTGACCAGCGCATCGAGAACATTGTTTTCCGGGATTCGATCATTGGGGACTTCGAGCGTGAACGTAAACACGCGCGATCCCTCATGCTTCACATTCACATCGATGGCTTTTTCGCCAATTTCCCCGTCGGCCGCGAATGTGATATCCGGCGAGGCAACCAATCCACCGTTAGGACCGAGTTCCATTACCTTGATTACACCGTGCTTGCCTGCAAAACCGTGGCTCCGGAATGAAACGTTCACGACGGCTGTCGACTCTTTGAGCATCTCACGGGGAGCGGTTACCTTCAGAATCTCCGCATCGTTGACGATCTGAGAGGCACCCACGCCTACGGTGTAAAACGGAATCTTTCGCGTTTCCAGCCGTGCCAGAGAATCCGACAACTGCTCCGAACCGTTGTCCGCGCCATCGGTGATCAGCACGACGCCGGCTAACGGAACGGTTCCCAATTCCTCATGCAGGAGTTCTGTCACAGATTCGATCCTGCTCTGTTTGCCGTTGAAGGTCAGGCGTTCCAGCGCATCGATGCGCTCGGCTTCCTTCGAAAACCGGTAAATCCGGACTTTGAATTTGTCCGAAAGCCGTTTGATCAGGCTGGTTTCGTTGAGTTGCTTTTGAAGTTCCTCCGAGCGCTTCGTTTTGCCGTCGTCCTTGATGGTCATGCTTTCGGAGTCGTCGATAACCACCGCGAGATAGCTGTCCTGCGGCAAAACCGTCGAGATATTCAGGACGGGCCGCAGAAGCATGAAGAGAAGCACCAGAAGCGTTACCGCCCGCAATGCAATCAGCCAGGGAGATCGTTTCTCCCGGGTGACGGAACGGTAAAAGTAAAGGGCGGCCACAACCGCAAGAGCAGCCACAGGCAGGATCCACCACTTGGATCCCAGCAGCTGAAAAGTTAACCGGCCCTTTTCATAAACAATTGGCTTGTACTTGAAGAAAAACTCAAAAATGCTCATTAATCTTTTGATCTGCTGCGGCGATCTACAACAGTTCTTCCTTCATTTTCGGAATTCCGGCGACATTCTACCTGAGAAAATTCCACCCGGATATACTGAAGATCCACTAGTCCACCATACTCCGACACGAATCAATACCTACTACGTTTTGTCCCGGAATCGGTTTCAAGATTGCAAAAAATTGTAAAGGAGTCAGGAAAAACTACTATCGATCTCTATCCCGTGTTCGCGCAGCGCTTCAATCAGCTTCGAAGAATTTGTGAACTGGTGAGCATGAATCCCCAGGTCCTCGGCTCCTCGCACGTTCTCTTCCCGGTCGTCCGTGAAAAAAAGGGCATCCGGCGGGTGGCCAGCCGCCGCGATCGCCGCCTCATAGATTCGGCGGTCCGGCTTGAGCGCACCCAC
Organism: Terriglobia bacterium; assembly: GCA_041481485.1. Classification (GTDB taxonomy): domain Bacteria; phylum Acidobacteriota; class Terriglobia; order 20CM-2-55-15; family 20CM-2-55-15; genus JBGPBY01. The sequence continues at coordinate 11,276 of JBGPBY010000039.1, forward strand.
CACGTGCGAAAAGACTTTGACGTCGAAGTGACGAAGAACGTTGTAATTCCGCTCAATATATCTCACATGGGATTCGTTGGTGTTCGATACCAGTATCAAAGGATAGCGTTCCCCAAGTGCGGTTATCAGAGTTTCAGGTATCAGAAGATCCGGAAGAAAAACCGACGACCAGGATTCGTGGAACTCCTCGAGTTCCATATCCAGCTTTCCGGACTCGCACAGGTGCCGATGATACTGAGCGGAGGTGATTTCTCCTCTTTCATAAGGGGGAAGCCACGCTTCATCGAAAAGAACTTCCGCGAAGGCTTGACGACCCAGGACGGATCGGCTGGCAAACCGCTGCATTCCAAGGTCAAAGTTGAAGTCCACGACCACTTTTCCAAGGTCGAATAACAACGCTTCAATTCTCACACCATTATTTTAGCATCGCGGAGAGACTTGCCTCGATTGTCCAATTTCCTCATACTCAGAAAATATGGTGACACGTACCCCTACTGAATTTGCGAGCCGCCGCGATCGCTGGCAGGCCGCTCCGGAAACGACCTATCGCGAGACCGAATACATTGACAAGCTTTCGAAGAACAAGACCCCCGTCGTCATCAAATTGATTGATGGCGAAGAAGTTCGCGGCTGGATTGAGTATTACGACAAGGATATTATCCGCATTACCCGCAACGTTCAGCCCAATCTGTTTATTTACAAAAGTCGAATCAAATATCTGTTCGAAGACTCCGAAGGCAACCGCAAGAATCGATCCTAGTACTCGCGAAAGGCGATGGAAACATACTGAAACTTCTGCTGAGCCTCAACGATGGCGGAATTCCCAGGGTTTGTCAGCTGAAACTGAGTTCCTGCCAGGCTCAGATCCAGCACAACCGGACCCCGTGAAGCGAGCACCGTCCCAAGTTCATTCGAGGGCCCGCGGTCGTTTGCGCGGGTCCGCGCCACGAACATTTCTCCGGATATTTGCATCGCACCGGGTCCGGACCAACTCACACTACCCTGCCCGATCACCAGAATCAGTCCGTTCCACATGTAGCTGCCCTTCATCCACAGATTGCCGCGAACGAGCAAGGTTCCAAAACCACTGCCCGAGTTCAGCTCGCAGTCTCCATTCACCACGACAATACGATTGTCGGCAGCATTCCCCACGTTCCCCAGAGTGGTAAGCCCCGCCGGGCCGGGATTCCATGTGTCGGTCGAACTCTCCAATACGGTTTGAATCAAACGCTCGATCATCGATGGCGTGCGAAGCCGCGGATCGAGCACCGAATCGACGACATGGACATCTCCGGATCCAACGGCAACCGCGTCCTGTTCCGTCAATACTCCGATGCCGAACCGGCCGCCGTTCCCTCCGCTCAGGTCCTGCCCGCTAATCTCCGAACTGGAATTTGGGATGAAGGTAACGGGAGTACCGTCCAACACCAGAGATGAAGGTATGGCAGGAAACCGCCACTTCATCATGGTCGCTTCCAAAACCTTGCGGGAATTTCCTAGCACTCCCACGCTCAGCAATGTCAGGATCCGATTCGAATCGACAAGACTGCTGATGCCCTCGGCAGAATCGTTGCGAATATAGACGAAGTAACGGCCTGCCGGCTGTCCGGAGGTATCCGCGAGTATTTTCCCGGACGTTCGATTTCCTCCATGGATCAGCGGGACGTCATCGCTGGCATTTAAAAGTGTGTCCAGATCTCGAGAGACCGACAGGATCCTATCCACACCCGCCGCGGCCATAAGCATCTCAGAAGGAGTCGAACTGGCGGTCCGGAGCACTCCCCGAGCCTCTACAACTCCCGTTTCGGCCAGATATAGAAGCTGAGTTTCTGTCCGATAGTTTTCTCCGATCGCAACTTCAAGCGCGACGGAACTCAGAAGCGCGGCGCCCAGAGCCATCAGCAGCGCGAGCATGATCACCGTCAGGATTAATGCGGCGCCTCGTTCGCGTTTCATCGCCCGAACAGAGGCAAGAGACAAACCAAAGCTTGACTACCGTACAGATGTTCGGTATAAGGTCGGGCATGCTTACTGAGAAACAACAGGCAATTCTGGATTTCATTCAGGAGTATGTGGAGGAACATCAATATCCGCCCTCCGTACGGGAAATTGGCAAAAAATTCGGGGTCTATCCCGCGACGGTTCAGGACCACATTTCGGCACTTACCCGGAAAGGTTTTCTGCAAAAACAGCGATTTCAGTCACGGGCGATATCCGTTGCCGATTCGGCACGTAAAGGCGGCGTGCCGGTGATTGGCAGTGTCGCTGCCGGACTCCCGCTGCTGGCACAGCAGAATATCGAGAATGTACTTCAGTTACCCGAAGAGTGGTCTGCTCCCGGCGCATTTCTGCTCCGCGTCAAGGGCGACAGCATGATCGGTGCACACATTCTGGATGGTGATTATGTGCTGGTGCACCCGCAAGCCACGGCCTCGGAGGGCGAAATTGTAGTGGCCATCATCGGCGAGGAAGCGACGGTCAAACGCTTTCATAAATCCGAACGCAGCATCACCTTGAAAGCCGAGAATCCCGGATTCAGTCCCATCGTGATTCCACGCAAAGATGCCGAACATTTTCGCATCGCAGGCCGGGTGGCCGGCGTCATGCGCCTGATCAAGTCATAGCCAGAACCATAACTAGAACAATGACCAGATTTTGAAACGAGATAAACAGAGAAGAAGGTGAGAAACCGAAATGATCACACATTCCATATTCGAATCCGCGTATAAGCCAATATCCGGACAGTTCCGGGTCTGTATTACCGATCGTTCAATCCACGACGCCGCGATGCAGCTCGGTTCGAGCCTGACCCGGGATGGAGAATCGCTTCTGATCCTGGACGCATGCGGTTGTTTCGAGCCATCTCGCATCAGCCGGTGTGCGCCGCATTCGGCCGGCCTCTTACACGTCATTAGAGCATCGACGACCCAGCCGATTTCCGATACGGTGGAAGACATGTGGCTGCGGTTCAATGGTGCTCAACGCGATCTGCAGTCGCGGCAGATCCTGGTGGTCGGGCTGCTCGACCGGCTCTACGATCCGGATATTCTCACCCGCGATGCGGCGCGCACGCTTGGAGGGATCAAGTCGAAGCTCGAGCACATGGCGGAGGATGGATTCGACGTTACCGTGCTCTGCGAAAGTCCCGCGGGAAATCTCGGCACACGCTCGCACTTTCTATCCTCATTGTGTGTGTCGGCCGACGAAGTTTCCAGCGTTGGCCGCTCCAACTGACTATTCGAATAGTTCGAATAGATGAGGATCGGCATTCGAACGGACTATTGAAATCGATTGGTGATCGGCATTCGGCGGTCGCGTCCGAATGCCCGGGGAGTGATCTTGACGCCGGGTGCGGCCTGTCTGCGTTTGTATTCATTCACGTCAACCAACCGCACCACGCGCCGGACCACGGCGGCATCGAATCCAAGGTCCATCATTTCGGAAATGCTTCGGTCTTCTTCGACATAAGCCTTGAGAATCGGATCCAGAACCTCATAGGGCGGGAGCGAATCGACATCAAGTTGGTTGGGCCGTAACTCTGCAGACGGCGGCTTCTCAATGATGGCGCGGGGAATTCGCACCCCGCATGCCTGCCGGTTGCAATACTCCGAGAGCCGGTAGACAGTGGTCTTCATGACGTCTTTGAGAACCGCAAATCCGCCGGCCATGTCTCCATATAAAGTGCAGTAGCCCGTGCTGATTTCGCTCTTGTTCCCGGTGCTGAGAACCAGCCATCCGAACTTATTGGAGAGCGACATCAGGAAATTGCCTCGAATGCGGGCCTGAAGATTTTCTTCAGTGACATCCGGACGGACATCTCGAAACGCATCGCTGAGGGACTTCTTGTAGGATTCAAACACTTCGGTAATCGGAATTTGAATCAGTCGAATGCCCAGGTTCCGGCCGAGTTCCCTGGAATCGTCTATGCTGCCGGCCGAAGAAAATTCTGACGGCATCATTACTCCCGTAACGTTTTCTTTGCCGAGAGCGTCGACGGCAATTGCCGCCGTGAGTGCCGAATCGATTCCGCCGCTCAGTCCCAGCACCACTTTCTGAAATCCGTTTTTGCGGACATAGTCGCGAGTTCCAAGTATCAACGCGTGGTAAATTTCGGCATCGTCGGGCAGCGGGGCTTCGTCCGGCCTCATGGGGATCGGATCTCGATTCCGGACTCTCTCGGAAATTCCAATACTGGGAGAGGCGGCAGATGAAAGACCTTCACGCTGACGGCGGCGCGGATCATGCAGCCTGGAACGAAACACGGATTCGACGTCGAGATCTGCAATAATCAGGTCTTCGCCAAACTGCCGTCCGCGAACCAGGATCTCACCGCCGGGATCGAAGATCATGCTGTCGCCATCAAATACCAGTTCGTCCTGACCGCCCACCAGATTGCAATAGGCAACAATAACGGTGTTGTCTCTCGCTCGCGCTGAAAGCATGCGCTCACGCCATTTGCGTTTTCCCGCGTGATAGGGAGATGACGAAATGTTGATGAGTACTTCGGCTCCGCCCGCAGCCTGCTCGACAAAGGGACCATCGGCATACCAGATATCCTCGCAAATGTTCACGCCGACGATGGCATCGCCAATCCGCACTGTCGGGCAATCGCGGCCGGCCTGAAAGTATCGGAATTCGTCAAAGACTCCGTAATTGGGCAGATACATTTTGTGATACACGGCCATGCGCTCGCCGTTGCAGACAATCGTGGCTGCGTTGAAGATGTCGTCTTTTCGATCCACGAAACCAATCACCGCGGTGATTCCGTGCGTGCGGGAAACCAGCTTTTCCATTGCCGCCATGTTTGCATCGATGAACTGCGGCTTCAGCAGCAGATCTTCAGGCGGGTAGCCGGTCAGAGCGAGTTCAGGAAAGACCACCAGGTCGGCCTGCAGCTTAATGGCGCGATCCGTCCATTCGGCAATTTTTTCAGTATTTCCCTCGATGTCACCGACAGTTGCGTTGATCTGAGCCATTGCGAGCCGCAATGTCTTCTTCATGAAAGCATCGTAACAGATGAAAGTTACATGACTGACTATTTACAAAATTATTACGGTATGTTTCAATCCCTGGTCTTCCACACACGGAGGAACCTTCTCATGGCGCGACTACCTAAAGACGTCCTTATTACGACTCAGCCTGTCCGCGTTTTTCCCAATGCAGATTATCTCTATCTGGAAATTTCGCGCGCCAACGTTCAGTACGACTGCAGGATGAAGATGGCGCGAAAAGGCGATCCGGCCCGCTCGCTTGATGTCGCCCGTGCGCTCGGCAAAACGATGCGGGAAGCCGAAGACAAATGTTATGAACGTGCGCTCGAGCGTTTCCCTCGCTTGCCGAGGCCTCCTTACATCAAGAAGGGTTCCGGCGTTTCCCGTACATTGCTGAAGACGACATCAGCCTGATGGCACCCCCAAATGGCAATTGAACAGTGAACATTGAACAATGAACATTTCTTCGGGGAAATGTTCATTGTTCAATGTTCACTGTTCAATTGCCATTTGGGGGTCATAGAACAGCTACCCTTGTTTTCAATTCTCTAATATTTTGCAGCTTTGCCCACTTTGATAGAGAATGAGCGCCAGCAAAGTTGCCGCCATTAAAAGAATTTGGAGGTTTGCTTATGAAACGCAGTACTCAGGTTGCGCTGTTGGTTCTCGTTTTGGCAGGTTTAGCAATTCCGGCATGGGCGCACCACTCGTTTGCAGCGTCCTACGACACGACGCCGGCAGGGGCAGTAACGGTTCAGGGAACCATTTTTGAAGTGCGGATCACGAACCCGCATTCGTGGTTTTTCATCGATGTTAAAGATCCCGCAACGGGAAAAGTGGACCGATGGTCCTTCGAGGCCGGTACCCCGAGCGGAATGATACGCAATGGATTCAAGCCGACGGAAATTAAGGCAGGAACTGTTGTCACGATCAAAGGCTTTCACGCCCGGGACCTCTCCGCCAAGGCGGGAATGTTGCAGCAGCTCATCACGGCCGATGGGAAAACTTATGGCATGTTCGGCCCACAGGAAGGCGCTGCCGGCCGCTGAGAAGACAATCGGACTGGTTTGAAGGAGGACATCCTCATGAAAAAACTTTGGATTCGGACGCTGTTATTGGTTGCGATTTTGCTTGCGACGCAGTACGCCGTCGTCCGTGCACAGCAACGGGGGACCGCTCCAGCCGCTGCTCCGTCATCTTCGGCTGCAAATTCGCCTTCAAATAATGCCGTTACGCGCATGGCTGATGGTCATCCGGATTTATCCGGCGTGTGGTGGGGCGGCGCGGATGTCGGCGGCCGTGGCGGACCGGGAGGAGGAGGACGCGGCGGCGCCAGGGGAACACCGGCTCCTTCATATGCAAGCCTGTATAAACCGGAGGCGGCAGAAAGAGCCAAAAAACTAAGTGACAAGGATGATCCGGCACTGAAATGCATTCCGACGGCCTTCGGGACGTTGAACGTGAGTCTCTACAGCGTCGGCGCCGTCGGACAAATTATCTCAACGCCGAAATTTGTGGTGATGCTGCAGGAGACCTATCATGGCTTTCAGCTGATCCCGGCAGACGGACGGCCTCATCGCAATGACATACCTCCGGCCTACCGCGGGGATTCCGTCGGTCGTTGGGAAGGCGATGTCTTCGTCGTGGATACCACCAACTACACCGACAACACATGGATGTTCGCGGAAGGGCGGGTGTCATTCCATTCCGATGCGCTGCACGTGGTGGAACGCTATCATCGCATCGATAAGAACACGCTGGAAATTGAAGCCACCATCGAAGATCCGAAGGTGTTGACCGGTCCGTGGATTGTTCCAAAGCAGACGCTGGTGCTCGCTCCATTCGATCAAATCATGGCGCTGGCCTGTGTGGGTAGCGAGTCCGATGCCCTCATGCAGGGAGCGTCCAAATAAAATCGCAAGAGGCTTGGACAACATAGGAGTGGATGAAGAAAGTGAAGTGAGCAATCCGATTACCGGGTCGCGGTTCAGTTTGAAATTTGCGACGGCGTCCCACTGTAGGCGCGGTCTATGAGCGGAGCGAATGCAAGCCCGCGGGCGCAGCCATCAAGCAATTTCCGCGCACAATCTCTCGTTTTATGGATTCCCAATTCGAGGAATCCCACAGTCTGACAAACTGTGCGCGGTCATAGACCGCGCCTACAGTGGGACGATTACCGGCGTGAACCAGCAGAGTATGGATTGACACAATGCTTTTCTGTGTATAGCATTTCTCTAGTAATTTAATAGGCTAATAATTGAATGCTGTCCATGAAAGCAAAATACGGGCTGCGGGCGCTGACGGTCCTGGCAAGGCGGTACGGTCAGGGACCGGTGCTGATTTCGGATATGTCCAGCGGCGAGAAAATTCCCCATAAGTTTCTCGAACTGATCCTGCTGGACCTCAAACGCCAGGGAATTCTGCAGAGTAAAAAGGGAAAAGGCGGCGGCTATCTTCTCAGCAAATCGCCAGGATCCATCTCCGTGGGCGAAATTATCCGCACGCTGGACGGCCCTCTGGCACTGCTTCCCTGCGTGAGTCAGTCCGCTTACCGGCCATGCGAAGAGTGCATCGACGAAACCACCTGCGGCATCCGCAGCGTCATGAAGGAAGTACGCGACGTCACCTCAAACATTCTGGACAATACCTCGCTCCAGCAGCTGGTTGATGGCAGCCGGTTCGCCCCCGACGACACCCGCCCCGTGATGTACCACATCTGATTTCTAAAAGAACGCTTGACAGTGCGTCCCGATCTCGACATTATTAGACTATTAAGTCGATAGGGTTAATAGAAGTGAAGCATTAAGTACTAACCAAACTAACCAATACGGAAAGTTCCTCTCACGAAAGAAACAAAACCATGAAAGCTCATATATTCAGCGCCGCACTCCTGGTCGCGTTCGTATTCGTCCATGAATTGTCCGCTCAATCCATTCCCTCAACTTCCCCTCAGGGAATCGAACTTCCGGACACCCCACCCCAGGTAGAAAACTCCGCACAACCTCCGCTGCAGACAAAGGATGAAATGACCGTCACCGCCCGGCGTGTTGAAGAAGAAGCGCAGGATGTTCCCATTCCGCTGTCGGTACTGAGTGGCGACCTGATTGAAAAGTCCGGAGACTTCAACGTGAATCGATTGAAGGAACTGATTCCCACCGTACAGTTCTATTCCACCAATCCGCGAAACTCCGCGATCAACATCCGGGGCTTGGGTGCACCTTACGGTCTGACAAATGATGGTATTGAACCGGGCGTCGGTCTCTACATTGACGGAGTCTTCTATGCGCGCCCCGCCTCGGCGACGCTGGATTTTCTCGACGTCGAACGCATTGAAGTTCTGCGCGGACCACAGGGAACGCTGTTCGGTAAGAACACTACCGCGGGAGCGATCAATGTCACAACGCGGCGGCCGAGTTTTACACCCACTACAGATATCGAAATTTCCGGCGGCAACCGCGGATTTATTCAAGCGAAAGGATCGGTATCCGGTCCGCTCGGAAAGAGCGTGGCCGCACGATTGTCGTTTTCGGGAACTCAGCGCGACGGCTTTTTTGTCAACACTCGAACCGGCGACGACGTCAATGATCTCAACAATCAGGGCATTCGTGGTCAAGTTCTGTTTATCGCGTCCAGCAATGTTGTGATTCTGGCATCGGCGGATTACACGCGCCAGCGCGCGAAGTGCTGCACGCAGGTTGTCGCAGGTGTGGCGCCGACTCTGCGCGCATCCAATCGGCAATTTGGGCAGATCGCCGCCGATCTCGCATACACACCTCCCAGTTTCAACGCGTTTGATCGCCGCACCGATGTGGACACGCCGATCCGCGCGAATCAGGATCTCGGCGGGGCTGCACTGAACATCGACTGGAAAATCGGGGCCGGACAGTTGACGTCGACCACCGCATGGAGAAGCTGGAACTGGAAACCCTCCAATGATCGAGACTTCATCGGCTTGCCAATAACCACTGTTTCAGCGGGGACGTCCAAACAGCATCAGTGGACACAGGAAGTCCGCTATGCGGCGCCGTTAACGCAAGGCGTCAACTATGTGGCCGGAGTGTTTCTGTATCGCCAGGCGATCGATTCCGATCCGGCGATCAAACAGGAGCAAGGTTCGGCGGCTGCCAGGTTTCTGCTGGCTCCCAGTACCAATGCATCAACGCCTGGGCTGCTGGATGGATACGGCTTCAACCAGTATTTGAATTACACCAATACCAACGCGGCGCTTTTCGGACAGCTGGAATGGTCGATCACCGATCGGTTTCACGTTACGCCGGGCCTGCGTTTCAACTACGACACGAAAAACGTAAATTTTGATCAGCAGGTCTATGGAGGTCTTCAGACCACGAATTCGGCCCTTGTCAGCCTCCAGCAATCGGTCCTCGCACCTCAGGCATACAAGGCGAACGTCGACAACAACAATTTGTCCGGGCAGGTCACGTTGTCCTACCGAATCTCGGAAAATGTAAACGGCTATTCGACATACTCCACGGGATACAAATCGGTGGGACTCAACACCGGTGGGGTTCCGACGGATTCTTCCAATCAGCCGGTTCTTTCTGCTGCAGTGATCAAGCCTGAAGACGTTCGCAACTACGAAGTCGGACTGAAGACGCAGCCACTTCGAAGTGTCACGGCAAACTTCACAGCGTTTGATACCGAAATCAAAAACTTTCAGGCGCAAGTGACAAACGGAAGTGTGGGAGTCATCCGTGGATACCTCGCCAATGCCCGCAAGGTTCGCGTGCGCGGCACTGAATTCGACGGCAATCTTAAGGTGAACGAACGGCTCTCGTTCTACACGGCCGCGGCCTACACGCTTGGCAAATACGCGTCGTTCACCGACGCGCCTCCCTCGCTGGAACACACCGGCGGACCTCAGTTCGAAGATATATCGGGATCCGTGCTGCCAGGAATTTCCAGGTGGGCCGCATCGCTCGGAGGAGAATATTCAGCACCGGCAACTTTTCTGGGCCATACCGGCAGCGTGTTCGGCGCTTTCGACGGCAGCGCCCGTTCGCGATTTTCCTCCAGCGCAACGTATTCGAAGTATCTCGTCGTCAGCGGATATGCCTTGCTGAATACGCGAATCGGATTCCGCGCGGCAGACAACTGGACGGTATTTCTGTGGGCGCGCAATCTGCTCAACAGAGACTACTACGAGTTGTTGTCTGCGGCGCCCGGCAATACAGGTCTGATTGTGGGCCAGCCCGGCGATCCGCGAACCTTTGGACTGACGCTGAAGAAAAGCTTCTAAGGAATTGTGAAATGAAACGGATATTTGCTGCTTCGATTGTTCTGATACTGGCTGTTGGCGCGCTGTTTTCAGCCGACTTCAAACTTCTCAATGTTTCCTACGACCCCACGCGGGAACTTTACGCGGAAGTCAATGCGGCATTTGCGAAGTTCTGGAAGGCAAAGACCGGAGACAACGTCACCATCAGCCAGTCCCACGACGGATCCGGTAAGCAGGCGCGTTCCGTGATCGATGGGCTTCAGGCGGATGTCGTCACACTGGCTCTGGCGTATGACATCGATGCGATTTCACAGAGAGGGAATCTTCTGCCGGCGAACTGGCAATCGCGTCTTCCGAATAACAGCGCGCCATACACATCCACGATTGTTTTTCTGGTTCGCAAAGGAAATCCGAAAAAGATAAAGGACTGGAACGATCTGGTCCGGCAAGGTATCTCCGTCATAACCCCGAATCCCAGAACCTCGGGCGGCGCGCGATGGAGTTATCTCGCCGCCTGGGGATATGCGCTGAAACAAAACTCCGGCAGCGAAGCCAAAGCGCTGGAGTTTGAACGCCAGTTATTCAAGAACGTACCGGTCCTGGACACCGGCGCGCGGGGATCGACGATCACGTTTGTGCAGCGCGGCATCGGTGATGTCCTGGTTTCGTGGGAGAACGAGGCGTATCTCGCGCTGGATTCGGGAGGCAAGGACAAATTTGAAATTGTGGTTCCTTCAATGAGTATTCTGACGGAACCTCCTGTTGCCATAGTCGACAAAGTCGCGAATAAGAAAGGCACGGCTGCGATCGCCAGGGCGTATCTCGATTTCCTGTATTCACCCGAAGGTCAGGAGATCGCAGTCAAACATCACTTTCGTCCCCGCCTGAAGGCAATCGCCGACAAATATGCCAGCCAGTTTGCCCCCGTCAAACTTTTCACAATAGACGAAATGTTTGGAGGGTGGGCCAAAGCGCAGAAGAAGCATTTCGACGACGGCGGAACATTTGATCAGATTTACAGATGATAATGCTGTAGGCGCGGTGATATAAACTGTGGTTTTAATTGGGGGCGGTGTGAAATTTCTTTTTTATCGGGGTGGTATTAAAAGCAA
>JBGPBY010000040.1:0-22348 GCA_041481485.1 Terriglobia bacterium
AAGCCGCGTCCAACTGTTGGGGGGTTATTTGACCGCCAAAAATTCGTTGTATAGCTGGCCTCTCATTTGTGGGGGGTAATAGACCGCCCCTACAGTGGGGACAGGCTCGGAATTCAGCTCTTCCCTATCGAAATCATCCCTCAATCTCCGCTACGCCGTCCGCGCCGCAATCGCGCGGATGACGCTTTCACCGTGAAATCTGCCATTCTCGATGAACACCTCGGCATTGAACCGTCCACCCACGACGGACCCCGCAAGATACACTCCCGGCACGTTTGTTTCGAATGTCTCCGGGTTATACACCGGTCTTAACGTATCGGCGTTGAACTGGACTCCAAGCTGGCTGAAGAATTCCGTGGATGTGCGATAGCCCGTCAACAGAAATACCTGGTGCGCGCCAATGCGATGAAACGTCCCAAGCTGATCGACCTCCACAGCGTCTTCTGTGATCCTCAGCACGCGTGAATTCAAATATGGCGTCACTTCTCCGGCCTTCAATCGATTCTCAATATCCGGCCGGACCCAGTACTTGAGAGTCGACCCCAACTCCGCTCCGCGATGAACCAGCGACACGCGGGCTCCTCCCCGGAACAGGTCCAGCGCGGCCTCGGCCGCGGAATTCCGGCCGCCCACCACAACGACATCACGGTTGTAAAACGCGTAGGGTTCGGTGTAGTAATGCGAAACGTGAGGCAGGTCTTATCCGGGAATTCCCAGAAAGTTGGGATTGTCGTAGTAGCCCGTCGCGACTGCGATATTGCTCGCCGTGTATGTGGCGGCCGATGTCTTCACGCGAAAGAGGTGGTCGCCGGCAATTTCAACCGCCTTCACTTCCTCGTATTGGTGCACTTTCAACTTCAGTGCGCCGACAATTTTTCGATAGTACTTGAGCGCCTCATTTCGAGTTGGCTTTTCACGTTCGGAAACCAGCGGAATTCCGCCGATCTCCAGGAGTTCGGGCGTCGTGAAGAAAATCATCTGACTGGGAAAATGGTAAATCGAGTTGGTGATGCAGCCCTTGTCCAACACCACATAGTTCATACCGAGGCGATGCGCATCGATTGCGGTTGCCAGACCGGATGGACCGGCACCAATAATGATGAGATCCAGTATTTCTTTCATTAACCTTCCAAATATCGGCCTTCGGCGACAACCGAGGCCGTCGACGTCAATTTTAACCGGCCGTTCTCCGGCCATTCCACGAGAAGCTTTCCGGCCCGCGTATGAACCGTAACGGAACGTCCCGTCTTCTGATTCAGGATGGAGGCCACCGTTGCGCCGCAGGAGCCCGTACCGGAGGCCCAAGTCGGCCCGACTCCGCGTTCCCAGAATTCCACCTGAATTTCCCGATCGTTGATCACACGAATGAACTCTACATTGGTGCGATTTGGAAATGCGGGGTGATGCTCGAGTTTTGGGCCGAGCCTGTGGACGGTGTCCTCATCCAGCCGGGCTGGAAACAACGAGCAGTGAGGATTTCCAGTCGCGCATGCGGTGATCCTCACGCTTTCTCCATTCACAATGAGCGGATAATCCACCACGCGTTCAAGCGATGAGCCGGAGCCATTTGCGACAAATGGAATGAGATGGGGACGGAGTTCCGGCACTCCCATATCCGCTTCGTATTCTGCGCCGACTCGGGCCAGCGTGTAGATTCCCGAAACCGTTCGAAGCTTTATGGTGGATTGAGGCCAGCGCCCGGATTCGATCAGATATGCTGCAGTGCAGCGTAATCCGTTTCCGGAACATTCCGGTTCACTCCCGTCGCAGTTGAAGATGCGAAGATCGAAAATGTCGCCGTTCTGTTTCCAGTAAATGAGTCCGTCCGCGCCAACGCCGAGATTGCGATGACAGATTTTGCGCGCGAGCGGCGACAGATCCTGTTCGGGAAGCGAGCCGAGTTCCGTCAGGATGAAGTCATTGCCGAGTGCCTGGGTTTTAATAAAGTCGATCTTCATAATTAATTCTCGGAATCGGCAATTTCCAAACAGCCACTGCGCCGGCTGCAAAAATCAACGTTCCAAGCAGACCACCTTCAGGTCCGTAGGCTCCGCCCAGGATTTCCGGGTGTCCGGAGATATGGGTCGTCCAAAGCGATACCACTCCGAACCCGGACAAGGGAAATCCCACAACCATGCCTGTTCCAACGTTCCAGGCCAGGTGAATTCCGTAGGGCAGCCACAGCGAGCGCGTCTTCAAGTATGCCAATGACAACATCATTCCTGCCACGATTGTGTTGAAAACGCCGAGCCGCGATGCGTTCTGGTTGTTGGAATGCATCAGGCCGAAAATACACGACATCAGAATCATGGCCGGCCAGAAGCCAATGCCTTTCATCAGGATTTGCAGGGGGTAGCCCCGAAACAGCAATTCTTCAAACGCCGCCGCAATGATCAGCATTCCCAGTGTCAGTGCCATTCGATTCGTAGAACTGCTGGACGCGGACCACTCCACGGAGGCATCGCCCACCGATTCGGACACAAGCATCACCAGCGCGATCAACCCTGCCGCAATGCCAAATCCTGTCAGAAGACTGCCGGACCATCCTCTGAAGAATCCCACACCAAAGGCGCGTAACGAATAGTTTTCCACCAGACGGGCCATGAGCAGAGTTGCCAGTACAACGGAAAGGAAATTAATGAATTCGGACAACGCCACTTCCTGCAGAAAGTCATCCGGATTCACGAACGAATGCGTCAAAATGCGAACCCCCAGCCCGACGGCAAGCAGAATCGGAAAAAGGAAAGCCAGGAATGCAGCGAACTTCCAACCGGTACGAAGCTCAAAACGGGAATTGAAGAATAGGGACATGCCAGCGGGCCTACAGATACTTTTTCAGCAGCAGTTGCAGCCGGTCCCGGGTTTCCACCGGAGCCTTCTTGAGATCCGTCAAAATTGCATGCTCGAGGGACGTCCCGCATTTGCATGAACGTTCCACCGGCAATCGCTTCACGGCGGCCCGGATGATGTTTTGTGCGTTTTCGCTGTTCTGGGTAAGGTTTCGCACGATATCGGTGACGGTGACGGAGTCATGGTCCGGGTGCCAGCAATCATAGTCCGTGACCAGCGCCATTGTGGAATAGCAGATTTCCGCTTCGCGCGAGAGCTTGGCTTCCTGAAGATTGGTCATGCCGATCAAATCCATTCCCCAACTGCGATACGTGTTGGACTCCGCCTTTGTGGAAAACTGCGGTCCTTCCATGCAGACATAGGTGCCTCCGCGCTTGATGGGGATACGGGCATCGCCGCCTGCCGCCGCGATCACATCCGACAAGACATGACAGACCGGGTCGCCAAAGCTGACATGCGCCACGATGCCGTTGCCAAAAAATGTCGAGATGCGTGACTTGGTGCGATCGAAAAACTGGTCGGGCAGAACCACATCCAGCGGATGCAGTTCCTGTTTGAGAGAACCTACAGCACTTGCCGACAGGAGCCATTCGACTCCAAGCTGTTTAAACCCGTGGATGTTGGCGCGAAAATTCAATTCTGACGGCAGCAATTTGTGATCGCGATGATGCCGGGCAAGGAACGCTACTCTTTTCCCTTCCAGTGTTCCGACCCGATAGGAATCCGACGGCTTTCCAAATGGGGTGTGTATCTCCATCTCTTCCAGATCCGAAATTCCGGCCATTTGATACAGGCCGCTGCCGCCGATGATCCCAATTCTGACTTCACTTGACATGTTCAACCAACTCCAGAAGAACCCCATGCGTACTCGATGGGTGTATGAATGCAATCCTTGTATTGTGAGCGCCGACCCGCGGCACCGAATCGATAAGCCGGGCCCCGGACGCTTTCAGCCGTTCCAGCGCCAACTCGATATTGTCCACTTCCAGTGCTATGTGGTGAATCCCCTCGCCTCGTTTTGTCATGAATTTTTGAATGGGGGAATCTGCATGAAGCGGTTCCAGCAACTCCAGGCGGGACTCCCCTAAGGGAATCATCGCAAGCTGAACGCCCTGATCTTCCACAGTTTCATATCCAGACGCCTTCAGTCCCATGGAATCTTCGTACAATTTCACTGCTTCGTTCAGCGACTTTACAGCGATTCCGATGTGATCAATTTTCATCAATGTACCTTTCTGCAGTCTGAAACCCGATTCGTCAGGAACGCTACTGTAGGCGCAGTCTGTGACCGCGCACAATTCCTAATGGAGAGATTGTGCGCGGTCACAGACCGCGCCTACAGAGGGACCGATCGGCCCTATTCCGCAAATCTTAATTTCCGAAGAATTTCATTCACTACTGAATGCGGTTCCATCTCACGCTGCACGATTTGGTCGATCACGCGATCGAGACTCTCTCCCGGATAAAATGCGTCCACGGCTCTTTGCGCGAGCCCCTCTCGCAATAGATTCATCAGCCTTTCCTTTGCGGCCTCACGCTTCCTGCTCCGGTGCAGGGAAGAATTCTGCAGGTGTTTGTAGCCGTTGTCGATGGCTTCCGCCAATTCTTCAATTCCGCGGCCCTCTGTCGCGACAGTCTTCAATATTGGTGGTATCCAGCCATCAGTCCGGTGATCGAGCGACAACAACGCCTGGATCGCGCGCTCCATCTTTTCAACTCCCGGCCTGTCGCATTTGTTGATCACGAAAATATCTCCGATCTCCATAATGCCGGCCTTCAGCGCCTGGACGTCATCACCCATGCCGGGAACCAGAACCACAACGGAAATATCCGCGAGTTTGACAATATCGATTTCATCCTGGCCTACACCGACTGTTTCGACGAGAATCGGGTCCCGCGCCGCCGCATCGAGCACACTCACCACGTCGGCAGTCGCCATGGCGAGGCCGCCCAGATTACCGCGTGTCGCCATGCTCCGGATAAAGACTCCCGGGTCCGTCGCCAGCGCATTCATGCGGATGCGGTCGCCAAGGATGGCGCCTCCTGAAAATGGGCTGCTCGGGTCGACAGCAACGATTCCGATTTTCTTTTCTTGCCGGCGGTAATGTGAGGCCAGGCGATCGACGAGAGAACTTTTACCCGCGCCCGGACTGCCGGTGATTCCAATGACACGCGACCGTCCGGTATAGGGAAACAGCCGGTAGAGGAGGTTCATGCCTTCCCCAGACCGGTTCTCTACCTGAGTGATGGCGCGTGCCAGTGACCGCACATCGCCTTTCAGGAGGGTGTCGAGCAGATCTTCGGCTGGGCGGACATCCATGGAATTCGAAACTTCAGACGACCGGATCATTCATGGTCCAAGTCATATCGCAATCGTCGCATTTATAGCGATGGCCGGATGAGGCAATGTAGTCAATCCGAATCAGGGATGACGAACAGAAGGGACAATGGTTGATGGCGCAATCTGCCCGGTAGGGTTCGATGGCTTTCGACGCAAACTCCTCAATCGAGGAAAGCAGCGATTCGATCACCATCGACTGGCTGCGGCGCCATTCGGGCCGGGGGGGCCAGAAAATTTCCACCGACATGTGAATCCAGCCATGGAGCCCAAGGCTATCCGGCCCGCTTTCGGTATAGGCAAACAAACAATCCATATGAATATCGGTACCTGCGAGCTTGGCATCCAGAATTCGCAATAATTCGGCCAGCCGTTCCAGGCCGGAGGCCCCCAGAACGCTGACTTCCAGCCATAGGCTGTCTTCCGGCTTATGACCGGCACAACAGGCCTGAACGCGGATCCAGGGAAATCGGTGAAGCTCTTTTAAAACCGGCCGGAGGGCTTTATCTATTTTTCCTAGTGTATCGGGATTGGACATGGGTTGAGAATATCACGTACAATGCCCCGAGGGAGGTACCCTATGAGCCGCGCAAGACACACCATGACGATTGTTCCTCTACTGATCCTGTTCGTGGGTTCATTGTTCGCCCAGAATTCCAGTACCCCGCAGGTCGCAAAAGGACCGACGGCCAAGGTGACGCCAAGTCCCAAGCCGGCAACAACCCCTTCGTTGGTGGATCTCAATACGGCCAGTAGACAGGCTCTGATGACGCTGCCGGGGATCAGCGATGCCACCGCTCAGAAAATCATTGCGAACCGCCCGTATCATTCCAAGTCGGACCTCACCGGCAAGAAGATCATTCCCGAAGACGTTTACGCGAAAATCTCGTCACGGATTGTGGCGCGAACAACCAGAACCGTCAGCCCGGGAAATGTCGAAAAGAAGGCCGCTTCCTCAGATGGAAACGACCAGGTGAAGAAGTTCCAGTAAGTCTGACAAATCCTCGCGAAACCAGAACAGGAGAGGCCGCCTCAGGGCGGCCTTTTACTTTCTGTTTGTGCGGATGACCACGGCAGAAATGTTGTCGGTGGAGCCCCGGTCGAGACTTTCATCCGCCAGGCGGCGGAGTTCACGATCCAAATCAGGCGCCGTTTCCAG
This sequence comes from Terriglobia bacterium, assembly GCA_041481485.1. Classification (GTDB taxonomy): domain Bacteria; phylum Acidobacteriota; class Terriglobia; order 20CM-2-55-15; family 20CM-2-55-15; genus JBGPBY01. Next base: position 6,348 of record JBGPBY010000040.1, read on the forward strand.
TTGATTGAAATCGGTATCGGCCAGGTTGGCGTAAAACCCGTCGGAACACAACAAGACTGTCTGTCCTGGAGAGATCTCTTCAAACTGGTCCGTCGGAAAGATGTCGGGGTCGACATAAACCCGGGTACCCAGAGACTGAGTGAGCTGATGCCGCAGCGGGCTGCTGACAAATTCCTTTGGTGAAAGAATACCCTGGCTCATGAGTTCGTCGGCCACGGAATGATCCCGGGTAATCTGACGCACGCTTTGTCTGATGGAATAGCAGCGGGTGTCGCCAATATTTGCGGTCAGGCAGTGCGTCGCGGTGGCGATCCATACGGTCAAAGTGGTTCCCGCTTCATTCGGCTTCCCCTGGGCGTTCGAAAAGGAGCGGATTCGATCGTTGGCGACCTGGTAAGCCTGCATTAAAGAGTCCGAGACTGGTGTAAAACCGCGTTCCATGGCGGAAAAAAGCGGGTCGGCCCATTCCCGCAGCGTTTCCACTGCAATCTCAGCGGCTTTGTCGCCGGCAAACATTCCGCCCAGTCCGTCGGCGACGCCGGCAATGATCCTTTCGGATTCCGGTTGATGAACCAACAGAATGCGATCCTGATTCGAATTACGCAAACCCTGCAGCGAGAGCGACGCGGTCTGTATCACCCCGATAGAGTACCGTAGTTGTCGCCGTAGAGATAAGAGAGAGATATGGGGACAGACACTTAATTATTGGAGGCGGTGAAACGAATCTTCGGTGAGAATTGCGGGCTCACTAGCTCCGCATGGACTTGAGAGCCTCGGTTTCATTGTCGAAAGATTCGAAAACCGTCAGCAGCTTCGTGATCTGAAGGAGGTCCCGGACGCGGCGAGTGAGGTTCAAAAGCTTGACCTGGCCGTCTACTTTTTTTCGGACCGTGGTAAAAAAGCTGACGAGTTCTCCGAGGCCGGAGCTGTCGATGTAGTCCACGCCAGCCAGATTGACCAGAAACTTGGCATTTCCGGCCTGGATAAGTTCCTGAAACGTATCGCGCATGGTAAGGGTTCCGTCCCCGATGGTGATCCGGCCGCTGAGATCGATGATGACGACATCATCCAATCTCCGGATCTTTGCTGTCACGCTCATCTGGAGTTTTCGGGTAGGCGCTTGACCATGCGCAGCCGGCTGCCGCCGCCTTCAGAGACGGATATATTCACTTCGTCCATAAAGGAACGGATGATCAGAATTCCCCGGCCACTGGGTTTCAGCAGATTCTGAGTTTCGGTAGGATCGGCGAGGCTGTCGAGGCTGAAACCACTCCCCTGGTCTTCGACAATGATTTCAATTTCAGACCCGTGCATCGAAATCCGGAGATGCGCATTTTTGGAGGGGTCGCAGCGATTGCCGTGCCGGATGGCATTAATCATCGACTCGCTGATGCTCAACTCCATCCAGTATGCGAAGTCTTCGGATAGTTTGTATTCGAGCGCCGCTTCAGTGACAAGCTGCTGAACCGACTCTAAGGCTTCGAGCCTGCTCGGGACTACAAGTTCAAAGCTCCTGGGTGCCTTCAATGCCATCAATCATTAGGTAACATCAGTGTTTTCAATTGTCAATTGCGTGCTGAACGAACATGTTAATCTAACACGATGGCATCGGATCTCACCCAGGTTGCTTTGGGATCATCGATACGCGGCTCCATCCGGGTTCCTGGAGACAAGGCGATCAGCCATCGCCTCGCCATGTTGGGTGGAATCGCAACTGGGGTCACCGCCATCCACAATTTCGCGGAAAGCGCGGACTGTCAGAGCACCCTGAATTGCCTGCGCGAGTTGGGTGTGAAGGTCAGCCAAACCGATTCGACCGTGACCATCGAAGGCCGCGGACGGCAGCTCACCGCTCCAACCGGGAGTCTCGATGCCGGGAATTCCGGAACAACGGTACGAATGATGTCCGGCATCCTTGCCGGCCAGCTCTTTGAATCCACATTTACTGGAGATGAGTCACTTTCACGCCGTCCCATGAAACGCGTGATGGAGCCCCTGCGCCTGTTTGGCGCCTCATTGACGGCGCGAGAGGATAACTTCCTGCCCCTGGTCATCCGCGGTGGAAACCTGAGTGCCGTCGACTACACACTGCCGGTCGCCAGCGCGCAGGTGAAATCGGCAGTTCTTCTCGCCGGACTCTTCGCGCGTGGCACCACACGCGTTCGAGAACCGCTTCCCACCCGGAATCACACGGAATTGGCATTGACGGAGTTCGGTGCCAGCGTTCGTTCCGCCAAAGGAATCATTGAAGTCGACGGAGGAACGAACCTGGTTGGCGGCAACTTTACGGTTCCCGGAGATATGTCTTCCGCTGCCTTTCTGATTGCCGCCGCCGCAGGTTTACCGGGTTCCGAACTTCGCCTGATTGATGTCGGAATCAACGAAAGCCGTTCCGGTTTTGTGTCGCTGCTTCGGCAGATGGGAGCCCGAATTCGAATCGAAGCGAAAGCAAACCGCCGCGGTGAACCGGCTGCCGATATTCAGGTTGAGGGATCAGAACTTTCAGGAGGAGAGATCTCGAAAGAATGGATTCCGAACATCATCGACGAGATTCCAGTCCTTGCCATCCTCGGAACGCGCTCGCGCAATGGAATCCGGATTCGCGACGCTGCGGAGCTGCGAGCGAAGGAAAGCGATCGGATCCATGCCGTGGCGGAAAATCTGAAGATTCTGGGCGCCAAAGTCGAGGAATTTCCCGACGGATTATTCGTACCGGGAAATCAGAATCTGCACGGTGGTGTCGTGGATTCCTTCGACGACCACCGGATCGCGATGGCATTTGCCGTGGCCGGCCTGTTTGCCTCCGCGCCTGTAACCATTCGTGGCGCCAGCTGCGTGGGAATATCGTTTCCACGATTCTTCGAGATTCTGGCTGAACTCGTACTGTCGGGGCGGTCTATGACCGCCCGCAATCTGTGGGATTGCATTCCACAAAATTGTGGGCGGTCATAGACCGCCCCTACAATGGGGAATCCATTCACACGAGAACGTGCGCGGTCATAGACCGCGCCTACAGTCGCTCAAATCTAGGTGACCACCGGTTCGGTTTTCGGAGGCGTCGCGCGAATCAGCCGGACTCGCATGATGCGGCGTCCCATCATTTGTTCCACGCGAAAAACGTTGTCCTCGAAATTGATTTCATCGCCTTCCTTGGGTAGTTTTCCGAGCCGTCTCAGCAGAAATCCGGCCAGCGTTACATACTGACCCGATTCCGGCAGGGTCATCGAGAGACGTTCGTTGAATTCGCGCACGGCGATGCTGCCGTCGATCAGTATGCTGCCGTCTGGGGAAGAAACCATCGCATCGACTTCGACATCGTGCTCGTCCTGGATCTCCCCCACGATTTGTTCGATGAGATCTTCGATCGTCACGATGCCTTCGACCCCGCCGTGCTCATCCACAACAATCCCCAAATGCGTTTGAGCATTTTGAAGCATGCGTATCGAGTTGTTCAGTTTTGCGGTATCCGGAATAAATACCGGCTTCCTGAGAATTTGAGAGAGTCGAAACGAATTCGGATGGTGCAGATGAGTCATCAGGTCCTTGCCATGCAGAATTCCGATAACGTTATCCAGAACGCCCTGATATACGGGAAAGCGCGTGTAACGGGTCGACTCGACCATCTGCAGAATTTCCTCGATCGGGGTGGCAATATCCAGAGCGGTGACTTCCGGCCGCGGCACCATCACGTCTTTGACATGCCGCTCGGAAAACTCAAGAACCCGCTCGAGCATCTTGACCTGGTCTTCACGATTTCCCGTATTGATCAGGGCACGGAGTTCCGCATGGCTCGCGACTTCCACCGGTGTCACCGGCGGTTCCTTGACGTGCTTGTAAAATACTCCGGCAATAACGATACCGAGCCTTGTCGCCGGATACAGGACCTTCATGCAGATCGCAATGGGGATCACGATGCGCAGGCTGATCCGTTCGGGATAACGCGCGGCCAGCGCCTTTGGTCCGAGCTCGCAGAACAGCAGAATGAACAACGTCAGAAGAACCGCTTCTGTGACGAGAGCAAGTTCCATCCGTCTTTCATTGAACATCATGCGCGAGACCAATGCGGCCGACACGGTTGCGGCTCCGATATTCGCGAAGTTGTTTCCCAGCAGCAGTGTAGCCAGTAGCATCTCCGGCGCATCAAGCCAGGACGCAAGTTCGCTGGCTCTGCGATTACCTTCGCTGGCGAGGTGACGGATTTTGAATCGATTACTGGAAAAAATTGCGGTTTCCGCGAGCGAGAAAAATGCGGATTGAAAGAAAAAGACAAACAGCGTCAGGCTGAGAAAAAGACTCGACATTTTTGGAGAAGTGTCTAAGCGACCGGAACTTTACCGCAGGCCTTGGTGACAGCTTTGTCGATTCTTTCTTCGATCTCCAGTTCAGCTTTTCCCATCACGGTAGACAATTCCGAGATCAACAGGAACCGGGCGCGATCCAGCATACGCTTTTCGCGGAACGACAGCGGTTTCACTTTGCTCAAATAAACGAGATTCTTGAACACTTCGGCAACGTGAAAGATCGAGCCGGAGCGCATGCGCTCCGAATTTTCCTTGAACCGGTCCTTCCAGTCCCGCGCTGAGAAAAAGTCGCCGCTGGTGAGATAAGTGATCAACTGGTCAACGTCTTTTCGATCGATAATCTTACGGAGCCCGACATCGCCTGCATTTGCAGTGGGTACCATCACCAGAATGTCGTTGGAACAGATGCGCAGCAGGTAAAAACGTTCGAATTTTCCGGCAACTAGACGATTGGAAATCTTTTCGATTATTCCAACACCGTGGTTGGGGTAAACGACCTTGTCTCCGATTTCAAAGGAATTCATATGTGGTAATGGACTTTATCATTGTACTTATGGGTTTGCTCGAAGGTCAAGCTGGTATTGCCTTCCAGAGGAATGAGCTGTTGTGCGAATCTATTGATAATTCATGGGTTCAAGCGGACGCATTCTTATAGTTCGCGCTTGTGCGATCGGAGACTTCATTCTCAATCTTCCGGCATTGCGGGCAATTGCTGCGCAATCCCCGGATTCCGTATTTACCCTGATCGGTAATCCCGGCACTTTAGCGCTGGCCCGGGAGTTCATCCCTATCGAAGCGATTCATTCGATTGAATCGCCGCCCTGGAGCAATCTCTTTCTGCATCCACTGCCCGATCTGGACTTCGATTCCGCATGGATTTGGATGAAGGATCCGGTTGTTGCCAATCACTTGCGAGAGTCCGGCGTCCCCAATGTTTTTCATCATCCTGCTTTTCCTCCTTCAGGAATTCATGCCGCAGATCACCTGATGTCCACCGTGGGGCTTCCGGCGCCTGCGCTGCCAGACCTTTGGAATCCAGAGTCGGAATATGTGTGGATTCATCCCGGGAGTGGAAGCCGAGACAAATGCTGGCCTGGCTTTGCGGAACTCGCAGAAGCAATTCCCGAGGCTGTAATTCTGGCCGGCCCGTGTGAATCATTTGATTCCGGGAAGCATCGAATTCTCGAGGGGCTGTCTCTCCAGGAAGTGTCTCGAAGAATTCGCTCATGCCGCATGTTCATTGGCAACGATTCCGGAATCACGCACCTTGCGGCATACTGGGGTTGCCCCACACTGGCACTGTTCGGGCCGACCGATCCTCAGATCTGGGGTCCAGTCGGCCGCCGCGTAAAAATTATTTGGAAACAGCCGCTCAGCTCCATATCCATCGAAGACATCAGGAATCATCTATGAATGAGTCACACCCTGCCGACATGACGCCGGAAGAGTTTCGAAAATATGGCTATCAATTTGTGGACTGGATTGCCAATTACTTTTCCCATCCCGAACAGGTGAGCGTTCTCTCGAAGGTCAAACCGGGTGACGTTCGCGCCCAGCTTCCGGCGAATGCACCCCAATTTCCCGAGCCGATGAATAAGGTACTGGACGATCTCGATCGCATCATCGTTCCTGGGCTGACGCACTGGAACCATCCCGGATTTTTTGCGTATTTCCCAAACACCGGATCCGGTCCAGGCATTTTGGGCGAGATGCTGAGCGCCGCGTTCAACGTCAATGGGATGGTTTGGCGAACCGCACCTGCAGCAGTGGAACTGGAGGAACACGTTCTCGCATGGCTGAGGGACCTGATGGGGTTGCCCGCAGCATTCAAAGGATTTGTCCACGATACCGCTTCGATTTCGACCTTTCATGCACTGGTAGCAGCCCGTGAAGCCATCACCGAGCGGCGGGTTCGTGAAGACGGAATTGGCGGTCCGGATGCACCCCTGCTGCGAATGTATGCCTCGGAACAGGCACATTCATCGGTGGAGAAAGGAGCCATGGCGATCGGTATCGGGCGGCGTGGCCTGGTCAGGATTTCTGTCGACGGCGACTTTCGAATGGATCCAGCGGCACTGCAAGCAGCAATCCAGGAAGACTGGCGCGCGGGTTTCCGTCCGTTTTGCGTGGTTGCCACGGTCGGCACCACATCGACCACGAGTATCGATCCGGTTGCGCCCATTGCCGATATTTGCGAAAAACATGGCTTGTGGCTGCACGTCGATGCGGCTTATGCGGGCTCTGCGGCCATCGTGCCCGAACTGCAGTTTATTTTGGACGGCTGCGATCGCGCAGACTCTTTCGTGACGAATCCGCATAAATGGCTGCTCACACCGGTGGATTTCAGTGCGTTCTATTGCAAGCGTCCCGAAGTGTTAAAGCGCGCTTTCAGCCTCACGCCCGAGTATTTGACCACAGCGGAAGGAGAGGCCGTGAGCAACCCGATGGATTATTCGCTTCAGCTTGGCCGCCGCTTTCGCGCATTGAAATTCTGGATGGTGATTCGCTATTTCGGAGTTGAAGGACTCCGATCGGTGATTCGCGAACATGTCCGGCTGGGGCGGCTGTTTGCCTCACTTGTGAAGGAGGATCCGCGTTTCGAGGTTGTCGCGCCGGTGCCTTTTAGTTGCGTATGTTTTCGATTGAGGGCGAGTGATGAGGCGAATCAGGAATTGATCGACCGCGTGAATACTTCGGGCAAAGTCTTTATCTCACAAACGCGATTGAATAACCGGCTGACGATTCACTTTGCGGTGGGTAACCTGAGAACTACGGAAGAACACGTTCGAGAGGCGTGGAAGTTGATATCGCAAGTTTAAGGGATGCTGTTCCGGCTGTGGGGGCGGTCTATAGAAGGTGTGAAGGAATTGCAGGTGAAGGGGATCAAGAAATCCCTCTCCCAACGGGAGAGGGCGGCCGAAGGCCGGGTAAGGGGTACCGCTAGTAACAATTTTCACTAGCGGTACCCCTCACCGGCCGCTGCGCGGCCCCCTCTCTCGTTGGGAGAGGGATTTCTTGATCCCCTTCACCTGCAATTCCTTCACACCGTCTATGGCCGCCCCTACAGGCGGAATCGCCGGGCGAACCTATCTCTGTATCAACTCCGCAAACTTCCTCGCGGCCAGATCCAGCCGCGGCCCAGGCACCAGCATGTAATCTTCTGCGACCACGTAGACCCGCTTGTGAATTACGGCACTCAGTCTCGCGAGTGCGTCCCAATCTTTTATCCGCTGCCGGCCTTCGCCGTCTGTCATTGCGGAAGGCATGGTTTCAATGATGATGTCGGGGTTGCGTTCGAAAATGGCTTCGATCGACGGCTGCATAACCTCCTTGTCCACATCCGCAAAAATGTTGCGCCCTCCTGCCATTTCGATCAGTTCGTTCTGAAACGCTCTTGCACCGACGCTGTAGGAAGATCCCAACTCTCCTGGTTCACGGCTGTGTACCAGCAGAACCTTAGGATGATTTGCCGGCGCGTGAATGCGTACATCGTCAAACGTCATTCGGACGCGTTGCTCGATTTCGCGCGCCTCCTTCTCGGCGCCGACGGTGCGTCCGAGTTCGAGCATGTAGTTTAAAGTGTGATCGACGCTGCCGTGCGTAAACGGGTAGATCCGGATTCCCAGTTCGTTCATTCTTTCGCGAAGAATGTCCTGAGTTCCGTAAGTGATCACCAGATCCGGATTCAACTCAATGATCTTTTCAATGTTGGGATTGAGCAGCCCGCCAATCCTCGGCCTGGTTCCGGCAGAAGGAGGCAACGCGTCAAAATCTCCAACCGCAACCACACGATTTGAGAGTCCAAATGCGAAAAGCATTTCGGTGGCGCTCGGCACAACGGAGATGATTCGTTGTGGAACCGCCGGCACTTGCTTTATTGAAGGGCTTTCGCCGCACGAAGAAGCAAGCAGCAGAACGGACAGGAGTCCAATCACACCATGTCGCCGTACCCATTTCGGAGTTTGCCTGTCTATTCGAGTGTCCAGAAAATGAATCCTCGAGTGAATCCGGTAAGTGGAATGCGCGGCTGCGAAGAATTCGTCCGCGGGAGCATATGATAGCATGCCGATTGAGGACGATTGATGCAGCTGCTGGACTATCTATCGCGCGCAGAGCTTGAAACACGCTGGGCCCGGGTGCGCCGTGAGATGGATTCCGATTCCCTGATAGTTGTACAGACGGCCGATCTGTTTTATCTGACGGGAACGACGCAGGTCGGATTGCTTTGGTTCCCCAGAGAAGGCGAGCCGTTGCTCGCAGTCCGCAAAAGTTACGAGCGCGCGATGACGGAATCCGCGCTTCGCAATATCGTGCAGTTGCGCAGTTATTCCGAGTTGTCCGGTTTGATTCCTGCGCCAGGATCCACCATCGGTCTTGAGTTCGATGTGCTTCCCGTCTCAATGTATCGGCAGATTGCCCGCAATTTTCCGGATAGCCAGCTTGTGGATGGTTCCATGGCCATTCGCCGGGCTCGCGCAGTGAAGACTCCGTACGAAATCGATTGCATTCGGAACGCGGCGCAGCAGCTCGATCTGATGTATGCAGATGTCGTTACTTACCTTCACGAAGGAATGATGGAGTACGAGTTATGCGCGCGCATCGAATACGTGATGCGAATGGCAGGGCATCAGGGGCTCACTCGGGTGCGCCGATTTAATATGGAAATGTTTTATGGCGCAGTATCGTTCGGCGACACTGCGGCGTACCCTCACGCATTTGATGGTCCGGTGGGAGTACGCGGACGATATACGGCAGTCCCTGCGATGGGAGGAACGAAGAAACTTCAGCGTGGCGAGCCGGTGGTTATCGATGTGGTCGGAGGATATTCCGGATATATCGCCGACGGAACGCGCGTGTTTTCGATCGGTCCACTGTCTGCGGAGCTTCGCGATGCCCATCAGTACGTTCTCGAATTAAATGGCTGGATTGAGGATCAGCTGCGCCCCGGCACCATTCCGGGAGAACTCTATAACGCGATACTGGAGCGTGTCGCGAAGTCGCCTTATGCTTCGCGATTTATGGGAGTCGGCGACAATCAAGTGAAGTTTGTGGCACACAGCGTCGGACTCGAACTCGATGAGGTTCCGGTGATCGCGCCAAAGTACGATGTTCCGTTTGAGGCCGGAAACGTCATGGCGGTCGAACCGAAGATTTTTTTCGCCGGAGTTGGTGGCATCGGAACTGAGAATACCTACCTGATTCAGAATGGTCCGCCCGAGCAGCTCACGCTATTTCCACAGGAAATCCACGTCATTAATTAAAAGGTCACGATTTCCAGAAAACCTGCAGCAAGCCGAGGATGGTCTTCGCGTCCTGGATCCGCCCGTCACGTGCCATCTCCAGCGCATCGGCAATTTTCACGAAATCGACTTCGATGACTTCGTCTTCGTCGGGATTCGTGTGCGTCTTAGTCAGACCGGTCGCTTCATAAAGCCACATGTATTCCGTGGTGAATCCGGGTGTGGTCCAGAATGACCCGCGAAGGACTATATTCGATGCGCTGTATCCGGTTTCCTCTTCCAGTTCGCGACGGGCCGCCTCCAGGGGGTCCTCGCCAGGATCCAGTCCGCCGGCCGGTATTTCAAGCAGTTCGCCGCCGGTGGAGTGACGGTATTGCCGGATGAGAATCACATCGTCAACTCCGGGACGCGCAACAATGCAGACCGCACCGGGGTGAACCACAATCTCTCGTGTAGTTTCGTGTCCGGCCGGTTCAATCACACGGTCGACACGCACTTGAATGTGGCCACCGTTGAATGCGATCTCCGACTTGAGGATTTTCGGATCGGCCATACCTACATTTTCTCCAGAATTGTTCTTAGCGCTTTTACAAATTTGCCGATTTGTTTGGGAGTGATCACAAATGGCGGAAGGAATCGCAGCACCGTTTCGTGTGTGCAATTGATGATGAAGCCCTGCTCCAGGAGTTGCTTCACGATGTCTTTGCCGGGAACCGTCAGTTCGACCGCGAGCATCAGTCCGCTGCCACGGACTTCTTTCACCACAGAAAGATCTTTGAGATCATCCAGGAGTTTCCTGAAATATGCTCCGGTTTCCCGTATGTATTCCAGAAGATGGTCGTCTTCGATAATCTTGAAATACTCCAGACTGGCGCGGCACGCCAGCGGTCCTCCACCAAATGTCGTACCGTGTTCGCCTGGACTGATTGCCGACGCCAGCTTGTTCTTCAACAGGACGGCTCCGAGCGGAATTCCCAGGCCGAGCGGCTTTGCACAGGCGACCATGTCGGGTAAAAGATCCTTGTCCGCCGGTCCCGCAAACTCATGGAATGCGAACCATTGTCCAGTGCGTCCGAGCCCGCACTGGATTTCATCGGCGATTAGCAATGCACCGCGCTGCGACGTCAGTTGGCGCGCTGCTAAATAGAATTCTCTGGAGATTGGACAGATTCCTCCTTCGCCCTGAATGGTTTCAATCAGAACGGCGCAGACATCGTCCGTCAGTTTTCGATCGAGATCCTCGACGTCGTTGAATTTGACGAACTCGAACCCCGGCACAAGCGGTTCGAATGGTTCCCGGTACTTTACGCTTGCCGTGGCGGAAAGCGCGCCAAACGTTCGTCCATGAAATGAGTTTTCGAGAGCGAGGATTCGAAATCGTTTCTTATCGGTTTTGCCGGCCCGTCCGCCCCATGCACGCGCAAACTTGAGAGAGCCCTCGATCGCTTCGGCGCCGCTGTTGGGAAAGAATGCACGGTCAAGCCCGGAGAGTGTGCAGAGCTTCTCCGCAAGGCGCCCCTGATATTCGTGATAGAACAGATTCGAAATATGGAGCGGATGCTTGATCTGCTTCCGCAGCATTTGTTTCACGCGCGGATGGTTGTATCCAAGCGCATTCACCCCGATTCCGGCAAGGAGATCGAGGTATCTCTTGTTGGAGCGATCGATCAACATCGCGCCGCTTCCGCGGTCGATCAATACGTCGTATCGCGCATAGGTTCCGAGGACGTACTTGCTTTCCAGTTCTTTGACGTGACTGAGTTGCATGAACCGAAAAGATTAGCACACGTCAGAATCTGGAAGGATTGCGACTGTCCGCCCGGGTCAGTTCACTGTAATTTTCAGACTGGGATTCCTCGACGAGAGATTGTGCGCGGTCATAGACCGCGCCTACAGTGGGCCGCCGTCGCAAATTTCAAACTGACCCACTACCGTCCGCCGAAATGACAATTGAGCAGTGAACATTGAACAGTGAACATTTCCCCGAAGAAATGTTCACTGTTCAATTGTCACCTGGGCTTGATGGTGACCTGGAGTCCCTGCGCCCAGTCCTTGAATTCGTCGGTGTAATAAAGATACGCGCGGCTGGATGGACCGGTATAGGTTCCCGGCACCGCTGCCACCAGGCTTATGGGAAGGTCGAATTTGTCCCTTGCCTTGATATAGCGCCAGTAGAGGACGACTTCGCGGCCATTGACTTCATAGGCATCGATCTTGCCGGACTTGACCAGTTCCTTCAACTGATCGTGCCGAACCTCCAGACCTCCGGGAATCCCGATGATGGCAATCGGTGTGGGAATGGCTTCATCCGATTTATTGGTAATCGACACGAAGGCTTCGGTGACGCCGCCTTCCGTCATCTGTGGATCTTTGAGCGCCACCTTCATGCCAATTTTCGACTTCTCGGAACTGTCCGGAAGCACGTTGAAATACTTCACGTTCATCGAGAACGGCATGCCCGAACCGTCTTCCATTTTCAGCACAACCGTGTGTTTGCCTGCACCCAGGTCTTTTCCGAAATCGGGCATGACGATGGCGCCTTGAGTATTCGAGGTGAACGCCACAGGTGCACCCACCGGTTTGCCATCGATGGTGAGAACGATTCGCCCAGGAGACTTTGGATGGGCGCGCGCAGCGTCGTATGCAACGACCGCGCGAAGAGCCAGAATGGTGGATTGAGTCGAGCCGAAGCGTCCGTTCTTGTTGGACTCGACAATCCATTTCACGGCTTTCTCAACGTTGGATGTGTAGGCTGGATCGCGCATCCAGGCGAGCATGGATAGCGCCGTGGTCTCGATATCGAGAGCGGCGCCGCCGGACCGGGTGATGCTGTTGATGCCGCCTTTCACAGTACCGGTGCTGTCCTGCGATTTGGCCAGCTTGTCCATCAGCGGGCGAGAGCCGGCATGGTCGCCAGCGGCATAAAGAACATTTGCTGCCAGTGCAATGACGTAACTGTCTGAAGAAGAATTGGCAGCCGTTTTCACCCATGCGATTTCCTTCGCGAGATCCTTCTCGCCGGATTCGACCAAAGTCCAGGTGATGTACGCATTGGTGGTGTCTTCGGGAGCGCGGCCAAAGCTGTCAACGGCTTTGGCGCTGCGGCTGAAGCCGCCGTTGCCATCGCGCCGCGCCAGCAGCCATGCGCGAGTGCGTTGCAACATGTCCTTGTCGACGTCGCGGACCTGGGCCATGTCGGTGAACTGCATCAGACCATAGGCGGTCAACGCTTCGTGTCCGGGATCGGCGCCAAACCATTCGTAACCTCGACTGCGGGATTCAAAACCGGTGAGTCTCTTATACGACGATTCGAGCAGATTCCGTGCAGAGTCGATGATCGCCGGTTCAACACCCGTGTGCGTGAGGAAATATTGCTGGGCCATCACAATGGGGTAACTGGTGGAACTTGTCTGTTCGAAACATCCGTAAGGTTGCTGGAGCAGAGCCTGAAGCGCACTCGTCATGTTGGCGAGCGGTGTGGGATAAACAGTAACGCTGGTTGAGACGCTGCCACGGATCATTCCGGCTGGAAGCGAGAATTCAAAGGCATGAGACCCGTTGGCTTCAAGCATGCCGCCGGCGCTGCTTTCATAGGGAAAGCCCAGAGGTTGCACGTCAATTTTGCGTTGTACCATGTCGCGATAGAGACCGGCCTTCGCTTCGAGGGTGAAATCGGCCATGCCGCTGTACTCGCGCCCGATGTCGATCTGCATGAGTCGGCGAGTGCGTTCTTTGGCCCGGAGGCTGCTGCCGTTATCCGCCGGAAGAGTAAATTGGATTCCAGCGATGGCTTTGGGAGCGGCAATTTCCGTTCTGCCGAGATCGTGGCTTTTGCCATTTACGATTCCTATGGGAAGTTGGATCACATCGCCGCTGGTGACCTGGAGCGGAATCTTCGGCTCGATGAAGAACGGCTGCACGGATTCAACGTCCGCGACCCCGGAACCGAGCGAACCATCCCGTGCGAACCCGTCCGCCAGAACTTTAAACGAAGTCACTGAATCGCTGAGATTGAACGAGACAGTGGCGAGCCCTGTCGATGAATCCGTTTTCACGCCGGCATTCCAATATACGGTTTCCGCGAAATCGCTGCGCGAGCCTTCCGTCCAGCCGGGACGCAGCGTGTGTGCATATTCGCGGACAATCAGAATTGGGTTTTCGAGGAAGAACCCATTCTGGCGCCTTGCCATTTGAAGTTGTCCGTTCGCATTTGCCAGGTCGTTGCGAACTCCCGGAAGCACCGCAAGCAGGTCCAGAACGTTGTTCCCGACCATCGGAAGATCCTTGACGCGATTGTCGGCCAATACTTCACCAACAGTCGCCGCGGCTTGTTGCTTGAGCTCGGCTTTCTCGACAACCGCTTCAACTCGGGCCTCCTGAGGTTTCGACGGAGACGGCGTTGCGACGGCCCGGGGCGCCGGTGGAGGCGGTGCGGGCACGGGCCCGCCTGCACCTCGGCCAATGCCCTGGCCCTGGCCCATACCCGCAACAGCAAGCATTGGCATTCCAGCAATGGCATCGAATGTGGAATAGAGCTTTGCCGCTTTGGCGCGGTCATCCTCGGTGATGACTCTGGTTCCAAGTACCCGCCTGGCGGCGTCTCCATTGGCGGCCATGAACTTCGAAGCGTCCACGGTAGCGAAACGGCGCCACCCTTGCGTGCCGAGGAGAAGGTCGGTTGCCAGCGGAGCTTTGGGGTTGTTTTCGTCGAGGTAGACGTGAGCGTCGGCCAGATCGCGGACGTCATTTTCCAGCATCACCATGACGGGAAGGTTGGGCGTTTGTTCGCGCTTGTCGATCAGCTCCAAAACGCTGCTGTCCGTAACAGAGAGGCCAACGACTGCACCAATGGGTTTGCCTCTTTCATCCGTCGTGGCGATACGGAGATTGACCTTATCCCCGGGCGTGAAATCGGGACGATCGGCTGTGACGTGGACATTCAGTTTGTGCTCCGGCTGCCGGAAGAGCAGACGTTCAGCCAGCGGATTCATTTGCGCGTCGTAGACTGTGGCGACAAGCACACCATCAGCAGACTTGGGCAGCGTCATTGAAACATCGGCGAGTTTATCCGCCGCGAGCTTCACGGCTGTAAAGGAGACTTCCTTGCCACGCTGGGTGAGTGAGACGGTGTAGACGCCGCCCGCTGTCGCACCAATTCGGATTGCGGCATCCTTCTGTCTTGGTGTGATGTCGGAAGTGGTCGAAATGACAACGCCGGATTCTTTTACCGCGGGAAGCGGAAAGACGGTCTTGATGCCAGAGGGTTCAGTGACGTGCAGGGAATACGTTTCGCCCTTTCTCGGCGTAAATGAGAATCGTCCCCGGCCCTCATGCTCGGTACGAAACCGCACGACTTCCTTTCCATCGTTGGTGGTAATGATTCCCGCCATGTCGGCTGGCTTTTGATTCGGTGTTTTCCCTTCAATGTAGATCCGGTTGGGCAGGCCTGCGACAAGATCGCCTCCTTCGGGATACATCGCAAGGTCCAGAGTCTGCAGGAGAATCGGGATGGTCTTGGACGCCGTTTCTACGGCGCCGCCATCCGCGATAACCATGGCAATGGTTCCTTCTCCTCTATCGATGCTTGCCGGAAGCTTGAAGTTCGCATTCGCGTTACCCGATGCGTCGATGGTGGTCGTTCCGTTCCAGACTTCATTTCCATCCACGCGAGCGCTGACAGAGACTCGAGCCCCTGCGGGAACTCCGCCTTCCGCGCGATCGACATGCAGGTTTGCAGATACCATATCGCCAGGCCCATATCCGTCGCGCACAAAAACGATTTGGCTTTTCAGACGCGGAGCCCGGTAGGTCCGGATATCGAATTTGCGTTCCGCCGGCGCATCGCCGGTTAAGGGGTGAGAAATTCGGACGGTGTATTCGCCGCCGGCTTGAGTTGCAGGGATGTCCCAGGAGAATCCGATGGTGCTGTCGATAATACTGGTGGCGCCCGAAGCCACGGTGTCGCCCTTTGGGCCTTTGATTTCGAAGAGGGCCGGATTCGTGGAGTCCGAAAGAGGAGAATGGTCGTCCGACCGCAACATGACGCCACGGACATAGAGTTTCTCTCCAGTGCGGTAGATCGGTTTGTCCGTGGAGAGATAGGTGAGATATCCGGCGACGCCTGGGGAACTCACGGGTTTTTGAGGCACCTCAGAAGCGGGCTTCTGCTGTCCAAGGAGCAAGCCGCCGATAATCATCAGCGCAATGATGGCGGCGGCAAAAAAGTTAAAGTTGAGCTGCGGACGATTGGCACCTTCGGATTTCATAGTCGGCCTCCAGGAATGTTGCAACCTTCGACGCTCCTGAATAATGAACGATTCAGAAGAGGGGTTTATTAGGAGAGGCTGGATGATTTCTTGATCTGCCGTGCCTCCGGCACTTTTTTGATAGCGTTGAGATCTTCACCACCGGCTCACGCCGGTGGCTAAAGGGACTGCCGCCGCTCCGCGGCTGGGAAACG